>JBBQAL010000039.1:0-24164 GCA_038316135.1 Candidatus Nanopelagicales bacterium | reverse complement strand
GACCCGCCGTCCGGCTGCCGATTCCGCACCCGCTGCTGGAAGGCACAGGATATCTGCGCGACCGAAACCCCTGAGCTCGTCGACCGCGGCTTGGGCCACCCGGTGGCCTGTCACTTCGCAGAGGTACGCGAAGTCGTCTAGCGCCCCTGCCTGTGGATTAGCCGTTTCGGTCGAGTGTTCGGGCCACCCTGCTGGCATGAACTTCGAGAAGCTACCCAAGAACTGGGACGAAGAACCGGTCGACCGACCAGATCGCATCGCCGACCTCCTCGATCTCCTCGTGACCGAGAAAGCGCGTGACAGCGGCGCTCTCTTGGTCTTGATCTGCGATTCTGCTGGTTACCTTCTGGCCCCCTGCATCGTCGAGGACATACCCCAAGAACTCACTGCGAAGGAGTGCCGGCACGCACTCGGTGTTTTCGTCCAAGCTGCCCGCGAGAACGACTTGGCTGGCGCCGTCCTCATCGCCGTTGGTCGTGCGGATGGCCTGAGCCTGACCGCCACCGACCACCGATGGCGGGAGGCCGCTCAGGAAGTCTGCGGAGACGACGTCCGCGTGCTCGGCGTCCACCTCATCACCCGACACGGCACCCGACCCATCGCCGCGTGACCGTCAGGGGCGATTGCGCCCTGGCTGCCGCATCTGCTTGTTGAGCGCCTTCCAGCGGGATCGCTCAGCAGCAGCGAGGCGAGCATTACTTCGACGCTCTTGGTAGGCAGCCTCGCGGAGGAGCTTACGAAAGCTGTCGAGCCGACGCGGTAGCAACGTGCCCGAGTCGATGGCAGCGAGGACGGCGCAACCTGGCTCGGTGCGGTGCTCGCAGTCGGCGAAGCGGCATGACTCCGCAAGCTCACCGATCTCAGCGAACACCTGGTCCAGGCCATCTGCACTGGCCAGGCCGATGCTACGCAGCCCAGGGGTATCCATGACGTACGAGCCGTCGCCGAGCACGTGAAGTTCACGATGCGCGGTGGTGTGCCGGCCCTTGCCGTCGTCGCGGACATGGCTCGTGACCATGGCCTGGTAGCCGAGAAGCGCATTGAGCAACGTTGACTTGCCCGCTCCGGAAGGGCCGAGAAGCGCCAGAGCCTGACCCGGCGAAGTGAGCGCACTCACGGCATCGAGGCCCTGGCCGCTGGGGACGCTGACCGGGACGACCGTGGCACCCAGAGCGAGCGCGCTGACCTCCGCTGTGGTGCGATCGATGTCTGGGTCCAGATCTGCCTTGGTGAGCAGGACAGCAGGCTGGGCGCCGCACTCCCATGCGAGGGCGAGCAGGCGCTCGACTCGTCCAGCCGCTGGCGCCGGCTGGCAGGGCTCACAGATGGCCAGCACGTCGACGTTGGCGGCGAGAACTTGCTGATGGCTGCTGCCCGGCTCGACCGAAGCCCGGGTTACGGCATTGCGGCGGGGGAGGACTGCGTCGAGCCAGGTCTGGTCACCATCGAGTCTGAGCATGACCTCGTCGCCAACGCACGGGACAGCGTCCGGAGAGTGGCCAGCCGCGGTCGTCACGGCCGCCGACCACCTGGCGCGCGTGGTTCCGCTGCTTGTCAAGACATCGCAGATGCCTCGATCAACGCGGCTGACCCGTCCGTGCGGCTCAGGTGTGGTGGATGGCATGGTGCGACGGTAGGAGCAGTGGCACGATCTGCGCCATCGGATTACTCCTGGAATACTTGAACTGTCAAGTAAGTTCATCCGAAAGAAAGCATTCCCGCCCCCGGAGGAGGCTGCCGTGCCTGCGGTGACTGTCGACGACGTCCTGACCCTGCCTCGCATCGGCTCCGTTGACGTGGCCATTGACCGACCGCGTCCGGTGGAAAGTGTCACCTCGGCCCCATCGGGCTTCGAGGGTGAGGGCTTTCCGGTTCGCCGAGCATTTGCCGGTGTCGATCTTCGGGCCTTGGACCCGTTCATCCACATGGACCAGATGGGCGAGGTCGAGTACGCGCCTGGAGAGCCCAAGGGGACGCCGTGGCATCCGCACCGTGGGTTCGAAACGGTCACTTACATGATCGACGGGCTCATGCAGCACCAGGACTCCAATGGCGGCGGCGGCCTGATCAGCGACGGCGACACCCAGTGGATGACGGCCGGTGCCGGCATCTTGCACATCGAGGCTCCTCCTGAGCACGTGGTGATGTCCGGAGGGCTCTTCCATGGGCTGCAGCTCTGGGTCAACCTGCCGAGCGCTTTGAAGATGGCGCAACCGCGCTACCAGGACATCACGTCGAGCAAGGTCAGCCTGCTGAGCTCTCCCGATGGAGGTGCGCTCGTGCGACTGATCGCTGGCGATCTGGACGGACACGCCGGACCGGGTGCCACTTACACCCCGATCACGCTGGTGCACGCCACGATCGCGCCGGGTGCGTCGCTCACCCTGCCCTGGCGCGAGGACTTCAACGCTCTGGTCTACGGGCTCTCCGGCAAGGGATCGGTCGGCGCCGAGCGGCGTCCAATGTCCTGGGGGCAACTGGCTGTGTACGGGGGAGGGACGTCGCTGACGGTCGCGGCCGACGAGCGCCAGGACTCCCGCGACACCGCTTTCGACGTCTACATTCTCGGCGGTCAGCCGATCCGCGAGCCCGTTGCCACCTATGGCCCCTTCGTGATGAACACCAAGGCCGAGCTCATCAAAGCCTTCGAGGACTTCCAGGCCGGCCGTCTAGGGACGATCCCGGCTTCCCCCAACGCCTAACAGCGCCAGCTAGGGGTTGAAGGACCGCAGCCGGAGTGAGTTGGCCATCACAAAGAGGCTGGACGCCGCCATGGCGAGGCCGGCGATGATGGGGTTCAGCAGTCCTGCCGCTGCCAGGGGGATCGCGGCAACGTTGTAGGCGAAGGCCCAGAAGAGGTTGCCCTTGATGGTGGCCAGCACCCTGCGCGAGAGCTTGATGGCGTCGGGTGCAGCGCGCAGGTCGCCTCGCACCAATGTCAGGTCGCTGGCCTGCATGGCGGCGTCGGTGCCGGTGCCCATCGCCAGCCCGAGGTCAGCCAGCGCCAGAGCCGGCGCATCGTTGACGCCGTCACCGACCATCGCCACCACGCGTCCCTCATGTTGCAGGCGACGGACTTCGTCGACTTTTCCTTCGGGGAGTACCCCGGCTACCACGCGGTCGATGCCTACCTCTGCGGCGACTGCTGCTGCAGTCGCCGCGTGGTCGCCGGTCAGCAGAATCGGCTCGAGCCCAAGCCGGCGCAGCTCGCTGATGGCTTCGGCACTGGTGGGCTTGACGGTGTCGCTGACGGCAACAAAGCCGCGGACAGCGCCGTCCCAGGCAACGACCGCGACGGTGGCACCGCGGCTCTGTGCCTCGGCGATGGCGGGAGCGAGATCGTCGGGGACCTGAAGGCTCCAGTCGGCCATCCACACGGGCTGGCCGATGACGACGGCGTGGTTGTCCACGACACCGACGACACCGCGGCCACCGTGGTTAGCGAATCCATCGACTGCCGGAAGCGCCCCCACTGCCTCACGGGCGTGTGCGGTGATTGCCCTGGCAACCGGGTGTTCGGATGCGTCTTCAACGGCCCCGGCGATGCGCAGCAGTTCGGTCTGTTCGGTTCCGGGCAGGGCTACGGCATCGGTCACCGACATGCGTCCGGTGGTGACCGTCCCGGTCTTGTCGAGGACGATCGTGTCGATACTGCGCGTCGACTCCAAAATCTCCGGTCCGCGGATGACGATGCCGAGCTGTGCGCCGCGCCCAGTTCCGACCAGTAGTGCCGTTGGTGTAGCAAGGCCAAGAGCACAAGGGCAGGCGATGATCAGGACGGCCACGGCGGACGTGAACGCTTCAGCCGTTGACCCGGTGGCGATGTACCAGCCCACCCAGGTGGCAGCGGCGATCGCCATGACGACCGGAACGAAGATGGCCGCTACCCGGTCGGCGAGGCGTTGCACGGGTGCCTTGCCAGCCTGCGCCGCCGAGACCAGTGCCGCCATCTGGGCAAGTTGGGTGTCGGCGCCAATACGGGTGGCACGTACGACCAGACGGCCGCCGGCGTTCACCGTCGCACCCACGACTGGATCGTCGACGCCTACCTCAACCGGAACACTCTCACCTGTCAGCATCGACGTGTCGACAGCAGACGAACCCTCGACGACGACTCCGTCGGTGGCGATCTGCTCGCCTGGGCGAACGATGAAGAGATCCCCGACGGCGAGCTGCTCGATAGGGATGCGCTCCTCCCGGCCCTCACGGAGGATTGCGACATCTTTCGCACCGAGACTCAGGAGAGCGCGCAGGGCGGCGCCAGACTCTTGTTTGGCACGTCTTTCGAGATAGCGACCGGCGACGATGAAGACCGTCACAACAGACGCAACCTCAAGGTAGATGTCTTCGCTACCCGATGCGGTCAGGCTCAAGCTCATCGTCATTCCGGGCATGCCGGCGTCACCGAAGAAGAGCGCATACACCGACCACAGGTAGGCAGCGCCAACGCCGACACTGATCAGGGTGTCCATCGTCGTCGCGCCGTGTCGGAGGTTGACCCAGGCGGCGTGGTGGAAGGGCCAGGCTCCCCAGACGGCGACGGGGGAAGCGAGCGTAAGCGCGAGCCACTGCCAGTTGTCGAACTGCAGTGCCGGAATCATCGACATCAGAAGGACGGGGAGTGCGAGGGCACCGGAGACGAGGAGTCGCTGGCGCCACATCGCCGTCTCGGGGTCGAGTGCAGCGGCTGGAGGCTCGGCGTCGAGCCTCGGAAGCGCTGCGGAGTAGCCGAGCTTCTCGACCGTCGAGATCAGCGTCTCGGTGTCGACGGCAGGGTCAGTGACACTGACGTGGGCAGACTCGGTTGCGTAGTTGACACTCGCCGACACGCCGTCGAGCTTGTTGAGCTTCTTCTCGATTCGGGCCGCGCATGATGCGCAGGTCATGCCGTCGATCGTGAGCTCGACCGACTCGCTCATGTGGCGAGGGCGTAGCCGGCCTCATCAACGGCTGCGGCGACGGAGGTCTCGGCCAGCGCCTCAGCACTGACGACGGTGACCGATCCGCTCGACAGGTCGACATCGACCTTCTCGACCCCATCCAGGGAGGTGATCTCATCGGTGACGGCCTGCACGCAGTGACCGCAGGTCATTCCGGTCACACTGAAGGTGGCGGTCACGGACATCGGCTCTCCCTGAGATTCTGCGTGCTGCTGGGCCTACTCGGTTTCTGCTACCTCCAACGAAACCCTAGGCCTTGATGTTCCCCCAGGCACGCACGACGTCCCGCATCGAGATGATCCCGACGACACTGCTGCCTTCGACAACGACGAGATGCCGGAATCCTCCCCGCTTCATGGCATCGGTCGCTTCATCCAGACTCCACCCCGGCGAGCCGTAGGCGGAGTCGGTGGTCAGGTGGTCGGTGGCCACCGACGTATCAAGGTCTGCGCCACCGGCGACCGCGCTGACAATGTCGCGCTCGGTCAAGATCCCCGGGCCGTCAGCCTCAGGGTCATGCACGACAACTGAACCGATTTTACGGTCGGCCATGACCTTGCTGGCATCCCGCAGCGAGTGGGATGGCCCGATGGTGACCACATCAGTGGTCATGGCGTCAGAGACGATCATGGTGCACCTCCTGGGGCAGTACCTCCATGATCGATCTGGATGGAGCCGCAAGGCAATGGCTGCACGGAGTCATCTCGGTAAAGGTGTGTCATCTCGGTAAGGGTGTCGCTGGCACACTGGCCCCATGAGTGAGTGGCGGACTCCCGTTGTCGTACTCGCGTGGATCCCCGTCACGCTGGGTCTTGACAGCGGTTCCACGCTCGTTCAGCAGTACCTGCTCGGGCTGGTGACGTGGTGTCTTCTGGTTCTGCTGCTCCGCAGCGAGACCACCCTTGTCCGTGTCCAGACAGCGGTGGTCATTGCCTTCGCCACCGTCGTGGAGTACACGTTCTCGCCGTGGCTTGAGGTCTACACGTATCGCTTCGACAATGTGCCGGCCTTTGTCCCGCCTGGCCACGGACTGGTCTACCTGGCGGCACTGTGCATGGGGCGGTCGACCTTCTTCCGCAGGCATGCACGGTCGCTGGTGTCAGCCACCGTCGTTGTCGGGGGCCTTTATGCGATCTGGGGTGTCAGCCCCTGGTCGCCGAGGCCGGACCTGCTCGGGCTCTTCTGGTACGGGTGTCTGCTGGGCTTTCTCGCCTGGGGCAGGTCACGCATGCTCTACGTCGGGGCCTTCGTCATCGTCACCTACCTCGAGCTGATCGGGACTCGGTTGGGCACCTGGGAGTGGCAGCCCTACGACCCGACCGGTCTGGTGACCATGGGCAACCCACCGAGTGGCGCTGCGGGCGGGTATGGGTGGTTCGACCTCGCGGCGATCACATTGGCCCCGCTGCTGATTGGGTGGTGGAGACGCCTCCGTTCAAGAAGAGGTGAACGCCCCGAGGACGGCAGGGTGGATCAGGCCGTTCGAGGAGACCGCGTTCCCGCCGACCATGGGTGACGAGCCGTCCAGGGCAGTGATGGTGCCGCCAGCCTCCTCAACAATGGGAACGAGGGCTGCCATGTCCCAGGCATTCAGCTCAGGCTCGAGCGCGGCATCAGCCGATCCCTCGGCAACCATCATGTGCGACCAGAAATCGCCGTAAGCCCTAGACCGCCAGGCTGAGCGCAGCAATCGGTCGAAGGAGGCCCGGCGGTTATCGATCTCCCACGCCGGGTCGTTCCACTCCGAGAAGGAGAGCGACGCGTCACTGAGCGCAGAAACGCCGGAGACGTGGAGCGGAACGGACGCTCCCCCCGTGGTGAGCCAGGCTCCGGCACCCCGCGACGCCCACCAGCGCCGGCCCAACGCTGGAGCGCTGACCACCCCGAGGGTGATCGACCGGGTGTCGGTCACCGGAACCTCGTTGGCGAGCGCTATCAGCGTTGCCCACACTGGCACGCCCCGTACGTAGTTCTTGGTGCCGTCGATCGGGTCGATGATCCAACTCCTGGCCGCTGATCCGGACTTGCCGAACTCTTCGCCGATGACGGCATCCGCTGGGCGCTCGTCGGCAATGAGCGCCCTGATCAGCTCTTCTGCTGCTCGGTCGGCATCACTGACCGGTGTGAGGTCTGGCTTGGTCTCGACGCGAAGGTCGAGAGCTCCGAACCGCTTAAGCGTCAGGGCGTCGGCGGCGTCGGCGAGGCGCAGGGCGAAAGCGAGATCGTCAGTCACGGCGAGCAGAGTATCGACCCCATTCCCCCACGGCGGCGGTGGAACCGGGGTTACCCTGCGCTAGGAGTAAGGAGTTCGAGTGCCTGAGACAGTCTTCGGCCTGCCGCTGCATCCGCTCGTTGTCCACGGTGCCGTCGTTCTCGTCCCGCTGGCTGCCTTGCTCTCCGTCATCATGGCGGTCAGTCAAGAGAAGCGGGCGCGGTGGGGAATTCTGGCCTGGATCTTGGTCACGGCCGCCTGGGCCGCCACGATCGCGGCCAAGTTCAGCGGCACGAACCTCAAGGACTCGCTGTACCCGACCGTCACGCCCCTTAAGACCGCCCAACACGCCGACTACGGGTCTTCGTCGGTTTGGTTCGTGCTCGCCCTGTGGCTGGCTGTTTCAGCGATGCTCCTTCTTGACCTCGACCGCCGCCGTCGCGACGGCTTTGCCAACCCCATCTTGCCGACGTTGGTCGCAGTCCTCATCATCGTGGCGGCGATGGCCGCCTCGGGGCAGGTCGCATTGACGGCATGGACCGGAACAGATGCGAGATGGGGTTAAGCGGCCGTGAACAGAGGCTCAACGAACTCTTGGGGCGGGATGTTGGTCCTTGCCTGAGGGCCTCGCGCCTGACTGAATAGCCGTCATGCCTGAATCGATCGGGGGAATCCCCCTCCATCCCCTTGTTGTCCACGCCGTTGTCGTTCTCATCCCGCTAGCAGCCCTAGGTGTCATGGCGATTGCCCTGGTGCCCAAGTGGCGCGGCAGGTTCGGGGTTCTGGTCGTCGGTGTCGCTGCTTTCGCCACCGTGATGGTGCCGGTCGCCACCTCAAGTGGTGAGCAGCTCCAAGAGAGTAGGCCCGATAGCGAACTCATCGACAAGCATGCTGAGCTTGGCAACGCAGCCCTCTACAGTGCCATTCCGTTGCTGATCCTGGCCGTCGCCTTGTGGTGGCTGGGCCGACGCGCTGATCGGGACGCGCCCGTTCCGCGCTGGCTCAACTGGCTGGTCCCGGCCCTAGCTATCGGGGTGGCCGTCGTTGCGATCGTGCAGATGGTGCTCATCGGTCACTCAGGTGCCAAGGCGGTTTGGTCGGGCGTGTAGGCGGGCTCATTCCCTTAAATCGCTCCGGCTCGCGAGCAGGCGGCGCAGCGAGATCAACCGCGCGGGGTCGGCCCCGGCGCTGGCGACGTATGCGTCCAGCGCGCAATAGGAGTCGCTGTGAGTGCAGCCGCGCGGACACTCTCGGGTGCCTTCTTCAAGGTCGGGGAACGCCCGCATGAAGCGGGAAAGGTCGACGTGTGCGAGCCCGAATGAGCGGATGCCGGGGGTGTCGACCACCCACCCGCGCGGCTCGAGGGGAAAGGCCACCGCTGATGTCGAGGTGTGCCTCCCGCGGCCGGTCACAGCGTTGACGACTCCGGTTGCCCTGAAGGCCGCGGGGACCAGCGCATTGACGAGGGTGGACTTGCCGACTCCAGAGTGACCGAGCAGCACGGTTGTCCTTCCGTCCAGGAGCCCGTGGAGGGCATCCATCGGCTCGTCCTTCGATCGGGCCAACACGGTGATCTCGAGTGGGGCGTAGCGCTCGACGAGCTCGTCTGCGCTGGCGAGGTCGGTCTTGGTGACGATCACCGCTGGTCTGAGGCCGCCGTCGAACGCGGCGATCAGTGCGCGGTCGACCAAGCGGGGGCGTGGCTCTGGGTCGGCTGCGGCCACCACGATGGCCAACTGCTCGGCATTGGCGACGACCACCCGTTCGACGGGGTCGTTGTCGTCAGCTGAGCGGCGTAGGACGGTCATTCGCGGCTGTCGACGCACGATGCGCGCCAATGCGTCCCCTCCGCCAGCGATGTCGCCAACGAGGTCAACGCGGTCGCCGACGACTATCCCCTTGCGGCCGATCTCGCGCGCTTTCACCGCATACACCAGCCGTGCCGGGTCGTCGTCGAGAACGGCTGTGAAGCGTCCGCGGTCCACAGCTGTCACCAGTGCCCCAGAGGCCTGCTGGTGTTCGGGGCGGATTTTGCTGCGCGCGCGTGACTTGCCCTTGCCGGGGCGTACGCGGACATCGTCCTCGTCGAGATGGTCGTGGCGGTTGCTCACTCCCTCAGCCTAGGGTGCACTACATGTGCGGTCGCTACGCATCGGCGAAGCATCCCGATGCCCTCGTCGAGGAGTTCGGCGTCGAAGAGTCGCTCGTCGACAAACCACTCCATGCTGACTACAACGTCGCGCCGACTAAGCGGGTCTACGCAGTGTTGTCTCGACAACCAGAAGGAGCAGGGGAAGAAGCAGCTCCAGAGCGCCAAATCCGGATCGTCCGCTGGGGTCTCGTGCCGTCGTGGGCGAAGGATCCTTCCATCGGGTCCCGAATGATCAATGCGCGATCGGAGACGGTTGCCGAAAAGCCCTCATTCCGGCGGGCCTTCGGTAAGCGTCGCTGTCTGTTGCCCGCCGATGGCTACTACGAGTGGTACACACCGACCGGAGACAACGTGCCGCTGACATCGCGGGGCAAACCGGTGAAACAGCCCTTCTACATCCACCGGGCTGATGGGCACAGCCTGGCCATGGCCGGCTTGTACGAGTGGTGGCACGACAAGTCTCGTGAACGAGACGATCCCGATGCCTGGTTGCTCACCGCGACCATCATCACGACATCGGCCACCGACGCAGTTGGTCGCATCCATGACCGGATGCCGGTCGTGATTGCCGAGTCGGACTGGCAGCAGTGGCTCGACCCTTCAGTGGGTGAGCGCGAGGTGATTGAGAAACTCATGGTTCCGGCGCAGAGTTCGCCGCTTGCCGCTTACCCTGTTTCGGTTCGGGTCAACAGTGTGCGCAACAACGGCCCTGAGTTGGTCGACCCACTTCCGCTGGAGGAGGCCGCGCCGGGGACCGTTGGTGCTGACGGGCTGTGGCCCCCAGCTAATTCATGACTGGTGTCACTGGGGTGGCTGAGGCATCGACGCGACATGGGCTCGGTCGGTGGCACATCGATGAGCCAGCAGGGCGAGCTATTGCACAACTGGCCATCGGCCACGGCGCAGGCGGGGGAGTTGAGGCGCCCGACCTCCGTGTGGTTGCCGCAGCCATGGTTGCTGCCGGTTTTCGGGTGGGGAGATTCGAACAGCCGTGGCGGGTAGCCGGCCGCCGGATTGCTGGACCGCCTGCACAGCTGGACGCCGCATGGCGTGAGTCCATGCCGGTTTTTGCGGACCCGACCCTGCCGCTGGTTGTGGGCGGTCGCAGCGCTGGCGCTCGGGTCGCCTGCCGTACATCGAGGTCGGTTGGCGCTCTGGGTGTGGTGGCTCTGGCGTTCCCGCTTCATCCCCCTGGGCGACCGGACAAATCCAGAGTGACCGAGCTGCCATCGGTGCCGGTGCTCGTCGCCCAAGGTGACCGTGATTCGTTCGGCAGCGCGGCGGAGGTCGTCGAATCGGGCTCGGGGCACGCGCGGCTGACGGTCCTTCCGATCTCAGGAGCTGATCACTCACTGCGAGTCTGGCGGCGAGGCCCCATCACGCAGGGTGAGGCCGATGAGATCCTCGCGCTTGGAGTCCGCCGCTGGGCCTCGTCCACTCTGCGGGGGAATCATCGGTGACTGCCCTGGTGTTGTGCATGGCATGACCGTGGCCACAGCCTTCGCGCTACCCTTGCGCCCAATGAGCCAAGACGATGCACCCACGGAGACCGTTGAGGAGCGCGCAGCGAGGTTCGAGCGCGATGCCCTTCCCTTCCTCGACCAGCTTTATGGCGCTGCTTTGCGCATGACGCGCAATGCCAGCGATGCCGAGGACCTCGTTCAAGAGACCTACGCCAAGGCCTTTGCCGCCTTCCACCAGTACAAGGATGGCACCAACCTGAAGGCGTGGCTCTACCGGATTCTGACCAACACCTTTATCAACTCGTATCGCAAGAAGCAGCGTGAGCCGCAACAGTCCGGTGCCGACGAGATCGAGGACTGGCAGCTTGCTCGGGCAGAGTCGCACACCTCAAGCGGCCTGCGATCGGCCGAGGTCGAGGCGCTCGACCGGCTTCCCGACTCCGACGTCAAGGACGCGCTGGCCGCACTGTCGGAGGACTTTCGACTAGCTGTCTACCTGGCTGACGTCGAGGGATTCGCGTACAAGGAGATTGCCGAGATTATGGAAACGCCGGTGGGAACAGTCATGTCTCGGCTGCATCGAGGTCGCCGCCAGTTGCGCGGGATGCTGGAGGAGTACGCGAAAGAGCGGGGATTTGCTCCAGCAGCGAGCGGGGGTGACGGGGCATGAGCATCCACGACGCCAGAGGGCATGAGCTCGACTGCTCAGATGTGGTTGAGGCGGTCTATCTCTACATCGATGGTGAGCTCAGCGCCGAGGTCATCGATAACATTCAAAGTCATCTTGACGACTGCTCACCGTGTCTACGCGAGTACGGGATTGAGCAGGACGTGAAAGCGTTGATCGCCCGCAGTTGCTGCGAGACGGCGCCGGACGCACTTCGCGCCTCGATCGTTGCTCGACTTGAGACGGTCCGCACCGAGATGACCATCAAGTTCCGCCTCGACTGACATCGGGCGAGGCCGCTGCAGACGCCTGAAAGGCGGATGCCAGCGTCAGGCCGTTGGCCGGTTGCCGTGGTTGGCCTTCTTCTTCTTGCGGTCGCGACGCTTACGGGCGCGCTTGCTCATTGTGGCTCCTGCTGCTGACTCATCGGGTGGACCGCATCTGCGGCACGACATCGTCCCACATTGGCAAGGCGTCAGCCCAATCGGCGGTTGACGGCGGCCAGCACTGCCCTTGCGACGGCGTCCGTCTCGTCGCCGCGGACCATCGCGCTTCCCGCCAGTGACTGGGCGCCGAGTCTGGGGACGGACAGCGTGATAACGACGAGGGCGACTGTGTGCGTACCGGTGTCGACAACCGCTGAGCTCTCGACGGCGGCTGGCAACCCGAGCAGCTCATCGAGGGCGCTGAGGGTCGCAACTGCGACCAGGCGAGGCCGGGCGCTGGCAGCTGCCGCACCCCGCTCGATTCCGACGAAGGTGTCGCCGTCGAGCTCGAGTCGTACTTCGACTTCGATCTCTGACCCGGTGCTGCGAACTCCGATCTCACTGATCATGGGTCGTGCTTGCGCCTCAATCTCCTCAAGGATCTCCTCGGCGGGTGCAGCACCGGTCTCGGAGATGTCGCTCGCCGTCGAAACCTCGCCAGCGGTGCTCGGTTCGTCCTCGATCTGGACAACGCTCACAATCCGGTGGTCGAGATCGATGTCGAACTGGGCCATCGCCAGAGATTGGACATCGCGAACGACCTGCTTGGCAGGCTTGCCTGGAGCGGCGAGGACATGGACCTCGGTCGGCTGAGCGTGGGCGTCGGTGACGACGCTGACCGCGCGGACTCCAGGGATCTGTCGAATCGACTCTTCGAGGTCGGGGAGTAGGCGCAGGCTCGGCATGAAGGTGAGTCTCTCTCGGGTCAGGGTCACGGTGGCGTCAGAAGTCTGGGAATCAGTGGGCACTTACGGAAGGGTCCCACGGTGGGCAGGGTCGGGGAGCGGTCGCAGCCCAGCTACGAGCAGGCGGCGTGCCTGCAGCTGGACGACCGGAGCTGCTTCGGGTTCGTCGACCTCTTCAGGCTCTGCAGACCTCTCATTGCCGACGGCGTCGCCGACCGGGTCGCTCGCATGGTCGCTCGCATGGTCGGGCGATGGGATGGGCATAGCTGGCTGGGGTGGCGGGGATGCAGCCGCGAGAGGCGCAAGCGCTGAAGGGGCTGGCGCTTCAGACACGTTGGTCTGCAGGGCGTCGAGGGCGGGGGGCAGGACGGCTTCGGCATGCTCGACGATGGCGCGCTCGCTGGCTCGTTGGAGCCAACGCAACTGTCGAGCCAGTTCGTCGGAGACGGTGCCGGCAGCGACGGCTTCGGTGAGTGCGGCGTCGAAGGCTTGCCGCGGGCCGGGGCTGCGAAGGTCGAGGACAGCAGCGACGAGGTCGGCGTAGGCCGCCACACGGCCAGGTTCAGCGTTCACGGTCCCCCCTCCCCAGCGGTCGTATGCTCCCCGAGTGCAGGCTACGGCGTACGGGTTCGGCGCCGTGGAGGAGTCCCTGACTACATGCGCCAAACGGGTCCAACATGGTTCATTAGGACTGGGGAGACTAGTCCAAATGGGCTAATCAAGGTCAAAGTTTGGCCTCAAAGGCCTTCGCTCCTTGACTGTCACACCTGTCACACCCTTCACTTCCGTCTCGGCGGTGTTTATTTTTCTTGACCGGCCGCCGCGACAACTGAAGAGGGTGGATCGGGGATCGGCAGCGGGTGAGCTGATGTCTCTCGTGTCGTTCCTTTGGGAGCACACACCTTGAGCGGAGCGGATGCCGCATGAGCCATAGCGGGGCTCGTGACATCACAGGCAAGGGGTGATTCCCACACAATGAGCAAGCTTGTTTCCGCGGTTGAGCGTTTCCTTTCCAGCGGTGCTGGTTGGTCGTGGAACTAGAAGCTTCTCGGCTGCCGATCCCCGATCCCCCCTCACCCTTCCCCCAGGAGTCACCTCTATGCAGCAGCTGCGTCCCGCTGCGCTGGCGTACCTTGCCGTTGTTACGGCCGGTGCGCTCGCTGCGCTGACCGCTGCCACCACGCAGATCGTGCGGGATCCCGAAGAGTATCTCCAGGTACTCCTAGTGCTGTCGCCGATCTTCGTGCTCTCGATCCACCTCAAGTCGTCCATGACCCGTGAGGTGTCGCTCTCGGCCAGCAACCCCATCCTCATTGCCGCATACCTCATTGGCGGCTGGCCGGTGTCGTGTCTGGTGGGTGTGTCGGCCATCGTCCTGGACCGACGTAAGCCGCCGTCTCGCATCCTGTACAACAACGCACAGTGGGTGTTGATGGGTCTAGCCGGTGGCCTGATCTACGACACCATGGGCGGGCAGTCCATGAAGAAACTCCCCGACGTGGGCTTCTCGCCGGAGCTGTTCTTCGCGATCGTGGTGTCCATTGCGGCCGTGATCGCGGTCAACGCAGCGCTGATGCTCGGCATCCTGGCCTTCCAGGAGCAGATCAGTCCGGGCACCATCTGGCGCAGCATGGTCCTCACCTCGGCAGGGCCGTACTTCGCCTACGGACTGCTCGGCTTGCTGATGGCCGTTCTTTGGTCGATCGGCGGGGGATTCGCCGCAGCGCTTGTCCTTCTTCCGCTTCTCGTAGCCCGGCGCGCCTTCAATCAGTACGCAGAGCAGCGTGAGGCGTACGAGTCAACGATCCGAGCGCTGGTGCAAGCTGTCGAGACCAAAGACCACTACACCCGCGGGCACAGCGAGCGCGTCTCGCGTGCATCTGTGCTCATCGCGGGCATCCTCGACATGCGCGAGGACCGCGTCGAGGCACTGCGGTACGCCGGGATCTTGCACGACGTCGGCAAGCTGGGTGTGCCAACCAGAGTGCTGCAGAAGACCGGTCCGCTGAGCGACATGGAGTTCGCGGCGATCAAGCGTCACCCCAGGAACGGCACCGAAATGGTTCGCGGCATCGCCTTCCTCGAGGAGGCATACAACGGGATCATGCATCACCATGAGCGGCTCGACGGCCGTGGTTACCCGCTGGGCCTCTCCGGTGACGACATCCCCGAGTTCGCCAGGATCATCGCGGTTGCTGATGCCTTCGACTCGATGACCTCGACGCGTTCCTACCGAGGGGCCCGCGATGTCTCGGAGGCACTCAGTGAGCTCAAGACGTGCGCGGGTACCCAGTTTGACGTGACGATGGTGAACGCGCTTGTGAGCGCCCTCGACCGCGATCCCTGGACGACGGTGGCGCCAGCTGAAAAGCGCGAGTTGGACATCGAGGTTGGCTCACCGACGTTCGATCACGACGACCCGACAGCGAACCTTCCGACCGAGCCCGACGCCCAGGTGGCAGCCGAGGCCGCTGCATCCGAAGCGCTCAACGAACGAACTTTGCATCGGCGAGATGTTCTGCGTCGGGGGGGTTGGTCATGAGGCGCACTTGGGCTGACGAGTTCTCCGGTGGTTCGGTGCTGGTGGTTGCTGGAGGATTCCTGCTGGCGGTTGCCGGTGTTGCGGCAACCGCGTCCCAACCCGTCCTCGATGCTCAGATCGCGATCGCCTTCGGTGCGTTGATCGCGGTAGGTGAGTTGGTCAGAGTGAACCTTCCCGGTGACCGCTCGGCTGCTCCCATCGGGGCGGCGGGGGGACTGGCTTACGCGTTGCTCGGAGACTTCCGCCTGCCTGACGAAACGATCGCGACGACGTACGGCGTACTTCAGGTGGTGGCGGTCAGCACGATCGCCATCTTGATCGGCGCCGTGCCGCACATGGCCGTCGGACAGCCGCCACGCCTTGAGTCCCTGGCCCGCCGCGTGCTGATTGCCGGCTTCGCTGCGCTGCTCTTCCGCCCGCTCTACACCCACGGATCCTTCAAGGACATCTCAGACGGCGGATGGCAGCTCCCAGCACTGATGCTGGCGATCGTGCTCTTCTGTGGCCTCGTTGACGCCCTGCTCGCCGCACTGGCGCGCTCCGGCCGCGAGCGCAGCCCCTTCATGTCTGCTGCACGTGACGAGTTCGGGGCGTTGCTCGGGATCGGCTCGGCGATCGGCGCCACCGGCGTTCTGATCGCACTGGCCGCACAGGTGATGGGCTACTGGGCCTTGCCGCTCTTCGCACTGCCATTGCTCGTCGCGCAGTTCTCGTTCCGCCGCTACGCCAGCATCCGAGCCACCTACGACCAGACGATTCAGGCGCTCTCGCGCGTTACCGAGGTCGGTGGCTACACCGAGACCGGTCACTCGCAGCGGGTGGCGCAGCTCTCGGTCGCTGTCGGCCGCGAGATGGGGCTCTCGGAGGATTCGATCAAGGACCTGAAGTACGCCGCCCTGATGCATGACATCGGACAACTGTCGCTGACCGACCCCATTTCCGGAGGCGCCACGACTCTGATTGCCCGCGACGATCAGCGTCGCATCGCGGCGTATGGCGCTGAGGTGATCCGCCAGAGCGGTATGGACCGAGTCGCACACATTGTCGAGCAGCAAACCGAACCTTTCCGGCGTCCGGGGCAGCCCTTCGATGCCAACATCCCGGTGGCCAGCCGAATCATCCGAGTGGCTAACGCATACGACGACTTCGCCGGAGGCTCGATGGAAAGCGTGCAGCGCATGTACGCGTTGGGCCGACTGCGCGAAGGAATGGCCGAGGAGTACGACCCACTGGTGGTCGAAATCGTCAGCAGGGTCGTTGAGCGCACCATGCTGGTGGACGTGTGACGGCTGGCGCCGCAAGCGCCTAGGTTCGGCTCGTGCCTCCATGGGTCTTCGAAGTTGGTGTGCTCCTTCTGTCGACGTTCGCTGCTGGCCTGGTGAGCGCCGTTGCCGGGTTCGGCGGGGCGCTCCTGCTACTGCCGATTTTCGTCGTCGCGTTCGGTGCGCGAGATGCTGTCGCCGTTTTGACCATCGTTCAGCTGACCAGCAACATCAGCCGGGTCTTTCTCAATCGTTCTGAGCTTGATCGCCCGGTGGTGAAGTGGTTCGCGCTTGGGGCAGTCCCTGCAGCGGTGCTGGGCTCGCTCCTCTTCGTCGCCGCTCCTGCTCCTGTCTTGACCAAGGCGATGGGCGCGTTTCTGCTGATCGCCGTGGTCTGGCTGCGTTGGGGTCCGACCGTGAGTTCGGTGAGCGACCACCTGCTGGTCGGGGTAGGGGTGGCGTCCGGGCTGGGATCGGCTCTCGTGGGCAGTGTGGGGCCGCTGGTGGCTCCGTTCATGCTGGCCCGGGGTCTGACCAAGGGTGCCTACATCGGGACGGAGGCGGCCACCGCTGTCGTGATGCACCTGACGAAACTGGTTGTCTTCGGACTCGCGGCCGTCCTCACCCTTCCTGGCATCGGATACGGGATCGCATTGGCACCGGCCAGTGCTGGCGGCACCTTCGTCGGAAAACAGGTCGTTGACCGACTACCCGCTCAGGCGTTCGGGGTGCTTGTGGAGGTCGGATTGGTGGTCGCCGGGGCCATCCTTCTGGTGAAAGGCTGAGGTTCGACGCCACCATGGTTGGATGGGGCGCCGGAGCCGGCGGGAGGGAAGTGAGGCAGTGACCGAGCAGATTCGGGCAGAGATGGTGGCCAACGTGCTCTCGCTGCTGGTGTCCCGCGGTGATGTCGTCGAGCCTGGTCAGGCCGTCGTGATCATGGAGTCGATGAAGATGGAGATCCCGGTTCTGGCCGAACACGGCGGCACCGTGAGTGCGGTCTCGGTGGTCGAGGGGGACGTCGTGCAAGAAGGCGACGTGATGGTCGAGCTCGCCTGACCCCAAAGGACTAGCCTGCTCGGCCTAAAGGTGACACTTCCTGAAGTCGAAGCCTCCCTCGTGGAGACTACTGACCTCGAGTACCAGCAGCCTGCCGGCTCGGACGACCCTGTCGTCAGTCCGGCCGCGCCTGCAGCATCAGGCCCCCAGTCGGTCGAGCCCTTCCTCAAGGCACTCGTCGAGATCGGTGGCTCGGACCTGCATTGCAAGACCGGTTCGGCCCCCCGAGTGCGTATTGATGGCCGACTCCGCAAGCTGCAGGCTCCGGTCTTGACCAACATCGACACCGAGCACATGGTTACCGAGGTGCTCCGCGACCGTCCCGACCTCTGGCAGGAGTTCGTTGCCACCAACGAGGCCGACTTCGCTTACTCGATGTCCGGCATCGGCCGCTTCCGCGTCAACGCTTTCCGCGCGCGAGGAGCAGCGGGCCTGGTCTTCCGTCGCGTCTCGGTCGGAGCGATCGGTCTGGAAGACCTCGGCTTGCCGCAGGTGGTGTCGGCTCTCGCTATGGAGCCGCGCGGTCTTGTGCTCGTCACCGGACCAACTGGCTCAGGCAAGACGACGACGCTCGCCGGCATGATTGACCACATCAACCAAAATCGCGAAGTGCACGTGGTCACGATTGAGGACCCGATTGAGGTGCTTCACTTCGACAAGCTGGCGATGATCAATCAGCGCGAGGTCAAGCTCGACACCGCCGACTTCGCGACGGCCCTCCGTTCCGGCATGCGCCAGGACCCCGACGTGATCCTCGTTGGCGAGATGCGCGACGTCGAAACGGTGAAGGCGGCCCTTGCGGCTGCCGAGACTGGTCACTTCGTCATGTCGACCCTCCACACGACGGACGCATCCGAGACGGTCAACCGCATCATCGACTTCTTCCCTCCGCATGAACAGAAGCAGATCCGTATGACGCTTTCGGAGTCGTTGCGAGGAATTCTGTGCCAGCGCCTGGTCCCGCGGTCCGATGGATACGGACGTTGCGTGACCATGGAGGTTCTCATCAACACCGGGCGCATCGCCGACGCGATCGCTGACCCGGAGAAGACTGGCACGATCACTTCGCTGATCGGTGAGGGCTCCTACTACGGGATGCAGACCTTCGACCAACACCTGGTTTCACTCATCCGCGACGGCGTGATCACGCTTGAGGCCGCGATGTTGGCATCGAGCAGCCCCCACGACCTGACCGTCGAGCTTCGTCGACTGGGTCTGGTGGCCTGACGGGCCTACTCTGGCGCCATGGGGCTCGAGGTGGGACTGCAGGCTGCTCTGGTTCATGTCGTCGCTGACGATGACACCGCAACTGCAGTGGGTAGCGGAGACGTTCCCACCTTGGCGACCCCGCGACTTTTAGCGCTTGCGGAGGCTGCCTGCATCGCGGCTCTGGGTGATGCAGGGCTGCCGGCGGCGAGCACCACGGTCGGCACTCGCGTTGAACTCGAACACCTCGTGGCTCTTCCGGTCGGTGAGACGGTGCGGGTTGCCGCTCGCCTCGATCACCTCGATGGCCGCCTCCTCCGGTTCGAGGTAGTGGCCACCGATGACGGTGACCGCTTGGTGGGCCGTGCGGTGATCACCCGCGTTCTGGTTGACCGAGAGCGGTTCTTGCGCCGCGCTGGCTCGTGACGTCACCGGATCCCTAGCCGGCTCCAACTGAGCTCGGCTTCACGCCAGTCGGAGCCGCCGCCGGGGGGTGTCGCCGGCCGGTCGCGCCTGACCGTCCGTGCCGTCGCGAGGAGCACGGCTCCGAGGGTGATGACCACAGCGGTCATGAGGATCAGTGTCGCGTCCATGATCGTCCTTTCATCGGGGTCCGGCGGCGCCGTGGAGTCTGCGCTGCCAGCAGGGAGAGAGCGAGGGGGCTGGGGCTGAATCGGTACATGGCAGTTAGTTTGCGTGAGATCACTACCTGCCAACAGTGGCACCCTTGCCCCAGTAGGTAAAGTTTCTGCCATACTGCCTTCATGCTGACGAATGTGGCCGTGCTGGCTCTGCCGGGGATCGCTCCCTTCGAGTTAGGAGTCGTCTGCGAGGTCTTTGGGATCGACCGCAGCGACGTCGGTCTTCCCGCCTTCGACTTCGCCGTGGTCTCCGAGGGTGCAAGTCCTGTCACCAGCGCGGCCGGCTTCACCATTGCCCCCGAGCACGGCCTGGAACGGGCAGCGATTGCTGACCTGATCTGTGTTCCCGCATCGGACACTGACTGCACTGTCAGCCCGGCCGTTCGAGAGCTGCTGCACCAGACCATCGCGCGTGGCGCGCGAATCATGAGCGTGTGCAGTGGGGCCTTCACACTGGCTGAGGCCGGACTACTCGATGACCGCCCATGCACCACGCACTGGTTTCATATGGACGAGTTCACCCGCCGGTTCCCGCGCGCGCAGGTGGTTCCCGATGTCTTGTACGTCGACGACGGCCCAATCATCACCAGCGCCGGATCGGCCGCCGGCATCGACGCCTGCCTTCACGTGGTTCGCCAAGAGCTCGGCGCGGCAGTGGCGAACGGGATCGCGCGACGCATGGTGGTGCCCGCCTACCGGGAGGGCGGACAAGCCCAGTTCATCGAGCGTCCGGTGCCCGCCACCGAGTCGGTGACGCTGGGGCCGCTCTTGGACTGGATGACCGAGAACATCGATGTCGACGTCTCGGTCGACGAGCTCGCCGCCCGCGCTCACCTGTCACCGCGTACTTTCGCGAGGCGGTTCAAGGCCGAGACGGGCAGCACCCCACATGCGTGGCTCACCCAGCAGCGCGTCCAGCACGCCGAACGGCTGCTGGAGGAGACCGATGAGCCCATCGAGCGGATCGCCGGGCTCTGCGGGTTCGGCTCGGCGACGCTGTTGCGCCACCACTTCGTTCGCCAGCGGGGCACAACCCCGCAGGCGTTCCGTCGCGCGTTCCGGAACTGCGGGCGAGACTCCGGCGCTGCCTGACCCCACGAGGCGCCATGCCGCTAACTGTCCAGGGGAACGGGCCACCGCCAGACCTGCAGCGTGATGTCGGGCACCGGCTCCCAGTCGCGTTCGGGGGCGCGGGTGTAGCCGAGTGCTGCGTAGAACGCGACGGCAGTCAGATTTGACTCGACCACCGAGAGCACGATGGCGGCGAACTGCTCGGTCTCAGCTGTCTCGTGCACCCGCGCCATGAGCTCGACGCCGACGCCTTGGCCTTGGGCGGCCGGGGCGACCGCCAACATGCGAACCTCGAGCTCGTCTGGCGCGGCGATCTCGGCGTACCGGCTGCCCGGCCGGCAGACGGTGACGGTTCCCAACAGCTGGTTGCCGATGGTCGCTGACCAGAGCTCGGCGGCTTCGGCGCGACCGGCGGCGTCGCTCAGGATCTGGCGGTACGGATCTGCCTCACCGAACGTCAAGACTGGCTCGTAGGCGTCGACGGTGAGTGTTCCGATCGAGGCGTACTCGTCCGGGAGCGCCCGGCGGATGGTCAGCAAGCGCGGGAGGTCAGACGTTGGTGCGCATCCGGTTACGGCGCTTCATGGCACGACGCTCATCCTCGGAGAGGCCGCCCCACACGCCGGCGTCCTGACCGGTCTCGAGCGCCCACGCCAGGCAGGGCTCGATCATTTCGCAGCGTCGGCAGACAGCCCTGGCCTCTTCGACCTGAAGCAACGCTGGGCCGGTGTTGCCGATGGGGAAGAAGAGCTCTGGGTCTTCGTCACGGCAGGCGGCACGGTGGCGCCAGTCCATGCGGATGCACACTCCTCAGAAGTTCAACAGGGCGTCCGCCGGAGGGGGTGTACCGGGCGTCGCACCAATCCGCTCGTCCCTCGGGGGGTCGGAGACGAAATGGACTTCTCCACCCTTACAGAAGGTAGGTCCGACCACAAGACGATCACGTTGATGAATCGCAGGCCGTTATGTCGGATGCGTCACATCCGCGCAGGTCACGGGATGGGCCGGCGAGGCAGGGGAGTTCAGGCGATGACCTGCAGGGCCTTGGGCACAGCCTCGAACGTGACGCTGGTCCGCTCGCCCAGGTAGTCGCCGTCGACCTGGAAAGCGACCGGCTCGTCGGCAGTTGCGGTAAAGCCGGTCAGGTCGTGGCGGTGGAACACCCCGGAGCCCGTCGGTGGGCGGTCCCGCGAGTTGAGCGACTGGCGGGCCAGACGCAGGGTGCGACGGATGCCCACCCGCTGGAGGGCGAGCAGATCCAGGCCAAGGTCGAAGGAGGCGCCGGGGAAGGGATCGACGGGCAGGCGCCCGAGGTAGGTCCACGGCGAAGTGTTGCCCACCAGAACCATGCCAACCGGCTCGTCGACGGCGTCGTCCAGACCCGTGAGGTGAAGGGGCGGGCTATGGCGTGCCGAGCGCCTGGCCACCGAGCGCGCCGCCGTCCTGACGTAGAGCGCGTGGCTGGAGCGGCGTCCGGCGGCCCGCTTCTGCTCGACCTGGGCGACGACGTCGGCGTCGAGGCCCAGTCCGGCGGTGAAGGTGAACCAGCGTTGGTCGGCTCGGCCAAGGCCGATGGTGCGTTCGGTTCCGGCGCGCAGCAGTTCGAGCAGACAGCCGGTGGCCTCGACCCGGTCGTCAGGCATCCCGAGCGATCGTGCGAACACGTTGGTGCTTCCGCCGGGGACGACCGCCAGTGTCGGGGCGCCGGCTTCCACTCCGTCAGCGAGCAAGCCGTTGACGACCTCGTTGACGGTTCCGTCACCACCCAGGACGAGGACCAGATCAACTTCTGCCCTGGCGGCGTCGAACGCGAGCTCTGCCGCATGCCCGCGGGCCTTCGTCTGGGCGATCTCAAGGGAGACCTCGGAGGCGAGTGCCTGAGTGAGGACGTCGCGGGCTCGGGGGCTGGTGGTGGTGGCTTCGGGGTTCACGATGAGCCGGGCCCGCTGCATGGGCGTCACCCTACGCCTGCGGATACGCTCCGCCCGTGACCACCGACGACGCTAAGACCGAGTCCGCCGGGCCGCTGCCGGCGCCGGTGAGGTTGTTGTCGATCGCGGTGTTCGTCGAGGCGCTTCTCATGGTCGGCTTCATCGTTGTTGACGTCATGTCCGCGACGCGCAGCGACAGCGCTGAATGGGGGGCGGTCTGGTTCGTCGCCGTTGTGCTCGGACTATGGAGCGCTGGGCTCTTCCTGGTCTCACGTGGGGTTGTGGCCGGACGCCG
Source organism: Candidatus Nanopelagicales bacterium (assembly GCA_038316135.1). Taxonomy (GTDB): domain Bacteria; phylum Actinomycetota; class Actinomycetes; order JAHEKZ01; family JAHEKZ01; genus JAHEKZ01. The sequence continues at coordinate 1,552 of JBBQAL010000039.1, read as the reverse complement.
GTGGGCGTTCACGCCGATCCTGTTCACCCAGGGTCTGTTCGGCATCGCCGGAATCACCTTCTTCGGCAAGGCTGCCCCGGTGGCGCAGGTGGTCTGGGGATTGGTGGTCGTCAGCGCCGTGATCGTCCTCCGGCTGCTCTTCAGTCGCGCGGTGCGCGAGCACCTGATCTACGCGAACTCCTGACGCTGCATTGGCGATGTTGTTGCACTAACCGGTGCTATGGCGCCAGTTGGTGCAACAACATGCGCGCCAACGCCAGTGGCCCGTCATCCTGGATGTGCCCCGGTTGCTCCGACGGTCCGGATGGGTGAATCCTGGGGCGAAAAACGAGGACCGACTGGGGCGTGCGTGGCACACTCAGCGCATGCCCTACGCCCACAAGTTCCTGCCGGCTAACGGCGAGGTGGTCCCGTTCCCGTCTCTGCCGGAACCACTCGCACCTGGCCAGCGCGTGCGTCTGGCTGCGGCGATCATTGCGGTGTTGCTTGTGGCCGTTCTAGGTGTCGGCCTGCTGGCCTATCAATACTTTGGATTGTCCACGCTGGACGACTATCGCAGCGGGTACGACGTCGGTCTCCAGTGGCGCGAAGGGGGCGCGAACTTGCAGCAGTGTGAGGTCGCCATGGGGGCGCTCTACGGGCGACAAGTTTGGATCGATCGTCAACCCGGATGGGGCGAGTTCCTCGTGGGGTGTCATGACGCAGCCAGCGGCGAGCCCGCCGCACCTTGGTACGGCGTGCGCCAGCGGCTGCGGGGGGCCACCGGGTTCGATTGAGTGTGAGGAGAATCCAAGCGATCGCCGCTGGCCTTCGACGTCAGACCGCTTCCGGGTCGCCGGTGTCGTCGAAGCGGCCGGACGCCAGGCGCTCCAACGCCGACCCGGTCAGCCGGTTGACCGTCCAGTCGTCCATCGACAGCGCTCCGATCCGCTTGTAGAAGTCGACGGCGGGGTTCCAGTCGAGCACCCACCAGTCGAGGCGCGGGTAGCCGCGGTCGACGCAGATCTGCGCGAGGTGTTGCAGCAGTGCCTTGCCGTAGCCGAGCCCGCGGTACTGCTCGCGGACGTAGAGGTCGTCGAGATAGATCGAGTGCTTGGCCGTCCACGTGAAGAAGTTCCGGAACCAGATCGCCATACCGGCGATTTCCCAGTCAGCGGAGTCTTCCGACGCCAGGTCCTCGGCGTTGTGTTCCAGGATCGAGCACCAGACAGCCGGTTCTTCGCAGAAGAGCGCCTCGCTGAAGAGCTGCTCGCTCGACTGCACTTCGTGGCGGGCCTTCTCATACTCGGCCAGTTCGCACACCATCGCGAAGATCTCGGGGACGTCGTCAGGGCGGGCGCCGCGGATTCGGTAGCTCGTCATGCCCTGATCATGGCGCAGGGCGGGCACCGACTCGGTCGGTACCCGCCCTGCGTTTACAGTCTTTCGGGTCAGGCTTTCTTGGTTTCCCAGAAGATCGTTGCGATGTCATCGATCTTGCCGAGCAGTTGGTCGGCAACAGCAACGTCGTTGCTGCCCTTGGTACCACCGGCGCCGGCGAGTTTGGTGGCGT
>JBBQAL010000171.1:0-4039 GCA_038316135.1 Candidatus Nanopelagicales bacterium | reverse complement strand
TGCGCCGTCCCGATGACAACCAGCACCGCAACGGCCGCCAACGCCAACCCACCGACCACCCACCGGCGGCGCCCTCCCCCGTGGGACGCCGCCAGAGCCTGCTCGCGACCCTTGGCTCGGTCTGCCACGCGCGCCAGCCGGGCGTCGTCCACCTGGCCAACACCATCCGAGGCCACGTCGTGCAACGCATCGTGCAGATTCGTGTTTGTCATGACCGCACCTCCTGCACGTCATCTGAGGGGTCCCACAGCTCAGCCAGCTCAGGAGCGACCGCGCGCAACCGCTTCAACGCTCGATGCGCCTGCGTCTTCACTGTTCCGACGCTGCACCCCAATGCGTCAGCTGACTGTCGTTCGGTGAGGTCCTCGTAGTACCGCAAGACCAACACCGCCCGCTGTTGGGCTGACAACAGACGCAGCGCCGCGTCCAGCGACACCCGACGATCCACGTCAGAGCCCACACCGGACGCCGCACGTTCGGGAACATCGGCCACCGGCGTCTCGACGAACCGGCGGCGCCGCCACCACGAGATGTTCTCCCGCACCATCACCTGGCGGACGTACGCCTCCGGCGATCCTCCGCGCACCCGCTTCCAGTGCCGGAAGGTCTTGGCCAACGCGGCCTGGACCAGGTCCTCGGCCAGATGACGGTCTCCGGTCAGCAGGTACGCGGTCCGCAATAAGGCTGCGCCCCGCGCCGCGACGAAGTCGTCGAAGTCACTGAGATCGCCCCGGCCGCCCGGATCGTCGCCCAACGTGCCTGTCACCTGCCCACCCCCTCACACTCAAGAACGCCTCAACGGCCCCAAAAGGTTGACACAAGCTGGCCACCGGAAGACCAACCCACTGTCATAGCGGCTCCTTCGTCTTCCAAAGCGGGCCGATAGACTGACCGAGGCGTGCCGGGAAGACGGGTCGGCGACTGATGTCGGCGTGCCCGCCGACCCAGTCCGACCCCTCGGAGGTTCAGGTGACCACGCCGTCCACCCCACCCGCGCGTCGCGTCCTCTTCGGACGCCTTCCGCTCGGTGAGCGCACCTTCCTCGCTGATGCGCTCAGGCAAGAAACCGTCGGCGGTGCGCTGCTGCTCATCGCGGCGACTGCTGGTCTCATCATCGCCAACTCCGCCTGGCGGGACGCTTACGAGAACCTCAAGGACTTCGTCGTCGGTCCGGCAGCCCTGCACCTCGACCTGTCGTTGGAAACATGGGCAGCCGACGGACTGCTCGCCATCTTCTTCTTCGTGGCCGGCCTCGAGCTCAAGCGCGAGCTGGTGGTCGGGACGCTGCGCGAACGCTCGCAGGCGGTGCTGCCGGTCGTTGCAGCACTCGGCGGCATGATCATGCCGGCTCTTCTCTTCGTCCTGATCACCACCGGCAACTCCGACGCGCAAGCGGGATGGGCGATCCCGATGGCGACGGACATTGCCTTCGCGCTCGCCGTTCTCGCCGTCGTCGGTTCTCACCTGCCGCCGGCGCTACGCGCTTTCCTGCTCACCCTTGCCGTTGTCGATGACCTCGGTGCGATCACCGTCATCGCCCTCTTCTTCACCGACTACCTCAGGGTGCTGCCGCTGCTCATCGCCGTCGCGCTACTTATCGGGTACTACCTGTTGCAGCGAGCCCGGGTCACCACCCGCTGGATCTACATCCCGCTGGCACTGGTGATCTGGGCCTTGATCCACGACTCGGGAATCCACGCGACCGTCGCCGGAGTCGCCCTGGGGCTCCTCACCCGGGTGAAGCCAGACCCAGGTGAGGATCACTCGCCTGCCGAACGGGTCGAGCACCGTGTCCGACCCCTGTCCGCGGGGTTTGCCGTCCCCGTCTTCGCCTTCCTGTCAGCCGGGGTCGCGTTCGAGCTCTCGACCCTCGGAGACCGGCTGGCCGATCCCCTGCTCATCGGTATCGTCGTGGGACTGGTCCTCGGCAAGTTGGTCGGCGTCTTCGGCGGAGCCTGGCTAACCGCGCGCTTCACCAGGGCCAAGCTCGACCCCTCTCTGCGATGGATCGACATGGTCGGGCTCAGTCTCGTGTCAGGGGTCGGCTTCACGGTGTCGCTGCTCATCGCCGATCTCGCTTTCGTGGAGGACGAAGCCGGACTCGACACGGCCAAGTCCGGCGTGTTCGTCGGTTCCCTCCTCGCGGCGTTCCTGGCGGCGATCATCCTCAAGTCCCGAGACCGGGCCTATCGGCGGGCAGAGGAAGAGGCTTCAGACACCACCTGACCCTGGGACATGACCGCTCGGCCCTGGACCTGACAAGATCGGGTCGGACACCGGAACCCTGGTGCACCCGCGAGGAGGAGCAATGACCGACGACCGCCCGAGTTTGGGCACCTTGGTGGCGGGCATCACTGCCGAGTTGAGTTCGCTGGTTCGCGGCGAGATCGAGCTGGCCAAGGCTGAGATGCGCGAGTCGGCCAAGGCCGGAGCCGCCGGAGCAATCCTCTTCGTCGTGGCCGGCGTTCTGCTGGCCATGGTGTGGCTGCTCGTCACCTGGGCTGTCGTCTACGTCCTCGTCGAGGTAGCAGACCTGCCAACGTGGGCATCGTTCCTCATCGTCGCCGGGTTCTACCTGCTGGTCGCGATCATCTTGGGTGTCGTCGGCGTCTTCCGGCTCAAGAAGGCGCGTGGCCCTGAGATGGCCAAGACCGAGATGCAGCGAACGAAGGAGATCGTCGGGTCGCTGCCGCCCAACACCCCGCCGGTGGCCAACAAGCTGCGGAACCCCAAACCTGCTGAGGAATCATCCAAGGCATGAACCGAGCGAGCGAGATCACGCTCGACGGCCCCTGGACGCACCGCACCGTAGCTGCGCGCGGTGCCCGCTTCCACATCGCGGAGGCTGGCGACGGCCCACTTGTACTGCTGCTGCACGGATTCCCACAGTTCTGGTGGACGTGGCGTCACCAGCTTCCAGCGCTCGCCGATGCCGGATACCGCGCCGTTGCCATGGACCTTCGTGGCTTCGGCGGTAGCGACCACACTCCCCGTGGATATGACCTCCCCTCACTGGCCGGCGACGTCGCGTCCGTCATCGCATCACTCGGCGCCCGCGACGCGGTCGTGGTCGGCCACGACTGGGGTGGGCTTGTTGGCTGGACGCTGGCCTCGTACGAGCCCAAGGCTGTCCGTCGGTTTGCTGCGGTCTCAGCACCGCACCCGCTTCGACTGCAATCCTCACTCCTGCGACGTCCCGACCTCACGCGTCAGCTGTGGGGCATGCAGGCTCCCTGGGTGCCAGAACGCACCTGGAGCGGCGCCAGCTCGAGCCGCGTCGACGCAATGCTGCACGAATGGGCCGCCCCGGGGTGGCCGGACCTTCCGACGTCGCTGACGTACCGGCGAGCTTTCGCATCGGGAAACACCGCCTACTGCGCGGCGGAGTACCACCGCTGGTTCGTCCGATCGATGATCCGACCGGACGGGGCGCGGTTCCGGCGGCGGCTTCAGGGCGCCGTGAGCGCACCTGTGTTGCAGGTGCACGGGACGGCCGACGGCTGCTTCCCACCCGCCTTCGCGCAGGGGTCGAGTCGCTACGTCGAGGCGCCGTACCGCTGGCGGCTGCTGGAGGGCGTCGGCCACTTCCCCCATGAGGAAGACTCTGACCAGTTCAACGGTGAACTGCTCAACTGGCTGGCCGACCCCGAGCCCGACCGCTAGCAACTCACCGACTGTCTCTCTGGGTGTCGCTCAGACTCGTCGAGTGCACAGTTGGTTGACGCTCCTGCTCGTCGAGTGCACAGCTGGTTGACGGTCGGGTTTGCCCGTGTGGGGTCTGGGGAAACAGGTCGGGACTTGTCAGACCCGGCTGGCAGAGTGCAGGGCATGGACTCCTCCACCGCTGGCATCGCGACGGTCAGCATCCCTGCGGTCAGCATCGTCGAGCAGGTCGATGGGCTGCTTGACGCCGCACCGCCGGCTGCGGCGTTGGGTGATGACGGACTCCGCGACGAGCTCATCGCATGCGAGAAGGCGGCGCAGATGTTGCTGGCCCGTCAAGCCCAGCTGATGGTCGAGATGGGACACCGAGCGAGGG
>JBBQAL010000060.1:0-17159 GCA_038316135.1 Candidatus Nanopelagicales bacterium | reverse complement strand
CGTAGGCGAACACGAACAGCATCGCGATCCAGAGCGCGCTCAGCACGATCTTCACGTCGACGGTGGTGTCGCGGTACTGCCGGGTGGGGGAGGGTCTCGCTGTTGTGGTGGTCATGACAATCAACTCCTTGGCGTGAACGGGGGCCGACCAGGATTCGTCGACAACGCACCAACACGGCGTCAACGCAGCGTCGACTCCGCGTCCACCTCTCGGTTTACCAGACTCGACGCTCAGGGCAGTAGTGCCTTTAGTCAGCCGCCGGACGCCAGCGCGTCGCGGGCACCAGGCTTCGGCCCGGGCGCCAGCCATTGCCAGGCGAGCGCCTTTACTCAGGCTCGTTACTCTCGCCGCCGCCGATCGTGTACGGCGTGGTGTAGCCGGTATACATCAGATGCGCGAGCAGCCCCTCGGTCGCGTGCGGCAAGTTGTGGCAGTGGTCGAGCCAGATGCCAGGGTTGTCAGCGACGAACGCGATTTCATAGGTGTCACCGTCGGCGACATTCAACGAGTCGACCCACCACGGGCTACCGGAGGCCGCCACGGCGTTGCGCGAGAGGACGACTGCGTGGTGGCCGTGAAGATGCATCGGGTGAACGTCTCCGCTGTTGTTCACGATCCGCATCGTGACGACATCTCCCTCGGAGACGGTGAACATCGGGACGTCGGGGTAGATGCCGCCGTTGACGGTCCACCAGAGGCCGGGCTTGCCATCGAAGAACCCTGGACGTCGATCGAGGACGAGATCGAAGTGCCGGTCGGCGTCAGCTGGATCAAACCCCAGCGGGGCCGGCGTTCCGTAGGCGAGTAGGTCGACGAACTCGCGCGGCGCCGGCTCCTCGGTCACCGAGTCAGCGCCGTCGCCCAGCAGCAGCGCTGTGTTGCCGCCGAGCTCGACGCGGGAGCCGGCCGGGGGCACCTCGATCTCGAGATCAGCACGCCCACCCGCCGTGACCGTGATCGCTTGGCCTTCGACGATCTCTGGCTCGTTGACGTCGTACCCGTCCACCGCAACCACGCGGTAAGGCGCACCCGACGTCCAGACCGACATCGGCCCGTTGTCGGTGTTCACAACGCGGACGCGCACGACGTCACCGGCCTTCGCGTCAACGGCGACGTCCCCCGCGAGCCCGTTAACGGTGCGCCCGCCGTCATAGATGTGCACCATCGCGGTGAAGTCGACGACCGCGCGGCCACCGTCGGCGGCCGCCCGAGCGTCTTGGGCTGGGTCGACGACAACGCCGCCGAACAGTCCGCCAATCACCTGCTCGTGCGAGACCTGGTGAGAGTGGTACCAGTAGGTGCCCACCTGGTCGGCGACGAACCGGTAGGTGAACTCCTCGCCAGGCATCACCGCGTCTTGTGTGACACCGGCGACGCCGTCCATCGCGTTGGGGACGTCGATGCCGTGCCAGTGCAGGGTGACCCCTTCGGTCACCGACTCGTTGACGAGGACGACCTCGACGACGTCGCCCTCGGTGGCCCGGATCTCGGGGCCGGGCGACTCGCCGTTCAACGTGAAGCCATCGACGCTGCGCCCGGAGGCGAGGGTGAACGACTCTTGTCGTGCAGTCAGCTCGTACTCGACATCGGCCGGTCGATCAGCTGCCACGACGAGCGTGTCGATGCTGATCGCGCTCTGATCGTCCTGGCCCATGCCGCCCGACATCACCGACTCGGGGCCACCGCCGAAGTCGGCGTACCCCATCTGCGTGACGGAGTACTTGCTCGGCAGCAGGCTGTTCCACCACAGCCAGCCGAGTGGCGCAACGATCGCGAAGGTGACCAGGCACGCGATGAGCAGCTTCCACCTGGCGTTCACTGATCGCCCGCGACTCTGGGGGTCAGGCAGTGGCGGACGAGTGTGCTGGTTGATCGCTCGACGCAGCGCCAGACGACACCCGGCGTCCGGCCATGAGTGCGACGGTGAACAACGCGAGCGCGTTGATGCCGTGCAGCATGCCAAAGTAAGCGTTCTCCTGGCCGAAGAGGCCGAGGGTGACCTGCAGGATGACCAGGCCAAGCACAGTCAGCGCCCACGGGACGCCGCGCGGAACCTTGGCGAAGAACGACACGATCAGTAGCACCAAGGCCAACAACGGAATGATCATCATCCCGTTGATGCCGTGGACCGCGAACCCGATCACCCCGGTGAAGTTGAGGTCGCTCTCCATGGCGGCCTTGTCGAGAACGCCGCCCTCCTTGTCGACCCAGATACCCAGGCCCGCGAAGGCAAAGGCGATCATCGACGCCTGGACGACGACTTCGATCGCGATGATGTAGGACAAGACTCGGTAGGCAGACTTCATAGCAGCACCCCTCGTCGTGCCGCCGCGATGACGGCTACGCCCCTGTTGATCTGGTGGCGTCCCTCACCGTAAGGGTGCTGCCGAGCAAGATCAACTACGTGTCTGGGGGGTTTCGGCATAGCCCACCTGCGAGTGCGTGCCGCTCAGCCAACCAGGGCGTCGAACCAGCCCGGCCTGCGGAATGCCGCGACCGTGCCGTTCGGGAACGGGCTGAGAATCCGTGATTCCCCTTGCTGGATCTGGAACACCAGCTGTGCTTGCCCCATTGAGGCATCCGGCGTCACGTCAGGGTAACTAAGAGCGGACTGGCCCTCGCTTCCCATGAAGTAGACACCGTTCAGGCCACGATGGGCGCTCTTGCGCAGGTACGCAGCCACCTCCCGGCGGTCCCTGGTTGCCGTCGCCGACCACGCCCCTGCGAGGATTTGCACTTGGTCATATGAGGCACTCGCCTGAGACCACCCGGCGTCGGTCCCGAACCGCTGCCGGTACCGGGTGCGGAAGTCCCGCCCCAGCGGATCCTCGTACAGGCCGGTCACTGTGGACCAGATCACGCCGTCGGCATCGCTCCCCAGCGCATCGCGGAAGTACGGCATGGACGCGCCGTAGACGTAGTAGGTAAGGGCCTGAACACGCGCCTGGGCGATGACGCGTTGCAGCGAGACCAGGACGTCTGGCACGAAGTGGTTGACCATGATCACATCTGGCTGGGTCTTTTCGATCCTGTTGAGCACGTCAGACCAGTCGACCTCGCCGATGGGAACGCGCACTACATCGCTGACGGTCCAACGCAGCCGTGAGGCCTCGGCCAGGAACACTTCATTGGTGGTGTGCGAACCGTTGGTGTCGAGTTCGACCGCAAGGATCGTGCGATCTCGGGGATGCCAATGACCATGGGATTCCAGATCTCGGAGCAGGCGCAGGAGGCCGTGCCCGTAGTGCGTCTCCGACGGGCAGCTCTGGAAGACCGTGCCGTAGCGCCCAGGATTTTCCCGGACTTGTTTCACTTGGTCCTCCCACGTCGCCGTGTGCAGGAACGGGAGCTGGTGGTCGGCCACCAAGTCGAGCACGAAGGGATTCTGGGCGCTGACATAACTGGTCGTTATGCCGTCGACATCCTGCTCAATGAGCTCGAGAGTCCCTCTCTCAACGTCTTGGGGGTCAAAGATGTCGACCTTGGTGATCACGTGCTCGATCGAGCGTCCGGCGACCCCTCCGCGCCGGTTGACCTCTTCCACCGCCAGTGTCGAGCCACGTCGCATCTCGTCGGCGTCCGCAGTTGAAGTCCCGCAGGCTCCCAACAAGGTGCCGAGTCGGAATGGTCGGAGCGAAGGGAATGTCACGCTGATCGGGTGCTGGGGCACGCGGGTGACATCGTCGGCGTACAGCGCGGCTAGTTCGACCTCGACCGGACCGATCGTGGAGAGACCCTCGGCGCCGCCAGGAATGGGAAGCTGGATCAGGCCGGCGTCGACAGCGAGGGCGGCCAGCCCTCCGCGGCTGAGCTGGCCCAACTTTACGAGCATTCGCTCGATCTGAGTGGAAACAGTGCGCGCGCTCGTGCCGAGCCTGCCGGCAATCTGAACGTTGGTTAGTCCCAGCGCAAGCAAGGTCAGAATATTGATCTCGCGATCTGTCACACCGGCGGGCAACTCCACCGGCGCGTAGGTGAGCACCGCCTGATCACGGTGCAGGTCGTGTCGGCGCTGTCGCTCGATGCTGACTGCCAACCATCCATCGTCATCGCTCCACAGGAAGCGGACATTGTTGCGCCTCGTCCGCAGCAGCCCGCGAGCAAATATGATCAACGGCATCGGAACTGCACTCTTCGCGTTTGGAAGAGCCCCAAGCTCGTTCACGACGACCTCACCGGAGCGTGAGGCTGCAGCCTTCGTGTCGGTCATGTCGATCGCCTCCGGAGGGAAGCGTACGTCAAACGACGCATGGCAGGGCTGTTCGTAGGCGCTGGACTGACCGCACCGTGAAGAAAGGTGGGTCGCAGTGACCTCGTCAGTCAGCTGGTTGGTCAGTATCGACGCGGGAGGAACATTCACTGATGCGGTCGCACACGGTCGGGGTGGTCAGCTTCTTGTGGCGAAAGTCCCCTCGACCCCTTCCGATCCCTCACTGGCGCTCACGGCGGTGCTCACAGAGCTTTCTCACGCAGGGCTGCCGCTCGATGAGGTAGCTCTGCTGTGCCACGGGACAACGGTGGCGACGAACGCCATGCTGACCGGTGAGTGGGCTGATGCGACGCTGGTATGTACTGCAGGGTTTCGCGATGTGCTCGCCTACCGCAATGGGTCACGCCCCGACGTCTACAGCCTGACGCCGAGACGGCCGGCGGAGCTGATCCCGCGCTCACGAAGGATCGGTGCCGTCGAGCGCATTGGCGCGTCCGGCGAGGTCATTACCCCGCTCACCGAGGCTGAGATCGAGCGAGTCGTACAGGAGGTGGCGGCGACATCACCGGAGTCGGTCGCGATCAGCTTGCTGTTCTCCTACGTCGATGATCATCACGAGCAGCTCTTGGCCGACGCCCTGCGAGCGGCTCTGCCGGGTGTTCCAGTGAGCATGTCCAGTGAGGTTGTCCGGGAGTTTCGCGAGTATCCCCGCACTGCCACCACGGCGATCAATGCCACGCTGCAACCCGTGGTGGGTCGGTATCTCAACCGTGCGGTTGACGCCGTTCGAGACATGGGGATGGATGGGGCGTTCCTCGTGATGCAGTCGAACGGCGGTTGCGTCCCTGCTATTCGAGCGGCAACGGCAGCGCACCGGCTCATTCTCTCCGGGCCAGCCGGCGGGGTGACGGGGCTGATGGATTTGGCTGGACGCACCGGGGTGCGCCGGCTCATCAGCCTCGACATGGGCGGAACTTCGACTGACATCTGTCTCCTACGAGATGACCGGATTCCCATGGCCACATCTCAACAGCTTGTTGACCACGAGGTGCTTGCCCCGACAGTCGACATTCACACCATCGGAGCTGGCGGCGGCAGCATCGCCTGGGTTGATTCCACCGGTCGCCTCCGCGTCGGCCCCCAGTCGGCGAAGGCCGAGCCGGGGCCGGCGGCCTACGGTCGAGGCGGCGACCGTGCGACGCTCACCGACGCCCACGTAGTTCTTGGCACGCTGGGCCAGGCCGCCCTGGCGAGCAACCTCCCGCTCGACCGAACTGCCGCCGCCCAGGTGGTCGGTGAGGTCGGCTCGCAGATCGGCATGTCGACGGTCGATTCAGCCCAAGCAATCATCGCGGTCTCCGTGGCGCACATGGTCAGAGCGGTGCGCAAGGTGAGCGTCGAGCGGGGACTTGACCCGCGGGAGTTCACCCTGGTGCCGTTCGGTGGTGCAGGCCCGCTGCACGCGGGCCTGCTGCTTCGGCATCTTGGGGTGGCAGGGGTGATCATCCCGCAGTACCCGGGACTGTTCTCTGCCGAGGGCCTGCTGGCAGCGGGGCTCCGGATCGACGACTCGCAGACATTGTTAACACTGGCCCACGAGACGGCACCGGACGAGGTCACCCGGTGGTTCGATGATCGAGCGAAAATCCTCACCGACCAGTTGGTTAGCGACGGTGTCGCAGCAGATGCCGTCTCGATTGATGCGTCGGTCGACTGTCGCTACCTGGGTCAGGGATATGAGCTGAGTGTCCCCCTTCCGGGCGTGACGAAAGAGCACGTGAGCCGACTTGTGGATCACTTCGCAGACTTGCACCAGGAGCGCTACGGACACGCTAACCGCGCCGAACCGGTCGAGTTGGTGACGCTCCGGATCGCCGCACAGGGCCGGTACCCACACCAAGGCCGAACGGTGACGGCCGCCTTGACCGAAATCGTTGATCCCGCAGCACTCCTCCGTACCGCCGAGGTGACCTTGCCCGGGTCAGAATCCAGCAGCCAGACGGCTATCTACGACCGCAGCTTGCTGATGCCCGGCAATGTCATCAACGGTCCCGCCATCGTGCACCAAATGGATGCCACGAGCTTGGTGCTAGCCGACCAGCACGCCACGGTTCTGGAAACCGGCGAGCTAATGCTGAAGGAGAGTGCGGAATGACGACGCATCGCAACGAGGAGGTCGACGTCGTCACGTTCGAGGTCATCGCCTCCGCCATGCACTCGATCGCTGAGGAGATGGGCGCAGCGCTGAAGCGTTCGAGCTACAGCCCAATCATCCGAGACATGGATGATTTCTCGTGTGCGCTGTTCACTCCCACCGGCGAGCTCGTGGCTCAGGCCGATTACATCCCGGCTCAGCTCGGTGCGATGTCGTTGGTGGTGCGGTCCATCCTGGACAAGTGGGGTGACGCCATCCAGGAGGGCGACACATATCTGTGCAACCACCCGTTCATGGGCGCCATGCATCTGCCTGACATCAATGTGGTCAGCCCGATATTCATCGACGGCCACCTGATGGCATGGGCGGGTACTGCAGCGCACCACATCGACGTCGGCGGGGTGAATCCCGGGAGCGAGGGGCCAGAACTCCAGGACATCTACGCCGAAGGAACCGTGCTCCCGCCAGTGCGCCTTTCGATCGCGGGGGAGGAGAACCCCGATGTGGTGGCGATCCTCACCGAGAACATTCGTGACCCACTGACGACGATCTCAGATCTGCGCGCTCAGCGAGCGGCATGCGCGTTGGGTCGAGACCGGGTGCTCGAGCTCTGTGACCGCTATGGCCTCGACCTGGTGTCGACGGTGATGAACGCAATGCTCGACCGAGCCGCCTCCGCTACCCAGCACGCCCTGAGCGCCTTGCGAGACGGCACCGGTACCGCCGAAGGATTTCTCGACGATGACGGACGGGGCGGGCCTCCGACCCGTATCCATGCCAGTGTCACCAAGAATGGTGATCGGCTGACGGTGGATCTGTCGGGCTCTGCTCCTCAGGTGGCCGGGGCCATGAACGTGCCATGGGCGAGTACCCGGGCGGGGATTGTCTATGCGGTTCGTTGCGTCGTCGCCCCCGATCTGGCGGCCAATGACGGAATCCTGCGTGCCGTCGACGTCGTCTGCCCCAAGGGCACAGTGCTCAATCCCCACTCGCCGGCCGCGGTGTCGGTGCGCCACAACACATGTCAACGGCTGGCCGACACCTTGATTCGTGCCATGACCGAGCTCTGGCCCGAGCTGGGTGTGGCCAGTAGCACGGTCAGCTTTTTCGGCATGAACATCGAGAGCACGTCGCCTCGGCTCGGCCGGTTGTCGGTACTCGCCGATGTCGTGGGTGGTGGAACGGGAGCGACCCCGGAAGGCGATGGGATCGACGGCGTCGACACATATATGTCGAACGTGGGTCTGATGCCGGCAGAGGTGGTCGAGACCAACTACCAAGTGCGGCTGCTGCGCTGCGAGCTTCGCCCTGGATCGCAAGGACAGGGCGCGCACAACGGAGGTATGGGACTGATTCGCGAGTACGAGATTCTCCATCACCCGCAACGGGTCACCTACTACGCCGAGCAGACGAACCCTGACTTTGCGCCGCGGGGACTGAACGGCGGACAGGACGCCGCACCCAGCCATATCAGCATCACGTCCCCGGACGGCAGCGAAATGTCGGCGTCGATGAAGGGGTCGATCGTCCTCCAGCCCGGTTCGGTGCTGCGAGTGGAGACAGCCGGTGGTGGTGGCTGGGGTTCGCCAGGCGATCGGCAGGCGCCTGGCTAGGTGAGCAGTTGCCGCACCTGAGCCAGGCCCGCAAGAGCCTCGCGGCGTCCATCCGGTCCGAGACCAGGCAGGTAGGACCGGGCGATGAAGTGCAGATCGCCGCCCACGGCTTCTTGGTAGCCGCGGATTTGCTCGGCTACCTCGGTGGGTGAGCCCACCACCGAGGTAGCCCGCAGTCGATCGAGCTCGTCCGCGTTCGCCGGCTCGGGCCGCCGCAACGGACCAGCCGCGCCTTCGTCGATGGCCATGTCGTCGTATTTCCAGCCCGGATAGCGCAGGGCCTCCGCTGCGTCGGCCCACACCACGCCGGCCGGCAGACAGAGGGTGGGAAGGTGCACGCTGATCGTGAAGGGTTCGCGACCAACTCCGGCGGCCCTTTCTTCCCGCACCCAGTTGACCTGTTCGGCGAGTTCGGATGGGGTCACCTCGGTCGCCATGAAGCCGTCCGCGATGCGTCCTGCTCGACGGACCGCCGGTTCTGCCAGACCACCGATCCACACCGCTGGGCCGCCAGGCTGGGCCGGCAACGGAGTGATCCGCGGCCGAGCCGCCCCTGCGGCGATGGGCTCGCCGGCCCACGCCGATCTCGTCAGATCCACGAGAGCCGTGAGCCGCCGGACGCGGTCACTGGTCGAGATTCCAAAGGCGTCGAATTCTTCCTGACGCCAGCCCAGCCCAAGAGCCAGCACCAGCCGTCCGGAGGAGAGGAGGTCGACGACCGCTGCGTCCTCGATCATCCGCAGCGGATCGTGTAGCGGTGCCAGCAGAAGCCCGGCGCCCAACGTCACCCTTGACGTGCGAGCAGCGAAGGCGGCCAGCAACGGCAACAAGCTGGGCAGGTGGCCATCATCGACAAAGTGGTGCTCGCTGACCCAGATCGAATCCAGTCCGCCTCGCTCCACCTGTTCGGCGAGCGTCATCGCTTCCTGGTAGAGATCGAGCCACGTCTCAGGGCGATCGGGATGGGTCTGGCAGGTCACCAGGCCGTACCCCAGGGCGACCGTCACGTCTGTCGACCCTCCGAAAAGAACGGGGCGTAGTCGATGGTGCGGTAGCCGGTGTCACAGGGCATCCCGTCAGCAAACCTCATGGTCATCGCGTCAAGATCCATGATGAGGCTGTAGACCGTCGCCCCTTGCTCCGGTAGCGGATCGGACTTGATCGGGTGACAGCACACCCCGAGCGGGTGTCCGGCGTGGTCGGTGAAGAGCGACTCGTAGGTCTCGGCCTCGTGGGGATCGGACCGGGAGAGCGCGCGTCGAACCCGTTGCAGGCGGAAGACGCTGTCCGGCATGACCCAGACTCCGACGTCGGCGCCGTCGAAGTCCGGGTGGATGAAGTGGTTGGTATGGAGGATCAGACCGCGATCGTCAGGGGCTGTCAGCAAGAGGCGTTCGAAACCGCCAGGTGTTGCCTCGACGCCGAGACCGAGGCCGTCCCGATGCGAGATCAGGTAGCTCGCCGATGACGACCGTTCCGCGCGTTGCAAGGCCACCAGTGCCTCGGTCGGGTTTCGCGCGTCCAGCATCCCCCGGAGCAGCACGTGGTAGGGCACACCGGGTACACCGGCGTCACTGTCGCTCACGAGTGCGTTGGTTCCGACACCGAGCCCGAACTCGTTGAATCCGGCCTTCGCGAGCAGGCCCGCCTCGACTGCCGTCACGAACCGCGGCCCATCGTCCTGGATGGCTTCGAGTACCACGGTGGTGTCGAAGGCGTGAGTCAGCCAGTCCCAGTTCTGGCCAGCGAGGACGGGTCGGTCGTCATCCGGGATGGCTACGAAAGCCGAGCATTCGCCGACGTGCGGCAGCGTGACGTTGGCGTCGCGGGCCTTGGCGGCGAACATCACCTCGGTGCGGACGTTGATGGCCACAACGTCGAGGAACGGTACTCCCGCGCCTTCGGCGATTTCTTCCATCTCCTGCAGGTAGCCCTGGTGGTAGGCGCCGATTGGTTCGACATAGCGCTGGGCCTGCTCGGTCACGGTTGGCCAGTCCCAGTGGGCGTAGTAGTCGAAGACCTTGGCGTACGCCTCGATGCTGCGGCGTACTCGGTCGGCCGCCTGCTCTCCGTACTGTCGGCCTCGCGTCCGGGCGTCACCGGTGACTCTTACATGGGGGAACATCTACGTCTCCTTAGCCTCGGCACCGTCACTGGGCGCTGGCTCCACCATCGACGGGCACGACCGCACCGGTGATGTACGCCGACGAGTCGTCGAGCAGGAAGAGACAGGCGGAGGCCACCTCACCGGCCGAGCCGAGCCTCGACAGCGGCACCGACTCTTGCAGGTAGCGGTTGCCCGAATCAGGGTCGTCCATCAGTCGGAGCATGGGGGTTTGGATGACACCAGGACTCACTGCGTTGACCCGAACGCCGTACGGTGCCCACTCGACAGCCAGCTGACGCGTCATCGCCTCCACGGCACCTTTGCTTGCACAGTAGGAAACTGCTGGCTCAGAACCTTCCCCGCGCCGAGCGGCGATCGATGACAAGAACACGATCGAGCAGCCCATCGGGTCTGGCCCGGGTTGCCGCAGTCGGCTCACCAGAGTTCGGGCAAACAGGAAGGAGCCTGCCGTGTTGATCGTCAGGACTCTGATGAAGTCGTTCAGGCTCGTCTCATCAGCGTTCTTCACGTCATAGACGCCAGCTGCCGTGACCAGGGCGTCCGGGAGTCCGCCCAGCAGCTCGGAAGCGTGGTCGACGGCAAGCTCGACGGACTCCTCGTCCGTGACGTCACTGACGATCGTGGCCGCTCCGGTCGCACTGGCGACGCGATCCAGTTCAAGAGCGTTTTGGTCGACCCCCACGACCGCCCACTTCTGGATGGCCGCCGCCTCGCAGACCGCCCGCCCGATTCCGGAGGCAGCTCCGGTGACGAGCAGCCGTCGTTGACCCTTGGTTGCGGTCATGTGAGCAGGATCCCGCCGTTGACCGGAATGGTCTGACCGGTCACGTAGGAGGCGCGTGAAGACAACAGCCAGGCGACGACGTGCCCGACATCCTCGGGGGTGCCGTGCCGACCAAGGGGAACCGACGACCGGAGCGACGTGACCGCCTCTTCGTACGTGAGTCCGCTCGTAGTGGCAAGGTCGGTTATGTACTCCTCGTGCATGGCGGTGAGCATGTAGCCGGGCGCCACCGTGTTGACCCGGATCCCATGCGGTGCCAGTTCGAGCGCCATCGCTTGCCCCATCTGGGCCAGCCCAGCCTTGGACGCGGCATAGGCTCCGCTGCCCGCCTCGGCACTCTGTCCAAGGATCGACCCGATGTTCACCACGGCTCCGCCGCGACCACCCTCGATGATGCGAGGGATAGCGGCGCGGGTCATGTGGAACGGACCGATCAGGTTGACGCCGATCACCTGGTTGAAGTCAACGGGATCGGTCTCGTGGACCGAGGTGGACGGGCCGCCGACGCCGGCATTGTTGACCACCGCATCGAGCCGTCCGAAGGTTTCCCAGAGTTTCTCAACGACGTCCGCGCACCCGGACTCAGTGCTCACGTCAGCGACAACTGCGAGCGTGGCGGATGGGTCGGCGTCCGCCGCCATGGCAAGCAGTGCACCACTGACGGCAGGGTTGATGTCGGCACCGCACACTCGCCACCCGTCTGCGAGCAGCTCACCGACGATGCCCAGGCCCAGGCCACGTGCCGCCCCAGTCACGAGGGCAACACGGTCCGTTCCAGGCCCGCTCACCGAGCTTTCTCCGCGACTGACCGTGCGGTGGCGATCCAAATACCGTCCTGCTGGGTCAAGTGCCGTAGGAACCGCTCAAGCATCAGGAGGCGACCGGGCCGTCCGATGATCTGTGGATGCATCGTGAGCATGAACAGGCCACCGAGCGCCACGTAGCCCTCGAGCTCTTCGCGCCACAGCGTCTCGACTTCGGCCGCCGAGCGGATGGTTTTCACCCACGAGGCGGCGTCAAACCAAAAGTGTGAAGCATCGTCGATGGTCCAGTGCACGGGCAGTTCGACGATCGAATGCTTCGGGTGGTGGTAGGGCCGGATGTCGTCCATCAGGTTCGAGGAGTACTGGAACCCGTGGCTGACGAGCAGGTCGAGGGTATGAGGGCTGAAGTCCCACGACGGCGAGCGGTAGCCGACGACCTCGGCCCCCAGCGCCTCGAGCACTTCCTTGCCCTTGGTCAGCTCGGCCTCCTCCTGCTCGCGAGTGAGCGAGGTTGGCGAGGTGTGGCTGTAGCCGTGGTGCCCGATCTCGTGGCCGGCACTGATGATCTCGCGCACCCGGTCGGGGTAGCGCTCGGCCACGCGTCCTGGCACAAAGAAGGTCGCGGTGATTGAGAGCCGGTCGAGCAGGTCCAAAACACGTGGCACAGCGACCTTGGCACCGTAGGTTCCCTGCGAAAGGGTGCCAGGACGCTGTGCGTTCTTGGGGTCTTCCCCGATCCAGACCTCTTCGGCGTCGAAGTCGAAGCTCACCACCGCAGCACTGGTCGCACCGTTGGGCCACATGCCGCCTCCTCCTGGAGAGCCCCACGCTAGGGCCGAGGATTCGTGAGCCATCCGTCAAATGACGTATGACCCCGACGCCCCCGCCCGATGGGATACAGGGCACCAGGTCAAGGCCGGACCCCTATGGGAGGCGAAGCACAAGATGAGCGACGACAGTGCACCAAGTGGCAAGGGAGTCTCGCGGCGCGACTTCGTCACCGGCATGGGTGCGGCCGGGATCGGCGGCTTGGTGGTCGGCGGTGTGGCCGGCTACTTCGTGGCGCCCAACGACAGCACGTCGTCCTCTTCCAGCGGGGCGGGTGGCGAGGACATCAAGATCGGCAGTGTCAGCCCAGTTACCGGTCCATATTCCGGCGACGGCGAGGAGATGGTGCGCGGCCAGGAGCTTGCCGTCTCCGAGATCAACGGCAACGGCGGAGTCGGCGGGCGGAACCTTGTGCTGGTGACCGCGGATGTCAGCGACCTGGCGCCGGAGAACTACGTCCAGGCTGCCCAACGACTGGTGAACCAGGACAAGGTGGCCGCCGTCTTCTCTGGTTACTGCTCCAACAACTCCACTGAGTTCTCTGTCTACGCCGATGCTGGCGTGCCGATGTTCCACCTCAACACATTGCAGGCGAACGTCGACTTCGCCACCAAAAATGGCATGGACAACATCTACCAGGGGTGTCCGAGCGA
The DNA here is from genome assembly GCA_038316135.1 of Candidatus Nanopelagicales bacterium. Taxonomy (GTDB): domain Bacteria; phylum Actinomycetota; class Actinomycetes; order JAHEKZ01; family JAHEKZ01; genus JAHEKZ01. The sequence continues at coordinate 4,023 of JBBQAL010000060.1, read as the reverse complement.
GATCTGGTACGGCAAGGGCTTCGTTCCCCTGATGGAAGAGTGGATCCGTTCGGGCGCGTGGACGCCTTCGGCAAAGACCGTTGCCATTGTCACGAGCAACGATCCCTACAGCATCTCGATCGCGAAGGCGTTCCAGTCTGAGGTCGAAGGCATCGGATGGAGCGTCCCGATCTACGAAGAGGTCACCGCACCGAACGCCGACTGGGGTCCCATTCTGTCGAAGATCCGCGCCAACCCTCCGGGGTTGATCTACATGACCGACTACATTCCCGGTGACCTCGCCAGCTTCGCGAAGCAGTTCGCGAACTCAACAACGCCGTCCCTGCTGTATCAACAGTACGGACCCAGCATCCCTGAATATCTCGAACTCGCTGGGGACGCGGGGTATGGCGTCATCTGGTCGACGACCATCGGAACGCTTCCCGACAAGATCGGTGAAGACTTCCTGGCGCTGTATCAGGAGGCGTACAACTCGAAGGCTGGACTGTCGCAGGCTGGTGGGCAGTACGACATGGTGCGACTGTGGGCCCAAATGGCAGCGATGGCCGGAGACCCCTACGACTTCGCTCAAGTGAACAAGCTACTCAAGTCGGTGATCTTCAGGGGTGTGTCGGGAACCGTCAAATGGATCTCGGACACCGAACTCGCTGCGGCGCCGTACCCTGACCTGGTCAACGACGCGAGTCTGGCGATGCCACACCTCACGTATCAGATTCAGCAGGGCAAGCAGGTTCCGGTTTCGCCTGATCCCTACACCCAGGGCAGCTTCGAGCTCCCCCCGTGGATCTGACGGAGCAGTCGCCGAAACAAGCCCCCCTGCTGCAAGTGGAGGGCGTTGTCAAACGATACGGCGGGCTCGCGGCGGTCGATGGCATCAGCTTCACCGTGGAGACGGGTGCGATTGTTGGCATCGCCGGTCCGAACGGCGCGGGCAAGACGACGCTGTTCGATGTGGTCACCGGAATCGTGCGAGCGGACGGAGGGTCGATCACTTTCGCGGGTGAGCCGATCCACAAAGCGTCGATGCATCACATCTGCCAGTTAGGTCTGGCCCGGACCTTCCAGTTGCCTTCGGTGTTCGATACCCAGACCGTGGCCGCCAACGTCCTTGCCGGGGCCCACTTCGGACACCCGCACCAATGGTGGTCCGGTCTTCGAACCAAGCGGGAACTGCTCGAGGCCACCCAACGCGAGCTGTCTTTCGCGGGGCTGGCCGACCGGTCCGCCGCCCTGGCCGGCCCCCTCGCCGCGTTCGACAAGAAGAGGCTGATGATCGCGTCGGCTTTGGCGAGCGACCCGTCGTTGCTGTTCTTGGACGAACCCTTTGGCGGGCTGACTCCCCCTGAGGTCGACGAGCTAATGGAGTTGCTGGGCGCGATTCGAGCACGTGGCATCACGATCGTGATCATCGAACACGTCATGCGGGCCCTGATGGCACTGTCCGACCGGGTCCTGATCATGAACCACGGAAGCAAACTGTTCGAGGGCTCACCCACTGACGTACTCGCTGACGAAGAGGTTGTGCGGGTCTACTTGGGGCGTAAGGGCGATCAGGAGGCAGACGATGCTTCAGGTCAGTGACCTTCGGTGCGGCTATGGCCCAACATCGGTGATCGACGGCATGGACCTAGAAGTGCCGGACGGTGGCTTCGTGGTCGTGATCGGCCCAAATGGGCATGGCAAGACGACGTTGCTGCGAGCCATCAGTGGGCTGCTTCCCGCCCGGTCTGGGACGATCCGCTTCCGCGGGGACGACATCACCGGACACCGTCCGGAGAGCATCGTCAAGCAGGGACTGGTCCATATTCCGCAAGGCGACATGCTCTTTACAGACATGACCGTCGAGGAGAACCTGGTACTTGGCGGGTTCTCGCACCCCGATCGCAGCACCCGTAACGACCGTCTGGCCGAGGTGTTTGAGCTCTTTCCGCAGCTGGCCGAGCGCAAGTCTCAGCGAGCCCGGACCCTGTCCGGCGGTGAACGCCGGATGCTGGCGTTGGGGCGCGGACTCATGACCAACGCCAAGCTGCTCATGATCGACGAGCCATCCCTCGGCTTGGCGCCGGTCCTCGTGGACGAGGTGTACAGCCGGATCGCGACCATCGCGCGCGGCGGGTAGACGATCCTGTTGGTTGAGGAGAACTTCGCCCACGTCAAGAAGCTCGCGGACACCGTTGTCCTGATGGAGAGCGGTGCGGTGGTCAAGAGCGGCAGCGTCGAGGATGTGCTCAACGACAAGGCAGTGGTCGAAACCTACCTCGGGCTTGGGGGCGAGTAGGCGATGAACCAGCTGCTGCAAACCCTCGTCAGCACCGTGGTTCAGGGCTCGGTGCTGGCTCTGATCACGATCGGTATGACGCTCGTGTACGGCACGCTACGCGTCCTCAACATGGCACAAGGAGTCATGGTGATGGTCGGTGGCGTGGCTGCCTACTCGTTCTTGCAGAACACCGGCCTGCCCGTGTGGACCTCACTCTTCGTCGCGGCGCTGGTCACTTTCTTACTGGGTGCTCTTGTCTATGGGCTCGCGGTGCGCCCGCTGCTTGGCCGCGCGGGTATCGACTTCGAGATGACCGCCTTCATCTCCACGTTCGCTATTGCAACTGTGATTCAGAATATCGTCCTGCTGATGTACGGGCCGAGGCAGAAGCCCTTCGATCCCATCGTGGACGGCACGTGGAATCTCACCAGTCAGGTATCGATCACGTACCACTCCATTCTGATCGCTGTCGTGGCCATCGGTTCGCTGCTTGGGCTGGGAGCGTTCCTGTCGCGGTCTCGCTATGGACTCGCCATCACTGCCGTGGCCCAGAATCTGGACGCCGCGCGGCTGATGGGCATTCCTGCCCGACGGGTCTATGTGGTGACGATGGGCATCGCCGCGGCGCTGGCCGGCATCGCTGGCGTCCTGCTCGCGCCGCTCTATTTCGTCTACCCGAATGCCGGCGACCTCCCCCTGCTCCAGGCGCTGATCGTCGTGATCTTCGCCGGCCTTGGGTCGGTCCGCGGGACGATTTACGCCGCCTACATCATCGGCTTCATTCAGGCTGCGGTGTCCATCTACTGGAACAGCGCCTATTCGCTTCCGATGTTGTACCTGGTGATCCTCGTTGTACTAGTGGTCCGACCTAACGGGATTGCCGGCAAACCGCAGGAGGCCAGGCTGTGACTGCACCTGCCGTGACCGCGACCACTGTGGCTGTCGACGCCCGCGCATTGGGCTGGCCGCGCCCTCGACCGCTGCTTGCCGGTGCCGCCCTGCTAGTGGCCGTCGCCTTCCCGGTGCTGTTCTCCGATCCCTACTGGGTGGGCGTCGGCACGTTGGCCTTGATCTGGATGGTGCTCAATCAGTCGTGGAACCTCGAGCTCGGCTACTCGGGTGTGTGGAACTTCGGCCAGCTCGGCATCTACGCAATCGGCGGATACTCGGCGGCGTTGTTGTCGCTGCACACCGGGCTCCCGTGGATTCTGGCGCTGGTGCTCGGCGCGGCCGCGTCGATGGCCGTCTCCTTGGTGCTGGCCGTACCCTCGCTGCGACTTCGTGGCATCTATGTCTCGCTGCTCACGTTCGGCTTCGCCGAAGTCGTCCGCCTGTTGATCATCACCGACAAGAGCGGCACGACTGGTGGCACGTTCGGGCTGTCCGGGTTTGATGGCTACGGGCTTCAGTCGATGGAGCCGGATCAGCGAGCGCGAGTGATCTACTGGATCGCACTGACCGGTGTGCTGATCACCCTGGTGGTGCTCTATTTCATCGTCCGGTCACCGTTGGGTACCGGGCTCACGGCGCTGCGTGACAATTCACGGCTGGCTGCCGCTCGTGGGGTCGGTCCGCTGCGATATCAGTTGGTGTCGTTTGCCATCTCAGGTTTCTTCGCTGGACTCGCCGGTGGCCTCTACGCGTTCACCTACGGCGTGGTCTCACCGTCACTAATGGGCCTCGGCCCGATGACCCTGCTGGTGACCATGCTGGTGATCGGCGGGATGGGAACACTCACCGGGCCCCTGATCGGCACGCTGATC
>JBBQAL010000085.1:0-12808 GCA_038316135.1 Candidatus Nanopelagicales bacterium | reverse complement strand
CCTCAGGCCATGCGCCCGTAGCTCAACGGATAGAGCATCTGACTACGGATCAGAAGGTTGGGAGTTCGAATCTCTCCGGGCGCGCACACATCGCCGCAGGTCAGAGCCGATTTCCTCGTTCACGAGGGATCGGCTCTTGGTCGTTTTGAGGCTGTGGCAGCTATGGGGGCAGCTATGCGGTGCGGGAACGTCGCGAAATCAGGAAGACAGCGCCGCGTCTATGTCGAACCCCTCGGGTGCGATGGCGTCGATCCTGGCCAGGAGTCTCATGTGGTCGGAGACGTGCCCAGCGGTGGGCAGGTTGACCTGCTCGGCAACAACTCGGAGTGTGGTTCCGCTGGCGAGCAGTGCGCGGACAAGTGGTGCCAGTACGTCCGGGACGTACCCCAGGGCGCGGTCGCGGGTCGGTTGAGGCTGGCTGTCGACGAGGACCGCGACCGGGCTGACCTCGTTCTCGTCCTCAGGGGCCAAGTAGAGGTTGTCTCTGGGCCGCAAACGGCCCAGTCGCTCGGCGTCGGCGTCCACGTGTCGGCTGCCGTGCACGAGGAAGTAGAAGGACAGCAGACCTTGCGCGTCGATGGTGGGGACTGGAAGCAGCTGGACGAGGTCGGTGGCTCGGGTGCCGAGGGTTCGCGCTAGGACCTCGAATGGTTCGGGCCTCGTGTCACTTAGCCCCAGTGACTGGACGTAGGCGTCGTAGCTGTCGCGTCGCGGGGTCATGACTCGGTTGGCGAACATTGGGAACAGCTCTTCGGATCGGTACTCGGCGTCGGGGTCGGGGAAGCCAGCGAACGCCTCGAAGCCGGAGGTGCTCCGGGCTCCAGGCAGGTACTGGAACGTGTACCCCTCGGTGTCACGCTCGAGGGTGCCGACCCGGTGATAGGAACGGTCGATGGGTGACTGCTGCAGGACAAGGAACCGGTGGGGGGTGGCGACCCGGGCAGGCCGCGTTGAGAGTGCGTCAACGGTCATCGGGTCAGCCTCATCTGGTTCGTTGCGATGTAGTCCTCTGCAAACGTACGCGCCCCGGACTCTTCGTTGTCACGGGGCTGTGGTCGACCGAGCGGGTGGTATCTCCCCCGGCGGGTCAAAGGACTGGTCGTCGGGTGCAGGGTGGGTCGGAGCTCCGGGGACGGGACGGAAGCCGTTGTCGGGCGTTTGGATCTCGACGGCAACACCAATTGTGTCCCCCGTGGGGACGGTCCCCAGTGAGCGGGAGTCAACGGCGGCACGTCTGTTGTCGCCAAGCAGGAACATTTGCCCGCTCGACACTGTCACCGTGGGGAACGGCTTGGTGTCCAGGCTGGCTAGGTAGGCATCGGAGATGGGCTTGCCGTTGATCTGCACCGCCGAGCACTTCCCGGTCTCGTCTTCCGGACAGCCGATGGTGTCTCCGGGAAGGGCCATCACCCGCGAGAACGCTTCGAAATCTCCGTCGTTGCCTGTCAGGGCGACTAGGACGACATCCCCACGAGTAGGCGCCAGTTCCTGGTTGACAACCACTAGGTCCAGCACGCCGATTGCCGGTTCCATGGAGCCGCTGGGTTGGATCTGGCTGACGTACGGATTGTGACCGAGCAACGTGGATGCGGCCAACACACCGCCGGCGAGTGTGGCAGCGCCAGCGCCGATGAGGGTCCGCCGGGTTCGTCTGCGCCGCCTTCTGGACAGCACCTTCTCGGCCATGTTCGGTGGGCAGACGGTTGCCGGTGCGGCGGCGAGAACCATTGATTTCAAGGAAGCGGCGGTTTCTTGCTGGCTTGTGGACATGCTCATAGCGAGGCCTCCGGTTGCTCCGTGAGGGCGGTGACTCCAGTCCGGAGTCTGTCCAGCCCTCGGGACAGGTTTGATTTCACGGTGCCGGTTGAGCAATCCAGAATGCTGGCGGTTTCTGCCTCAGACCTTTCGTCCAGGACTCGCAAGATGACTGTGAGTCTTTGCCGGAGGGGAAGCGCGCTCAGCAACTGGTCGAGGCGCGCTTGGGCGACGACTGCATCAGCGACGTCCGGAAGTGGCGGTGGCAGGCACGTTGGCGTATCAGCGGTCGGCTTGGCGACTAGATGACTCCTCCTGGCCCCGTCTCGAACCAAGTTCACGAGGATGGCCTTGGTGTAGGCCACGGGGGAATCTGTGGAGCTCCACTTCTTGAACAGTCGCATCAGGGCGACTTGAAGCACGTCCTCTGCCTCGACCGGGTCCGGAATCAGCAATCGTGCATACCGAAGTAACTGGTCACCGTGTGCACCGACAAAGTCGGTGAACTCACGCTCATTTGGACTCCCCATGACCATGAAGACGAGAAGTACCACGGAAAGGTTGCATCGAAGGGGTCCGCTGCCGCAGACGCCGGGCAGCGGCGGCAGCGGACCTCCTTCGATGCGGTTTCGGATTGAAAGTTGGGAGTTCGAATCTCTCCGGGCGCACCCACGTCGTCGCAGGTCAGAGCCGGTTTCCTCGATCGTGGGGGACCGGCTCTTGGTGGTTTGGGGCTGTGCCAGTCATGCGGACAGCTTTGGAGGTGCTCACGCTAGTCAGTTAGGACGGGGAGGCACTTCCCCCGCCGAGGGCTCGGAGCACGGCGTCGCAGGCGTACATGCGCCCGTAGCTGCGGCCCGTAATCTCGCGAACAAAGCCCAGTGCCTCCATGCGTTTGAGTGCGTCGTTCGCCGGCGGGTACGTGACGTTGTGCATCTCGGCCGCCTGAGTCGGCGTGATGAGCGGGTAGCCGATCAGGTCCTGGGCAATCTCGATGACGACACCCTTGGCCTTCTCGATTCTGAGCCGCTCGAGCATTGAGTCGCGAATGTCGTTGAGGCGATCGATTCGCCGGATGGCATCCTCCGACTGGTTGACGACGGCTTCGGCGAAGAACTGGACCCACGGGTCGAAGTCGCCGGTGCGGCTGGTCGCTAGCAGCAGGTCTTTGTACTGATCCTTGCGCGGTTCCAACCAAGGGGAAAGGTTCAGGACTGGATGTTGCAGCGCACCGGCCTCAACGAGCTGCAAGACGATGATCAGGCGACCTAAACGCCCATTGCCGTCGCTGAACGGGTGTAGCGTCTCAAACTGGTAGTGCCCCAGTGCGGCTTTGACCAGCAACGGGATGTCGTCCTCCTCGTGAAGCCATTTCTCCCAGTCGCTGACGCCCTCCTTGAGAAGGTCGCCGTGGGGCGGAGGCACGAACCGAGCCTTCTCTATCCCGCCGTGCCGCTCACCGATGTAAACGTGCGTCTGCCGAAGGCCGCCTGCGTCGTGGGAGTCACCCCGCGTGCCCCTGACGAGAACCCGCTGCAGTTCGGCGATGACGGTGAGGCAGATCGGCTTCGTTGCGATCAGCTCGAGTCCGTGCTCGGCGGCGCGGACGTAGTTGCGGACCTCGCGCACCTCGTAGCTCTGCTGGCGCTCCTCGACAAAGTCCGCCTCCAGGACGGCCTCTAACGGGGCGTACGTCCCCTCGAGTGCGCTGGTACTTACGGCCTCTTTGTACAGCGTCGGCCGCACGAGCAGCTGAGGATTGGGGAGGCGGGTGGCCGCCGCGTCCAGGCGGCCCACCGCCCGGTCAGCCTCGGTGATGCGTTTGTATGTCCGTTCGGCCAGTGGAACGCTGCGCGGGAGCGGGTTCGGCGCGAAGGCATGGTGGGAGTAGTCGCTGTCGAGGTAGGCATCGTGGCCGTTGATGGGCACCAGGCGCCCGACCGGGCTGTTTCGAAAGGCGTCGATGTCCATGGGGCCCTCCATCGACCTATAGATTTAGGCGAACGATTCATAGGGTACCGGGTAAACCTATGAATTACCTCAAGGTATTTATACCCATGAGCGGCTGCCTGCGGATTCGGGCTGGCTGGTCGATCTTGCAAGTTGCTTGTGAGTAGCTCCGCTGCCCGTGGCGGCCCGCGGGCGATTTCCGGTCGGCAACTCGGTGATCACTCCTCGTTGAGGCCTCGCAGGAACGCGTCCATGCGTGCTGCGGCGTCGGCCTTCACTTCGGCCAGGACGTGGGTATAGAGGTCGGAGGTTGTTGCCATCCGGGAGTGGCCGAGGATTTCCATAACCGTCCGCATGTCGATCCCCTGTAGGAGGAGCACTGACGCGGCGGTGTGCCGCAGGTCGTGCGGCCGACATCGTCGGACAGTGGCTCGGTCGCAGAGGGCGTGCCAGTAGCCGTAGACGTTGCGTGGGTCGAGCCACGTGCCAAGGTGGGTCGTGAAGATTAGATCGCGGTTGATCCACGCCGCGGCGTCGGCGGCTTCGATCTCTTGGGTGTCGCGGTGCCGGAGGATCGCGTCGAGAACAACCTCGGGGAGTGCGATCGTTCGGACGCTGGACTCGGTTTTGGTTTCGACCTCAACGAGGTGGCCCCGGCGTCGTCCGCTGGGTGTCAGCTCACTGGTTCGGCGTCGCTGAAGGGAACGTCGAACGCTGAGTGTGCGGTTTTCGAAGTCGATGTCGTCCCAGTGCAGCCCGAGGGCCTCGCCGCGTCGTAGACCGAGCGCGATGAAGAGCAGCCATAGCGCGTACAACCGGTCGGATGCGGCTTCGACCAGCAGCAACTGAAGTTCGTCGGGTTGCAGCGGCTCAATCGTCGGCGAGGTGACGCGGCCGGCCTTGACCAACAGTGCAACGTTGCGGGTGACGACCTCGTCGCGCAGCGCGTCATTGAGGGCGCGGCGCAGGATGGCATGGGCCAGCTGGACGGTGCGCGAGGAGTAGGGACGACCCCGAGCGTTCGTTGTGCGACGAAGCTTCGCCAGCCATTCACGCAAATGAATGGGCTTGAGCTCCTCAAGCCGGTGGCGTCCCAGGTACGGGACGATCATTCGGTCCGCGAGGTCGAGGTAGTTGTCTGCGGTCGACTCGCGAAGCTCGCCGATCGCCACTTGGTGCGCGATCGTGCCGCTTGCCCACTCACTGAAGTACTCGGCGACGGTGAGGCCGCGTATGGTGGCAACTAAGCGGCCGGTGTCGCGTTGTCGCCGCAGCTCATCCATCCGGGCCAGGACCTCACGACGGGTGTCGCCGGACACGTAGCGGCGTCGCTGCGTGCCATCTGAGGCGATGTCAATGGTGATGGCACCGGCCCATCGGTCGCGGCGGCGGTACACCGCGCCTTCGCCATGTCCACGCTTACCCATTGCAGCCGCCTCTCGAGCCTGTCGTCATCGTGCGACGAGTCCCGTTCATATGGGGCGGTGACCTTCTGATCTGTGGATGACCACGTAATTCACAGGCCCACCGCCTCGCGGCTCGGAGCCGAGTCGCCGAGGCCGATGGCTCGACTTGGCCTGACCTGGTCGACAGCCATGACGTGGCGTCGGCTCGTGCGCAGACGCCGGCTGACGTCGGTCAGGACGGTGTCGGTGAGCCACTCCTGCGCTGGGTCGTCACGTCCTGGCTCGGGCGCCAGGTACAGGTGGTTGGCGCTTCGCCCGCGCGAGAGCGCGACGTACGCCGTTTCGCTGGTCAAGGCGGCGGATCCAGCGACGAGTGTCGCGTCGAGGGTTTGCCCTTGGGCTTTGTGACAGGTGATCGCGTAGGCGTGGTCGAGTCGGCCGTCGTCCAGCCAACTGTGGGGCAGGTCGTGGGCTGTGCCGTCGGGAGTTGTCAGCGTCAGCGATCCGGTCTCTGCGTTCACTTTCGCGACGACGGCACGGTCACCGTTGAGCAGATCCCGGGGGTAGTCGTTGCGGGCTATCAGGACTCGATCCCCGGCGCGCAGTCGCACGTCGCCGTCATCGGTGGGGATGGTGAGCTCCGGCCCAGACAGCAGCCCGTCGCTGTCGAGCTGTCCTCGGACCGCGTCGTTGTAGGTGCGTACCTGGTGGCGGGTCGCGACGAGGATCGCGACGCCGTCGGGGTGGTCGCTTTCCCCGGCGGCTTGCACGTAGTCAGTGACGACACGGTTCCGGAGGGTTTCGGTATCGGTGGTGATGTGGACGCGGTCGTGCGCTAGGTAGGCGTCCAGGGCGCGGTCGACGTGACCGTCGCGGAGGCGGGTCAGTGCGTGCTGCTCCCACTCCTCGCTCTGCCGGTGGTTGTGGTGGAGCTCGGCGGAAGGAGCCGATGCGAGGGAGGCGAACAGCCCGCCGGCCTCGATCTCGGGTAGCTGTGCGGGGTCGCCGACCAGGACGATGCTGGCGCCGACTGCCTCTGCGTGACCGAGCAGGCGGCTCAGGTCGCGGGTGCCGACCATGCCGGCCTCGTCGATCACCAGCACCCACTGATCGGTCAGTGGACCGGCGCCTGACCGGGCGCTGGCGTCGAGTCGTGTCAGTAGCCGCGCAACGGTGATGGCTTGGATGTCCGCGCCGCGGGCGAGCTGCCGGGTGGCGAGTGCGGACAGTGACGCTCCCATGATCTTGCGGCCGTTGAGCTGCCAGACGGTCGCCGCCGCAGCCAGCGCCGCCGTCTTGCCTGACCCGGCGGGGCCGACCACCACGTGCAGCGACTGCGGTGCCGTGGTCAGCGAGCGAACCATCGCGGCTTGGTCGCTGCCGAGGTTGCGTTGACCGATCGCCCACTCCACCAGCCCTCGGGGAGCAGCGTCGACTGGACGAGACCGCAACAACTCGGCGAGATCGAGGGCGTGCTCCTCGATGGCCAACAGTTCGGCGGTCGTCCAGCGCGGGGACCACTCGTGAGCCTCACCGGTTCCATCGGTAGGCGAGGTGTGGACCACCCGAGGATCGAGCAGGACTCCGTCGGCGAGCGCCTCGATCCCCGCGACATCGACCTCGGTTCCAACGGGCAACGCTGCGGCGATCGCCTGAAGAAGGTTGTTCCGGTCGAACGTCGTTGTTTGCCGAGTCAGCCCCTCAGGTCCGAGCAGGTGATCGGTGAGGTCGATGACGTCGACGCGGTCGGCGGGGCGTTTCTGACCCAGAGTTTCGGCGACGATGCGGTCGGGGTCGTGGCCTGCAGCTACGGCCTCCGTCTTCCAGCGACCGCGCAGGTCTCGAACGGTGACCGAGCGATCCTTGTTCGGGCGGGTGGACAGGCAGGCGCCCTGCGCGGCCTTGGGTCCCGCCGTCCCCGCAGTCCCTAGAGCCGACGCGATCTGCTCGGCTCGCTTGGAGAACACTCTGCGCAGCGGTCGGGGGATGCCCGCGATCTCCGCCGTTCCCTTGCCCACCGCGCCCCAACCCACCCCCAGCCTCTCCGTGAGTTCGGCTCGCAAGACTGCTTGGTACAGGTACCCGGCGGTCTTCCCGTGCCGGTGCAGTGCTTTGCTGTCGGCCGCAGACCAGCGGCCATCGATCCCATGGAGAAGGTTGGCGACCACAACATGGGTATGCAGCTGAGGGTCACCGGTGCGGCTGGTCGCGTGCTCAAACGCCACCCCGATCAACCCGTCAGACGCGAGCCGCTGCGCCCGCTGGCCGTCACCGTGGTGCCCGCGAGCGACGAACGCGGTGGTCCGCTCCAGCCAGGCCACAGCGTCATCGACGGCGGCCGCGTGGGCGGCACAAACCTGGTCTGCGACCTCCGGTATTGCGAAGGCCATCAGGACTGACGCGGACTTCGGAGCCGAGAAGGTCAGGTCGAGGCCGGCTCGTCGGATGTCGATGCGTTCCGCGACGTGTTTGAGTGCCTCCGCGACCGGGTCGGCACCGTCGGTTGATGTAGCTGCGTAGACCGAGTGCGCGTTCAGCCCGGCCGCCTCAGCGATCGCCACCGCGACGTCTGACCGAACCCCGCGAGCCCGAACCACTGCGCCCCCGGTCAGCCCCGCGGCAATCGAGGTGAACTGCTTGGTCAACCGATCGTCGTCCGGCAACAGCCCCACCGACATGCCCGCTTCGACTGCCGCATTCCGCACCGCCGCCACCAGCGGCGCGGCTGGCAGCCGGCCGCGGGGGTCACCGCGAAGCACCGCCGGAACAAGCCGATCACGATCCGGTCCGTACCCGTCGAGCAGACCGCGAAGGACACGCTGGCCGTCGGGTGTCAGCTCACCGGTCAGCCCGAGCGTGTGGGCGCCTGCACCGATCCAACGTCCGGTCGCTTGTCCGGGCTGGGTGTAGTAGTTGGCGCCACAGCCGGCGGTCTGCTTGACGAAGTACTCGACCGCCGCGTGGCCCGAGGTCACCAGTCCGATTGACAGCACGTTCCCTCCTCGACATAGAGGAGGCAGCCTGCGCGGGAGGGGTTGTCGTGCGGCTGGCGCGAGGATTTGGGGTCAGGATCAACCAACGGCCATTGCTGTCATCCCGGCCGCGCCCGATTTCGTCCATCCAAGTGCGACGTCGTTCGTTGCTTCAGCGGCGGCAGCCCCGCGACAGCCCCATGTCAATAGCGCGCCACCGCATTCGCCATCGACGACCGCACCGTGACGACGGATGCAAGCCCCGATACGGGCCACCTTGGCGAGCGTCACGGGTCTCGCGGCCACATCTGCACACCTCATGTAGTGAACAGCTCTCAAGGAGGAACCCTGATGCACCCCTCAGATCGATCACAAACGATCGCCCCGCCGCTGTTGCTGACCCCAGAGCAAGCCGCCGACGCGCTGGGGGTCGGGCGTACCTACGTATACGCACTCATCCGCGACGGCAGGTTGGGGTCAGTCACCCTCGGACGATCACGACGCATCCCCTACTCGCACCTGATTGCCTTCGTCGCCCGCCTAGAGCAGGTCGCCGCCGACTCCGCGTAGCCCAGGTCAATCGGCTTCCACCAACCTCGCGGAAGCCACCCAGCCCGAAGCACACACTGGTATCTCCGGATACGCGACGGGGGTCGGCTCGAGAGGTCCCGGCATTTCTCAGCGGAGGGATGCGCCACGATTTCGGGATCGAAGTGCGCCATCACGCTCGTCGCGTCAACGTTCAGTGCGCTAGTGGCACCGGAGTCGGTGTCGGCGAGACGCGAATGCCAGGCCGTCCGCTCCGACGCCGCCCACAAGGCTGCTGATCTACGACGCTAGCCAGGTGAGCGATGGGCATCCCGGGCGAGGGCCTTCGCCGCCGCCACATCGTCCACCCGTCGACACATCGCTCACCCATTCCAGTCGGCCTTGGTGAACCCTGCGACGGTGATCGCGACCGAGGACCCATCCTCAACCACACTCCCGATCGCGGGAACGGTCTTGACGACGTCACCTGCCTCGACTCCGTTGAAGAAGACATCCGTCCTGGTAACGGAGACTTCCAGTCCGGCTTCGAGCATTGCATTCCTCGTTGCCTCCCAGGTCCCCTCCGCGCTGGGTATAGCGATGTAACCCTCAGGTAGGTTCGTAATTGAGTTCAAGACCCCGGTGACGACTTCCTCATCTGGAGAATCGACCCAAACGAGCAAATGTTCGGACGGCACCACGATCACGCCCTCGACCACACCGGCACCGCCTGTGGGCTGTGTTGGTTCGCTGAGGACCGAGACCCCGTTGATTTCGGCCGGCACTACAGCCTCGTTGACCAGGCCCGTCACAGAACGCGACCGACTGTCGTAGAACTGGACCGAGGACGTGTTGGGTGGCCTGACTCCAGCGCACGATGGATTCTTGTCAGAAGGGAAGAAGACCCGGTTTTGAAGCGGCAGGTCATAGCAGCCTCCGACCTCTGTCGTCCATGTCTCGGATACCGCGACGACAATGCGACCCTTTCCCACCAGGCGCATCCCGGATGGGACCTCCGGCAGGTCAGATGCGGAGCTCGATGGCGAAGAGAGAGGCGCTTCATCCGAGCGAAGGCCGCCCAACGTCTGCTCCGTGACCACCACGCCCACCACGGCCAAAGCCGTGACGGTCACCACACTGGCGAGCAAGAGCGGCCTTCTATTAGTCAGTTGACCCTGGCCCTCGCTGACGATCTCATCCCACGGCACTGCCTTGACGGGTGTTCTTGCGGCTGCCCGTTCCAACAGGGCGGTCAGTTCTTGTTCGGTCATCAGGTCCTCCTGCCCAGAAGGGCGGTCAGATGCTCATTGGTGGAAAGCTGGGCAAGGGCACGAGATTGGCGGCTCTTGACCGTTCCGGTTGAGATTCGAAGAGCCTCGGCGGTTTGCCTTTCGGTGAGGTGAACGAAGAATCGCAGGACGACGACAGAACGGTTCCCCCTGCTCAACGATCGAAGCGCACGATGTACCGAGTCCTCGATGTCAATGCGTTCCGTCTCATCACGTGGGTCGGCGCGATCTGGCGTATCGGCAGTGGGTCGCTCTCCCCACCATCGACGCCTGCGACTGTCCCTCAGGCAGTTGACAAGGATGCGGTAGGTGTAAGCATCAACATCCTCGGTCTTGGCAAGCCGCTCCCATGACGTGTAGCAACGCGCCAGCACATTCTGGGCGAGGTCCTCTGCCTCGTGAAGCGAGCAGCCAAGCAGCACACCGGAGCGCACGAGCATCGACCAGCGATTGCCCGCGAATCGGGTGAAGTCCTCGTCGTGTTCCATGCATCCCTTCATCGCGCCCCTACCCAGAAGACGATGTGGGAGACCCTCAAAGTTCCGTTTCTCAGGCATCATCCACGGAGAGTGTTGGCAATCCTGCTAAGGGAGCGATTGTGACCCGCAGGTGCCAACCTTTTCACCACCATGGAGCGTTCTAGGGGCATGGGAGGGGTGTGAGCGCGGTGGATGCACAGGGCCGGGAGTCCTTTGATGCCTGGGTCCGTTCCTGCCAGGTCAGCCTCGTGCGGTCCGCATTCCTGATGACCGGGGACTCCCATCACTCCCAGGACCTGGTCCAGGAGGCTCTGGTGAAGGTGGCGGCCCGGTGGGAGAAGTTGCGCGCCGAGAACCCCGACGGGTATGCGCGAAGGATCATCTATCGGGATCACATCTCCTGGTGGCGCCGCAAACTCGCTGTCCCCGTCGACGAGCTGCCCGAGCGCTCGCTTGGCGATCCGTCAGAGGCCAGCGTGGATTCATTGGTGATCGGTCAGGCGTTGGCTCGCCTCACCAAGAAGCAGCGGGCGGTGCTTGTGTTGCGGTACTTCGACGACCTGACGGAGAAGCAAGTTGCCGAGATCCTCGGGGTGTCTGTGGGAACGGTGAAGAGCCAGTCATCGGCCGCGCTTGCTCGGCTCCGCCAGGTCGCACCTGAGGTGGCTGCATTCGGAAGTGACGGTGAGACCCATGACTGATGAGACCCAGGTACGGACGCTGCTGGCGGAGTACGCCGGGACTGTCCTAGTCCACGACTTTGCTGGGAATGCGTGGGACCGTGGGCGCGCCCGGCGCAGGAACCGACGTCTGGGTGGGGTTGTAGCCGTTGCGGCTGCCACCGCCGTGGTCGTCCTTGCCTACTCGGGGCTCGATGGGCGACTCTTCTCTGAGCCGATACCGCCTGCGTCCCCGTCACCCTCTCCGTCGCCCTCGTTGTCTCCGTCCCCTTCCGAGACAAAGACAACAGAGGCGCCGAAAGGACCTCCCGTATTCAAGTGGGCTCAGGGGCTGCCGCGCGGAGAAGATGCCCGAGCCGCATTCAGTGTTGGTGGAGTCCTCTACGCGGGTGACCAGCGGCTCCGGATGCCGGGAGTTCCACGCTGGCACAACGGCGTCTACGCCAGTACACCGAACGGGTGGATGATCTCGTGGTCCGACTGCGAGAATCAGGCCAGGAACTGTTCGTTCAACGGATTGATGGCCACTGACGGCTCGATCACCACGTTGCCGTATCCCGCCAGCGGCGCACGCGAGACATTCGCGATTTCCCCCGACTACAGCCGCGTCATGTTCGACCGCTGGATCCTCGACGCTAACACCGGTGAAGTCCTCGCCGACCTTCCCAACAACGTCGGATACATCAACGCCTGGACCCCCAAAGGAATCATCTATTTCGACGAGAGGGGAGGAGCGAATCAGCAGCGGTGGTGGCAACCCGGAAGTCGTCCCATCCGCATGAAAGGCGGCGCGGACTATCGATCCGACGGCCTAGGTATCGGTTTCGGGGGCGGCTGCTCTACCGTCCAACGACTTCTGGCGGGGGGCGAGGTCGCAGTGGTTATGGACTATTGCGAGGACGACCCACTTGCGGACCTATCCCCATCCGGGACTCGAGCTGTCACCGACAGCGGGCTCATCATCAGTGTCCCGGGTGGCCGAGAACTTGGCTCGCTTGACGTCCCCGACAATTTCTCCACTGATTACTACCCCGAATCGATGCTTTGGGAGGACGCCAACAACATCCTGTACGTCATCCCGGACTACAAGGCCACCTTCCGGTCGCCAATGCTCATCGTGCGGTGCAGCGCCACATCCGGAGAATGCGAACGCGCAAGCGCAACCCTCAGCGACTACGCCAGCTTCATCCACTTGCTACCCATGGACCCCGAAGCGCCGCGCGATGGTACGACCTAGAACCCTCGAATGTCCCACCCCACCAGTGCGCACGCCACGGTGTCGCACCGCCTTGCTGCACCGACGATGGTGCGAATGGAGCCGGCGAGCGCATTGCACTCGTCGCGAGCGTGAGGCCAAGGCTCTCCGGGAGTCGCGGCGAATCGTCGTCACTGGCCACGGCCATGCGCCAGATTGAAGTTCATGGCAGCTATGGAGACAGCTATGCGATCAATCCGCGAGTGACCGTCAGCATCCACACAACACGTTGACCTGCACAAACGTCGTCAGACGACCCATGACGAACCCCCCTCGCGTCACTACGGATCAGAAGGTTGGGAGTTCGAATCTCTCCGAGCGCACCAGGAACATGCAGGTCAGCGCACCGCAGAGGGGTGCGCGCGACCAGTCTCGCCGTTGGCGTGCGGGACGAACGAGATCAGGCGGCCATCGACGGTGCCGACGAAGAGGCGACCGAGCGACACTGCCGGTGCACCCGTGACTTGTACGCCGAGGTCGTGTTCCCAGATGGG
>JBBQAL010000188.1:0-2798 GCA_038316135.1 Candidatus Nanopelagicales bacterium | reverse complement strand
CGGTCACACCCGACAAGCTGATCACTGTGACCGTTCAAGAGCACGGCCAGAGCTTGGCCCGTGCGTTCGCGATGCCCGCTGTGCACGGCGCCACGATGGCCCCGATCGCGATCGCGTCCCTGGCCGCGCTCGTCGGGCTGTTCGTGATGCTCGACAGCCTTGAGGGTGACCGCCTGACTGTCCTGGCCGGGTTGCGACCGGGCGCAATGTTCAGCGCGCGGCTCGGCGTCCTCGGTCTGATGGCTCTGGCTGCCACCGCTGTTTCGCTGGCCACCACTGCGCTGGTCTTCCACCCCAGCCGCTGGATCATCTACGCCGCCGCGAACCTGCTCCTCGGCGTCACCTACGCCCTCATCGGCGCCCTGCTCGCACCGGTCTTCGGTCGCGTCGGAGGTGTGTTCATCGCGTTCCTGCTGCCCTTCCTCGACCTTGGCATCACCCAAAGCCCGATGCTGCATGCCGAACCAACGACGTTCTCCAGGCTGCTGCCCGGGTACGGCGGGTCCCGGGTGCTCCTAGACGGTGCACTGACCGCCACCTTCGACCAGACCCAGCCACTGCTGATCGGCGTGGCCTGGCTCGTCGCCCTCGGCATCGCCGTGGCCCTGACCTATCGACACGCCACGAGCCCCACCCCAGCGACACTTCGGTTGGCGCGGATCTGACGACCCAACCCGCCTGCACGACCTCCCCGGGTCTGCAATCGAGGGCGAGGGCTGCCTGGGCCTTTCGCCGATGTGTGTGGGACCTTCGACACTGTCCGGCGCCACAGGCTCATGGTGATCTTGGATCAGTGAGGAATACGGTCGCTCGTCTCAGAGCGGCACCCTCTCACGCAACCTGATCGGAGCATCACCATGAGCACCCTCGCAATTGTCTTGGTGGTCATCGTGGCCCTCGTGTTCCTCGTTGTGGCGATGGCGTTCAAGGTCGTCAAGCAGTACGAGCAGGGCGTGGTGTTCCGACTCGGACGCGTCACCGGAGCACGCGAGCCGGGACTGCGAGCGATGATCCCGTTCGTGGAGGTGATGCATCAGGTATCCAAGCGGATCGTGACGATGCCGATCCAGTCCCAAGGCATCATCACCCGCGACAACGTCAGCGTGGACGTCTCCGCCGTCGCCTACTTCCGAGTCGTGGACACCGTCAAGTCCGTCGTCGCCATCGAGAACGTGTACGCCGCGATCGACCAGATCGCCCAGACCACACTGCGCAAGGTGGTCGGCCAGCACACCCTCGACGAGACGCTTTCAGAGACCGACCGGATCAACCTCGACATCCGCGAAATCCTCGACGTCACCACCGTCGAATGGGGCGTCGAGGTCACCCTGGTGGAGCTCAAAGACATTCAACTGCCCGACAGCATGCAGCGTGCCATGGCTCGCCAAGCCGAGGCCGAGCGGGAGAAGCGAGCCAAGATCATCAACGCCGAGGGCGAATCCCTCGCAGCCGCCGCACTCGGCGATGCCTCCGACACGATGATGGCCCACCCACTGGCCCTTCAGTTGCGCAACCTACAAAGCCTGGTCGAGATCGGCGTCGACAAGAACACCACCGTCGTCTTCCCCGCCCCCTTGATGAGCACCATCGCCGAACTCGGAGCGTTCATGGCCCGCGAGTCAGCGGCGGCCACCGAAACGGCGCCTGCCACAGTCGACACCCAGAATCCGGTCGTTAGGCCGGTCCCGGTGGTGCCCGCCAATGGGAAGGTCAGCGCAGGGACGAGAACCTCATGACCACAGCCCGGTCAACTGCGGTGGTCCGGCTCGAAGCCGGGCCACCGTCCCATGGGGCCTGCCACCAACACCCGAAGTACCCACGACCGCGACGGGCGTGCGCGCCGGGCCATCGTCCGCCTCGACCGCCTGACTCGATCACGGACGCCTGGCACACGAGCGAATGCCGTTCGTCTGCCGGATGCGCGTCGGACCACTGCCGCGCAGCGGGTGTAGTGTCGGCAGCGCTGGGAGACGCAGCCAGTTCGCGATGAGTTCAGCCGTCCGCCGCTGAGTTCTGGAGCACTAGTTCCGTGCCGCGTACGAGTTCGGTGCTTTTGTTCCCATCAGGATCACCATGGCCGCCACAACACCAACAGGCACGCCAGTGCAGTACTCCAGCTTCACCGCGACAATTTCGGCCAGACCCGCGGGCCCGCCGCGCGACGAGTTCCGTAGGCCATCCGCAGCGCACCGCAGTTCCGCTCAGATGGGTCGGGTCAAGCGTGACACCTACGACTACTTCGGCATAATCTTCGACGGTCACCCGGCCCTGACCCGGATCGAGATGCCCGACGACCGGCCCGGTCACCCCCAGCGCAAGGACTACCCGCCAGGGGGCATTCTGGTGGGGTACAAGGCGCCACCAAGCTGCCACCGGACCCGGGGACGTCCTACAACCAATGTCACCCCAGGAAACGGATCGCTTCGCTGGGGTTTCCCCGGGGGCCCGGAGCAGCAGAGTGATGTCGGATGACAACCGACCCGTACGCCGCCACCGAGTCGACCGCGACCGGGGGCCGCGTCTTCACCGTCACCGGCCAGGACTGGGACTCGATCACCCAGAGCATCGGTGACGCCGCCGAGGAGCGGATCGTGGTCAACATGGGTCCGCAGCACCCCTCCACGCACGGCGTACTCCGCCTGATCCTCGAGCTCGAGGGCGAGACGGTCACCGAGGCCCGCTGCGGCATCGGCTACCTGCACACCGGCATCGAGAAGAACATGGAGTACCGCTCCTGGGTGCAGGGCACGACCTTCTGCACCCGGATGGACTACCTCTCCCCGTTCTACAACGAGGCG
>JBBQAL010000153.1:0-4956 GCA_038316135.1 Candidatus Nanopelagicales bacterium | reverse complement strand
CGACATCGCCCGACCCGCGATCAACATCTCCGGAACGAAGAAGTCACCCCGCTCAAACCGGGCACCAACCTCCTCCAAAGACGGAATCAACGCCTCGAACAACAACGTCTCCGGACCCATCCCCATCCCAAGACCCTGATTAGTCAGCTCCAACACCGCAGGAGCATTACCCACCAACGTCTCATCAAACAGACCCTTCAAAATCTCCTCAGGCGTCATGAGGCTCATTCCTCCAGCAATGCGACATTGGGCTTGGTGCTGAACAACTTGCGGCGCTCATTGAACAAGCGTCCAAGACGGGCTAACCGCTGTCCAGCGGAGTCTACGAAGTAGAGGCTAGTGTTCCACGGTTCGGAACGATCACTGGGTCATGGTGTTCCGAAACCAACCCGCGATGCGGACGGTTAGCCCTCCAGACCGTTAAGCGCGGCCGTGAGGGGCATGATGCCGGCGGCCCACCACGTCGATCACACCACGGCCCAGGTCCCAGAGTAAACGCCACGAGCGACCTCGGCCCGCCTCCCACAGAGGGGGTCACACCTGCTGCCAGATGTCGACGGCCCCGAGGATGTTGCAGTAACTGTTGTGATGGCACCAGTTACTGCAACATCTCAACGGGGCGTTGGCTCGGGACGTCCTGGCTGCTCTCCCCCTCGGGCATCCCCGTAGACCTGCTTGGGAACCATCACCTTGCGGCGGAAGATGCAGACGATGGTGCCGTCTTGGTTGTAGCCGATGGTTTCAACATGCACGATCCCCCGGTCGTCCTTCGACTTCGACTCCACCTTGTCCAGCACCCGAGTCTCGCCGTAGATCGTGTCCCCGTGAAATGTCGGCGCCACGTGGCGAAGCGACTCCACCTCGAGGTTTGCGATCGCCTTGCCGCTGACATCGGGCACCGACATGCCAAGCAGCAGGGAGTAGATGTAGTTGCCGACCACCACGTTCCTGCCGAAGTCGGTGGTCTTCTCCGCGTAGTTGGCGTCCATGTGCAACGGATGGTGATTCATCGTGAGCAGGCAGAAGAGGTGGTCGTCGTACTCGGTGACCGTCTTGCCGGGCCAGTGCTTGTAGACAGCGCCGACCTCGAACTCCTCGTAGTAACGACCGAACTGCATGTCACTCCTAGTGTGGTCAGACAGTGAGGCTGATTAGGTGGCGCTGGGCATCTCGGCCAACTTCTGTCGGGCCTTCCCGGCGACGGGCACGGGGCACGTCACCTCGTACTGCGACGCCTCCATCTTGCTGCGCGAGCTGAAGTCGCGACGCCCCTTCGTAGCGGCATGCACGATCAGGCCGTAGACGATCCCGAACATCGCACCCCACAGGACGCCGAGCAACAGCAGGGTCGACCAGCTGGGGTTTTGATCGGGGTTGGCGAACAGCCCCAGCAGCATCCCGACGAGCAGGCCGAACCAGGCGCCGCTGACCATCCCTGCCCCAGCCGCTCGGCCGTAGGACATCCGGCCGGTGACGGTCTCGACCAAGCGCAGGTTGGTGCCGACGATCTGGATACCGGACACCTCGATCTCGTGGTCGGACAAGAAATCGACGGCGCGCTGCGCGTCCTCGTACGAGGCGCATTCACGGATGACGATCCGCTCGATGTCAGTCATGGCTCTCCTGCCCTAACCGCGGCGCTTGTAGTCCTCAAGGAGGCGACGACCGATGATCATCCGTTGGATGTCGGCCGTTCCCTCGCCGATGAGCAGCATCGGCGCCTCGCGGTAGAGGCGCTCGATCTCGTACTCCTTCGAGTACCCATAGCCGCCGTGGATGCGGAACGAGTCCTCGACGACGTCACGGCAGAGCTCGCTGGCCAGATACTTGGCCATGCCCGCCTCGAGGTCGTTGCGCTCGCCGGAGTCCTTCTTACGCGCAGACATGATCATCATCTGGTGCGCTGACTCGACTTTGGTAGCCATGTCCGCCAGGCGGAACATCACCGCCTGGTGCTGGGCGATCTGCTTGCCGAACGCCTCACGCTGCTGCGCGTAATCGATTCCCAGTTCGAAGGCGCGTTGCGCCAAGCCACAGGCGCGGGCTGCGACGTTGACGCGCCCGACCTCGACACCGTCCATCATCTGGTAGAAACCACGACCCGTCTCACCGCCGAGGACGTCAGCGGCTGCGAGTTCCAGGCCGTCCATCACCAGCTCTGTGGTGTCAACTCCTTTGTAGCCCATCTTGTCGATCTTGCCTGGGATGGTGAGCCCCGGTCGCACCTCGCCAAACCCTGCCTCCTTCTCGATGAGGAACGTCGTCATGTTCCGGTAGACGCTGTCGGCGCCCTCGTCGGTCTTCATCAGGACCGCGACGAGCGTTGACGAGCCACCGTTCGTCAGCCACATCTTTTGGCCGGTCAGAACGAACGACCCGTCCTCGCGGCGTGTTGCTCGCGACGTGATCGCTGCAACGTCCGAGCCGCACCCCGGCTCGGACATCGAGAAGGCACCGCGCACCTCACCGGTGGCCATCTTCGGCAGGTACTTCTTCTTCTGCTCGTCGGTGCCGTGCTGCAGCAGCATGTACGCGACGATGAAGTGGGTGTTGATGATGCCGCTGACACTCATCCAGCCGCGCGCGATCTCTTCGACGACGAGCGCATACGTCAGTAGGGACTCACCGATGCCGCCGTACTCCTCGGGGATCATCAACCCGAAGATCCCCATCTCCTGCATCTGCTCGACGATCTTGGTGGGGTACTCGTCGGCGTGCTCGAGCGTGTTGGCGACCGGGATGATCTCGTTGTCGACGAACTCGCGGACAGCAGCCAAGATCTCCTGCTGGACTTCGGTGAGACCCTCAGTCTGGGCGAGACGGCCCATGCCGCACTCCTTTGCATCACGTACGGCGGCCGGGACGCCTGCCGTCGAGTTTCGATCGTATCCACACCCGACCCACCCGCGGGTACGCTCCCCGACATGAGCCGACAGGCATGGTCGAGCGGCGGTGCGTCCCTACCCGACCCCGACGCACGCCAGACAACGGTGACCACTCCCGATGGCCGCATCCTCGGGGTCGCCGAATACGGACCTCCTGACGGGTTCCCGATCATCAGCATCCACGGCACTCCCGGCTCTCGGTACGGAGGGCCACCTCCGGACAAGCTCGACCTCTACGAGCGGCTCGGCGTCCGCGCGATCGGCTTTGACCGTCCCGGGTACGGAAGGTCAACGCGACGCCAGGGCCGATCGGTGGTCGATGCCGCTTCCGATGTCGCAGCCATCGCTGACGCACTTGAGCTTGGGCGGTTCGCGGTCACCGGTGGCTCGGGGGGAGGTCCACACTGCTTGGCGGCCGCCACCCTGCTGCCGGAGCGAGTCACCCGGGTCGCATGTGTCGTTGGCGTGGCCCCACTCGGCGCCGCCGGACTGCCTCAGGACCAGTGGCTCGCCGGCATGACTCAGGGCAACGTCGACGAGTTCACTTGGTCGATGGCTGGAGAAGAATCCCTCCGTCCCGAGCTTCAGCGTTTGGCAGCAGCTGACCTCCAGCGCGTACGGGCCGATCCGACCAACCCACTCGGCGAGACGTACGTCATGTCAGAGAGCGATCGCGAGATCATGGCCCCCCCTGCCTACGCCGTGCGCATCCAACGGCTCATGGAAGAGGCTTACTGTCAGGGCGTCGACGGCTGGCTCGACGATGATCTCGTGTTCGTCAAAGACTGGGGATTTGATCTGTCGACGCTGTCGGTTCCCGCCATGGTTTGGTACGGCACCGAGGACACTCTGGTTCCACCGGCCCACGGTCGATGGCTCGCCGATCATGTTCCAGATGCTCTCGTCGTCACGATGTCCGGTGGGCACCTTGAGCTGGTGAACCGTGCCGAGGAACTCGTCGGGTGGCTCATCGGGGGCGACGCCCCTGCAGATGCGACGGTCGGAGCTGCCTGATGACAGTCGACCCTGCCCTGCTCTCCCTCTTCCCCACGTCCAGCGCGGTCGACACCAATGGCGCACTCACCATTGGAGGCGTCAGGCTCTCGGCGCTCGCTGACGAGTTCGGAACGCCGGCGCAGATCGTCGACGAGTCCGGATTGCGGCAACGTGCTCGAGAGTTCACCGATGGCCTCCGTCAACGACGACCTGGCTCGAGCGTGGCCTTCGCCTCCAAGTCGTTCCCGTGCACGGCGATTTACCGCGTCATGGCCGAAAAGGGGCTTCACATCGACGTCGCCGGGGCCGGTGAGCTGATCACAGCTCTCAAGGCTGAGGTGCCCGCCAGCCAGATCGTGCTGCACGGAAACGCCAAGACCGACCACGAGCTGGGCCTTGCCGTCAAAGCCGGGGTCGGGACCCTGGTCATCGACGGATGGGACGACATCAGCCGACTCGAGCAGCTCGGTGGCTCGACTCAGTCGGTACTGCTCCGAGTGATCCCTGGCGTCGATGCCCCAACGATGGCCGCCATCTCAACCGGTCACCACGGGTCGAAGTTCGGCTTGCCATTGGATGAGGCACGCCGTGCCATCGCCCACCTACAGTCCAGCCACAGGTTCGACCTTCGTGGGATCCACTTGCACATCGGCTCACAGATCCTGGCGGTTGACGCATTCGCCGAGGCAGTTGCCGCGGTGGCTGACCTTGGCACCTTTGATGTCTACGACGTCGGAGGCGGGCTTGGCGTCCGTTACCACCGAACCGACAAGGCACCGACCGTTGATGAGTACCTCGACACCATCACCGGGGCAGCATCGGCTCATCTTCCACATGCCGCAGAGCTCTGGATCGAACCTGGCCGCTCGTTGGTGGCGCAGTCGGCGGTCACGCTCTATCGCGTGGTCACGGTTAAGCGCGGCAATCCGACCTTCGTCGCAGTCGACGGCGGGATCGCCGACAACATGGAGGCGTCCACGTACGTCGGAACCCGATTCGATGCCACACTCGCCGACCGACCGGGCGATGGTGAACCGGTGGAACTGGTTGGGCGCCAGTGTGAGTCGGGTGACCT
>JBBQAL010000135.1:0-6812 GCA_038316135.1 Candidatus Nanopelagicales bacterium | reverse complement strand
GGTCTCGCGGCCACATCTGCACACCTCATGTAGTGAACAGCTCTCAAGGAGGAACCCTGATGCACCCCTCAGATCGATCACAAACGATCGCCCCGCCGCTGTTGCTGACCCCAGAGCAAGCCGCCGATGCGCTGGGGGTGGGGCGGACCTACGTGTACGCACTCATCCGCGACGGCAGGTTGGGGTCAGTCACCCTCGGACGATCACGACGCATCCCCTACACGAACCTGCTCGCCTACGTAGACCACCTCGAACAGCTCGCCGCCGACTCCACGTAGCCAGGTCACTTGGCTTCCGCCAACCCCCGCGAAAGCCAACCAGCCCGAAGCACACACTGGTATCTGCGGATAGGCCACCGCCGCTGCGCGACTCCAAAGTCGTCTACGCTGGAGGGCGTGTCCTCCAGACGTGCAGTGATGCTGACAGCGTTAGTTGCCATTGGGACGCTGCTCTCTGCATGTGCTGATCGCTCGGCGAACTTCGCGGACCTGATGCCCGTCTACAACGCTGGTTTCGCGGTGGGAACGCCGCTGCACGATCGGTTGTCCGATGACGGGGAGCGGGCGTCTCGTTGCGACAAATTTCTCAAGGATCGGTATGGCAGTGATGCAGGCGGTAGCGATGGGGTCGGACCCGATGAGTCAGTCATTTTCTGGCATGGGTGTATGGCTGCTGCAGTTGGTGGGATCAAGGCGGACACGACTGAGGATCTTGCTCAAATGATCAATGAGTGACCCCTGCTGAGTGATCTGAGATTTGATGCGAAGAACGTTGACTTGATTCGCCATGGAACTCGCATGCCTCTCTCGCATGGCGCGCACTTCGTCGAACACGCGTGGTCCTGCTGGTTGATGGTCGAACCTCGCTGCTGTCGGGCACACCCGGCGTCGGAGAGAACGACTTCGAGTCCGCCTTCCTTGGCATCGCGGACGAGCCCCAGCGCCGTGAATGCTCCTACGGCCAGGGTGGCAATGAGGACTGCGCCGACCTACCGTCGGAGGAATCGCGCACAACTCATGGCGAGCGAACTGTGTCTGAGCAGTCATGGGTCGTCACGCCCTGCTCCCCCCTCAGCGGGGGACGCCCCTGATTGCTGCGCACTGGGTCAGCTGCGGCGACCGTCTAGGAGTCAACTTGCCGATTCCACTCACACGAAGAAACCGACAGACCCGTTTGCTCAAGGTTCGGCCGGCGTAGGGCGAGATGGCCCTAAGCAGTCCCTTCTACATGCAGAACCCGAGACTGGGTCAGCTATGGGGTCAGCTATGGGGTCGATCCGCGAATGTCCGTCACCATCCGCACAACGCGGTGACCTGCACAAACGTCGTCAGACGACCCATGACGAACCCCCTTCGCGTCACTACGGATCAGAAGGTTGGGAGTTCGAATCTCTCCGGGCGCGCAACGTTCGTGCAGGCAATCTCTCCGACGAGCAGGCGACCGACTCTGGACGTCCTCGGTCGTGCCCAGCGCGTCTGTATCTGGCTCCGATGCCCTGCCTAGCCTAAATGTTCGACCCACGCAATGAACTCATCGGCAAGCCCGGTCGGGTTCGCCGAGCGTGTCCGCGCGGCGACTGCGTCGTAGTATTCGAGTTCGTGAACGATTATGGGAATCGGGCGGCCGAAGACCGAAGCGATGATCCCGTCCTGATGCAAGCCTTGCGCTTCCTCTACGCACAGTTCCAGGTAGAGCTGCGTGGACCGGTCTCCCACAGCGAGGAACCGGTCGAAGGCCTCGCCATCTCCGAGGGGCGGGTCGGCCAGCCAGGCGTTCTGTGACTTGAGCCAGGAAGTCTTGAGGGCGCAGCCTTGCTCGTCGCTTCGCGAGTTGCCAATCGGCGAACCGTTCTGTAGCCAGAAAGCGTAGTTCCACCGCGCCTCCGCTCCATCCAGTGGACGCCACCACTGGTTTGGCCGTTGATCCGGCGAGGCCGCAAGCGCGAATTCGACCTGCGTCTCCGTATTCCAACCAACCGTCAGCATCGGTTGCATGGGGTCATCTTCTTCGTCGTAGACGAAGAAGGACACCGCGTAGATCTCGTGCGCGTCGCCTGAGGCGCCGGTGAGTGACTCGCGGATGCTTCGAGCCAGGTACTCAGGGAAGTCCTGGGCGGCATCCTTTGCAGGTGATCGACCTCGTAAGCGCCTCATGCGGCAAGGATGATATGCCGAGCGCGGGTGCGGCGGGAGTCTTCCTGAGACACCACAGAAATACTGCAACCGGTACTGCAACGCCGGGGAACTACGGGAGACTTTGGGGTACTTCCTGAGAATGTCGTGAGCGTGGTGACACGTCGAGACACGTCCTGAAACGCCGCGATTGGGACTACGGATCAGAAGGTTGTGAGTTCGAATCTCTCCGGGCGCGCCGACGGGTTAAGGCAAGTCCTGAACGCTGTGTTTGGACGACGGATCACAGGCTTGATAGTCCGAGTCTTTCCAAGCGCGCCAAACTGGTGACACCCAGACGCAGCCGAGAACCGACGCGCCGGCCTACGACCCAGAGTCGGTTCGCAGAAGTTGCGATCGACCAGAATTGTTCTCACGGCAGCTCTCACACACCGTGCGGACGTAGCTGGACGCAGCCGATGTCAGGCTTGAACGACCGGAGTCTGACCAGCAGCCGATTGCCACGCTCACGAGCAAGTCTCCCAAACTCCCGGTGTAACCTCAGGCAAGAGCGCAGATCCCGGAGGGGACACATGCTTTCAGGTCAATGGACTCTCAGGCGCTTTCTGTTCGTGTCGTCAGTGATCCTCGCTGGGTTAGTTGTAGCTGGCTCAGTCTTCGCCCTCATGCAACCGTCGGTCGAGCCGTCGGAGCCGTCAAGTGCTCCGCTGCAAAGTGACCTGAGCAACGGCATGCTGCCCGTCGAACGAGAGGGACAGACGCTCGACCTGTCCTACTGCTCGAACGCTGATCCCCAGCAGGCCAGTACTGCGGTTCGTACGGTTGTTCTCGCGATGCACGGGTCAGAACGCAACGCATGCGACTATGCCGGATACGCCGTTGACGCCGCGTCTGGCTCGGGGGTCCTTGACTCCACACTCGTGGTAGCGCCGCTGTTTGCTGCCGCCGATGACCTCTCAGCGGACGACTCTTCGACGCTGTACTGGGAGGACTCAACCGATGGCTGGCGGTCAGGGGACCAGTCACTCACGGAGCCACTGTCAAGGCCGTGGACGATCAGCTCATACGCCGCGCTGGACGAAATGGTCGCAACGGTGGACGACACAACGAAGTTCCCAAACTTGACTCGCGTGGTCATTGCCGGACACAGCGCTGGGGGCCAGGTCGTCCAGAGATACTCTCTCGGTACAACAGGCGTAACTGGGCCGAACACCGTTGCCCTTCGTTACGTGGTGATGAACCCGTCTTCATACATGTACCTGACTGATGAGCGGTTCACGAATGGCGCATTTGAAGTTCCTACCAACGAGCAGATTGCACAGTGTCCCGACTATGACCAGTACAAGTACGGCATGCAGGGACGGAATGAGTACATGTCGACTGTGGACGCGGACGCGATGTTGCAGCGGTTTGAGTCCCGAGACATCGTCTATCTACTCGGGGAGTCCGACACCGATCCGAACGACTCCTCGATGGATACCAGCTGTGAGGCGGAGTTCCAAGGTTCGCAGCGATTCGAACGTGGCACCAACTATTACCAGTCGCTGGTCAACGTGATCGGGCCCTCGATTCGGCAGCACCAAACCCTCGACACTGTGCCGGATGTGGGTCACGACGGCCACGACATGTTCGACAGCCAACAGGGTCAACTCGCGCTATTCGGAAACTAGACCGACGTAGCCGCGCCGGATGGCAACGGCTTCAACGTTCAGTTCACAACCAAGCCGTCACTCCCGCCACGGTGAGTGGACACCGGCGTACGAGGGCGGTCAACTCGATTCCGCACACGTGCCGTCGTGGGACAGGTGGAAAGCTGACGCGTCCGCCGCTGGCGTCACCAGAATGTCACGGTTGCTTTGTTGCCTGAGGTCGTTCGATGACACCCTTGAAGCAGCCGACAGGGGCTGGTGTCGTCCATCGACAGCAGTAGCTGTTAGCAGTACCGCGTCCGGCTACGGATCAGAAGGTTGGGAGTTCGAATCTCTCCGGGCGCACCCACATCACCGCAGGTCACGCCCCTGGATTACGTCCACGGGCACCGCCTCACACCGTGGCCTAGTCGGGATGAACCGGCGGCGAAGTGACTCACCGTGACCGGACCGAGGTGGGGAGTGGCGGCGACGTGTCGGATAGTGGCGCGCATACTGTCGGTAATGGAGAGCACATCTGCAAACCCGCGTCCTCGTCACCCCAGCAGCCCATTCCAGCCGCCCCCCGAGCCGGTGATCGAGAAGTACGAGGTCGACGACCGGGTCTCACATGACTCATATGGATTAGGTCGAGTCGTGGGGGTCGACAGAGGTGGGGTGACGGTCGACTTCAGCAGTAGGACGGTTCGAATCGCCACGCCCTTCCGCAAAATGACAAAGCTCTGACTGGCACAACCGAGCCGGTCAACTGCTTTAGGTGGACGGCCGGCGGCGGGACCGGGGGCATCCGAGGCGGTCAGTCGTCCTGCGTCGTCGACCTCGGCTTCAGTGTGGAGGTCTAGCGTCCTGCGCCGTGGTCTGGACAGGCGAGTTGCCCGTTCAGCAGACTGCCCGGATGCACCGTGACCTGCCACTCATCCGTCCATACGCTGACGACGACCTGGCGCAGGTGCTCCGGCTAGATACCTCCTTCCGGTTGGACGAGGTCTATCGGATCACTCGTGACGGTGACTCGTTCGTGGTCGCTAACGAACGCCTCCGAGTGCTTTCACAGAAGGAGTACGACTTACGGGAGGAAGTGCCTGCTGCTGAGTGGGACGAGGCACATGTCGCCGTTCATCAAGGCGAGGTGGTTGGGTTCACTGCCACGCGCTTCGAGGCATGGAACCGACGGCAGGGAATTCAGCACCTCTATGTGTCTCCTGTCTGGCGTCGCCATGGCATCGGGCGGGCACTAGTCGAGGCAGTGCAGGAGCGAGCTCTCCTCAATCACGCCAGTCACTTGTGGCTGGAGACGAGTAACTTCAACGTTCCTGCGGTGCAGGCGTACCGCCGCATGGGATTCGAGTTGTGTGGTCTCGACCTAGCCTTCTACAAGGGGACACCAGAGCATGAAGAGGTGGGCCTGCTGATGAGCCGAGACGTGGAGGCATAACCAGCTCCAAGGCTTCAACATTCAACGTCTGAGTTCCCTCTCGATCTGCTTCACCACCTCGTCGATAGTTAGCGACTCAGAGTCGATGAACGTGCCAAACCGCTGATCGGCCAGGCAGGCGCTGTACGCCTGGTTCCGAGGCAGCGCCCAATCGACCAGTCCATCCGGTCGCCCTGAGCCACGCGCTAGGGCGGTCTCTGGCAACACCCGGAGGGTGAAGTGCCGCAGGTCATGCCCGTCGTCCCTCAGGCCTCCGACAATCTCCTCGAAGTACTCGGGGATGAAGAGCGTCATTGCCACGACAGCAGCCCCGAAGGTTTGCTCGACAGCGATCACGGCCTCCTTGGTCAGCGACCGCCACCGGGAATCGTGCTGAATGTCGTCCAACTCGCCGCCGTTGCCGTGCCAGGACGGGAGCCCGAAGCCGATCTCCTCGGGATCGACCAGATGCGCGGTCCCCAACTTGGCTGTGAGGGCGCGAGCGGTAGTGCTCTTACCAGCGCCGAAGAGCCCATTGATCCAGATGATCACCGGGTCAACATAACTCTCCGCGCCCGGTGCACCCTGCCGACACTGGCAGCCAGTCGCAGGCCGATGTCACTGCGAACACCACCCAGTGACATCGACACCGAAGAACGATGCGACATGATCGGATCGTGAACATCCGCGAGTTGAGCCCGGTCGATCTACGACCGCTGTTTCCGGCTGAGCGGGGCGACCTGGTCACACTCCTCGCCGCGTTGACTCCAGCCGATTGGGATTGCTTCTCGGCTGCCCCTGGTTGGACCGTTAAGGCCCTCGCGCTGCATCTGCTCGATGACGACCTCGGGTGGCTCTCACGACACCGGGATGCTGATAGCACGGGGCTTCTCGACGAGGGAGACCATGACTCCTTCGTGCGGGCATTGGCAGCAAAGAATCAGCGTTGGATAGACGGAACGCAGACCCTGAGTCCCCGTGTCGTCACCGACCTATTGACGTGGTCCGGTGCTCAGGTTGATGCGTACTACTTGTCAAATGCCGCTGACCGATGACAGCCACGTCAGTTGGGCGAGTGACGAACCAGTGCCCATGTGGTTCGACATGGCACGCGAGTTCACCGAACGATGGGTGCATCAGATGCAGATCCGTGAGGCGGTGGGCCGCGTCGATCACTATGCGGCGGCGCACCTTCCCACCGTGCTCCGAACCTTCGTCTGGGCCATCCCTCACCAATACCGAGCCTCTGCGGATCGTGGTGCCAAGGTCCAGATCGATCTGGCCTCGGGGGGCATCTGGCACTTGGTCTGCACCGGGGAACGGCAGTGGACCCTCAACGAAGGCGCAGCCGAAACTCCTACCGCCTACGCATCCTTCAGCGACGACTGCGGTTGGCGGGTCTTCACGGGCGCTTCCTATCCGCAGCAGGGGCTAGTCCTTGAAGGTCCACCCCAGCTGTGCGAACCGCTGCTGGATGTTCGGGCGATCATCGCCTAAGACACCAGCGGCCCGGGCCCCGTCTCAGCGCGTGGCGCAACAGTCCGCACCGCCGAGCCCTGGTAACACGCTGGCGACGACGAAGTACCTGACGGCGATCGTCAGTGAGGGACCTGGCGC
>JBBQAL010000022.1:0-36189 GCA_038316135.1 Candidatus Nanopelagicales bacterium | reverse complement strand
CGCAGGGGAGCTGCCGGAAGGACCGCCATCCACGGTGGTCGACCTCACCGAGCGCGAGCCTCGTCTGCTTCGTCCCGGCGTGTTCTCTGAAGAACTGCTGAGGCAGGTTGCCCCTGAACTGGTTGGGCGGGCCGACGAGTGAGCGATCTGCGTCTTGGGGTGCTGCCTCTCCGAGTGCTGATGGTGTGCACGGGAAACATCTGCCGGTCGCCGATGATGGAACGGATTTTTTTCGCTGCTTTGGATGAACGTGGTGCCGGCGATGCGGTGGTCGTTGCGAGCGCGGGCACCTGGGCCCAGGCCGGAGAGCCTATGCAGCCTTTCGCGACCCAGATGTTGACTGAGCGCGGTGTTGACGCTGCTGGATTCACCGCGACTCCGCTGACCGAAGAAATGGTGAGAGCGTCCGACCTCGTGGTCACGGCCACCCGTGAGCACAGGTCACAGGTTGTTGGCCTGGTGCCCGGGGCAGTGCGCCGAACGTTCACCCTGCTCGAGCTCGCCCGCATCGCTAGGGACGCACCAGTATCGCCACCCCTTGTGTCGTCGCAGTTCGCTCCCGGCGACCGGGGCGACCGGGTCGAGCGGGCGCGCGAGGCGGTGGCATGGGCCGCGCAGATGCGAGGCTCCAGTGGTGGTCAGCGCGGGAGCGCCGACGACCTGGACGACCCGCTGGGTGCCCCCGCAGGGGTGTACCGACAACGCGCGGACGCGATCGCCGAAGCAGTGGAGCAGATTGTTCCCTTCCTGATCGACGGGCAGGGCGCTACCCCCTCTGGCTAGAGTGATTGCCGTTGTCGTTCGCACACCGGCCGTCCGCAGGAGATCAGCATGAGCAGCACGCCGTACTGGGGTCCAGACTTCGTCGCCCTGCAGCAGTCCGACCCGGAGATCGCTGGAGTTGTTCTCGATGAGCTCGACCGTCTTCGCACTGGGCTTCAGCTGATCGCCAGCGAGAACTTCACCTCTCCGGCGGTGTTGGCTGCAACCGGCTCCACGTTGTCCAACAAGTACGCCGAGGGCTACCCAGGTCGTCGCTACTACGGCGGTTGCGCCGAGGTCGACGTTGCAGAAGAAATCGGTATCGCCAGGGCAAAAGAGCTCTTCGGGGCCGACCACGCCAACCTGCAGCCGCACTCGGGCGCTTCGGCCAATCTCGCTGTCTACGCTGCACTGCTCAAGCCGGGCGACACCGTCCTTGCGATGGACCTCAAACACGGTGGACACCTGACGCACGGATCACCGGTCAATTTCTCGGGCCAGTGGTTCAACAACGTCTCGTACGGCGTGCTTGAGGGCAGCGAGACGATCGACTACGACCACGTACGTGCTCAGGCGCGCGAGCACCGACCCAAGATGATCATCGCGGGTGCCACGGCTTACCCCCGGCTGATTGACTTCGCGGCCTTCCGGGAAATCGCCGACGAAGTAGGTGCCTACCTGATGGTGGACGCCGCGCACTTCATCGGATTGGTGGCCGGCAAGGCCATTCCCTCGCCGGTCCCATACGCAGATGTCGTTTCCTTCACGACACACAAGGTGCTGCGCGGTCCGCGTGGCGGAATGATCTTGTGCCGGGAAGAGCTCGCTACCAAAATCGACAAGGCTGTCTTCCCGTTCCTGCAGGGGGGTCCGCTGATGCACGTGGTGGCGGCCAAGGCAGTCGCGCTGAAGGAGGCCGCATCGCCGGCGTACCAGCAGTACGCCAAGCAGGTGATCGCCAATGCCCAGTCGCTGGTCGCCGGGCTTGAGGACGAGGGCATGCGGCCGGTGTCCGGGGGAACCGACACTCACCTGGCGCTCATCGACCTTCGCGGCGTCAACGTCACCGGACGCGATGCTGAGACGCGCTGCGATGCGGCTCGGATCACTTTGAACAAGAACTCGATCCCTTTCGACCCGGCCAAGCCGATGATCGCGTCTGGAGTCCGGGTGGGAACCCCGTCGGTGACCACCCAGGGCATGGGGACGTCGGAGATGAAGGAGGTCGCCTCGCTCATCGGCAGGGCAATCAAGGCCGACGTCGAGACCGACGCCGGACGAGCCGAGGCAGCAGCTGTGGCTGAGGAGGTCTCAACGCTCGTCGCGAAGTTCCCGGCGTACCCCGCGCCTTCGGCGTAGCCTGCCGATCACCGGGGCTTTCCCGGGCTCACCAGAAAGACAAGGACGCAGCGTGCGCGAGTACCTCCTGGTTCTGCTCGCATCGGCCGCGATCACCTACGTCACCGTGCCCGTCGTTCGCTGGTACGCGGTCCGCTGGAATGTCATGGCCGAGATTCGCGACCGCGACGTGCACGACATCCCCATCCCGCGCCTGGGGGGCGTGGCGATGTACCTCGGCTTTATGGGTGGAATGCTCGTCGCCAGCCAGCTCGGGTTCGTCTCAACAGTCTTCACCGAGTCGCGGGACGCGTGGGCGGTGATCACCGGGGGGACCTTGATCTTCCTGGTCGGCGTCGTTGACGACATCTGGGGCCTGGACGCCCTCACCAAGGCCGCAGGGCAGATCATCGCGGCCGGGGTGATGGTCCTGCAGGGCGTTCAGCTTCTCTGGTTGCCGTTCAACGGCGTCACCGTCCTCCCCTACAACGCCAGCGTCATCTTGACGGTGCTGCTCATTGTCGTCACGGTGAACGCGATCAACTTCATCGATGGCCTCGATGGCCTGGCGGCCGGAATCATCGGCATTGGATCGCTGGCCTTCTTCGCCTTCGCCTACCTGCTTTCGGTGGATCGAGGGATCGACCGGGCGACCACTGCCGCCTTGCTCTCCTGCGTCCTGGCCGGGATCTGCGCCGGGTTCCTGCCGCACAACTTCAACCCAGCCCGGATCTTCATGGGCGACTCAGGCTCGATGCTGGCTGGTCTGCTCTTGTCGGCGTCGGTGATCACCTTGACCGGCAAGATCGACCCCTACTCCGTTGACGACGCCACACTCCTCCCGGCGCTGATGCCGCTGCTTCTGCCGTTTGCTGTGCTGGCGGTTCCCCTCATTGACCTGCTTCTCGCGGTGGTGCGCCGAACAAGGGCAAGACGGTCGCCGTTCGCACCGGACAAAGAGCACCTGCATCATCGCCTGCTCGAGATCGGCCACAGCCAGCGGCAGGCGGTCCTGGTGATGTACCTCTGGGCCAGCGCATTGGCCGTGGGGGCAGCCTTTGCAGCGTTTGAAGGCGTCAAAGTCGGTGTCCTCGTTGGCCTGGGCATCCTGCTGTTCGCCATCGTCTTGACCCGGCGCCCGGTCAGGAGTGACCGATGAAGCGGGCTGCGTCGCCCAGCGGGCTGAGGTCGGAGGATTTACTGAGTGCCCTGCTGCTTCAGTCGGCTCCCTGGGCTGCCGGCGCCGGGGCCCTGACGATTCTGGCCTTTCTCGTGATCGACGGCATCGAGTCTGCCCTTGCTGCGCTGGCCGGGCTCGGACTCGTTGTCTTCTTTTTCGGTGTCGACGTCCTGGTGCTTCGGGCTTCGAGCAAAATGCCTCCGGCCTTCACAGCCTTGGCGCTGCTGACCGAGTATGTGTTCAAGGTGCTTTTCATCGCGGCCGCCCTGTGGGGCCTGGCCCAGTCGACCACCCTCGACCTGCACGCATCCGCTGTGACGGTGGTCGTCACAACGATCGCCTGGGTCGCCGCTCTGACGCTGGCCTCGATTCGCACGCGATCTTTCTACTTCGACGGGCCGGCAGAGGATGCCCCCGAATCTGCCCGTGATAACGACCGTCCGGCTACGTGATAGGTCTCACAGTCCTAGGCCCGGCCTCACTTTGTGACCCTCATGGCCTGGCTGCTACATTCCTCACACCATGGATCAGGCAGACCTTCCTGGACGTACTCCCGGTAGTACATCAGGGGGTATGAGATCAGGGTCAACCTCAGCTAGCGCGGAGGCGGCCGGCGGCTACATCCTTGCCGGACTCCTCATCTTTGGCGGGGTTGGGGTTTGGTTGGATCGCACCCTTGATACGGGCGTACTGACACCACTCGGCATCGTCGTGGGGTGTCTGGCGGGTGGATACCTGGTGTATCTCAGAGTCGTGCGTGTCTCGCCTGACGCGCTGGTCGAAGAGCAGAACGGGAGCAGTCCCCCCATGGCTGAAGGAGATAGTCGGTGATCGGTTCGGTCCTCGCCGACGGCTACGTCCCTCCCGGTGCTGAAGAGGTCTTCCCTCCCCAGATCTTCGAGCAGGTGGCATGGTTCGACAAGGCCATCCTGTTGGTGATCGTCAGCGTCTTCATCATCAGCGGGTTCCTCTGGTCCGCAGTTCGTCGACCTGCCCTCGTGCCAGGGCGTATGCAGTTCACCGGTGAGCTGCTCTACAACTTCGTGCGCAACGGGATCGGCCGCGACCTCATCGGGTCGAAGGACTTCATGACCTTCGTGCCGCTGCTGTTCACGCTGTTCACCTACATCATGGTCAACAACCTGTTCGGTGTGACCCCATTCGTCTCGTTCCCACCGATGGCGCACATCGCGTTCCCGATGGTGCTGGCCATCATCGTGCTCGTGGTCTACAACGTCGCTGGCATCCGCAGGCAGGGCTTCGGTCGCTACTTCAGGGACGTCATGTTCATCCCTGGGGTCCCATGGTTCGTCTACCCGATCCTCGCGCCGATCGAGTTGTTGACGATTCTGTTCATCCGGCCGTTCACCCTCACCCTGCGACTCTTCGCCAACATGTTCGCCGGGCACATGCTGCTTCTTGTCTTTGTCACCGGCGCCGAGTACATGATCATTGAAGTGTCTAATCCGGCGCTAAAGGCTGCCGGGCTGCTCACCGGCGTGGTGGCCATCGTCATGAGCCTCTTCGAACTCTTCATTGAACTTTTCCAAGCTTACATTTTTGCTCTGCTTACGGCGCTGTACATCAGCGGCGCCGTCAACGAAGGTCACTAGACCGATGACGCAACTGGCGCGTCACGAACCGAAAGGGAATGCCCGATGGGAATTCTAGAAATCTCAGGCAGCCTAGATCTTTCAGGCAACTTGACCCCGGTGACCTTCGGCCTGGCCGCGATCGGTTCCGGTATCGGCGCCGGACTGGTCTTCGCCGCCTTCATCAGCGGCATTGCTCGCCAGCCGGAGGCGCTGAACGTCTTGCGTACCTGGGCGTTCACCGCATTCGCGCTGATCGAGGCGCTGGCACTGATCGGCCTGGTTGCTCCGTTCTTCCTGAAGTAATCCGCGTGGCTCACGACCGAAACTACCTGGGGACAAGCTGATGGCCGTTCTGGTTGCAGAGATCAATCCTCTCATGCCGCAGTTGGCGGAGATCGTCGTTGCGGTGATCACGTTCGGCGTCCTCTTCTGGTTCGTGGCCAAGGTAGTCGTGCCGCGTTTCGAGCAGGCGTATGCCGAGCGCACCGAGGCCATCGAGGGTGGGCTTGCGAAGGCAGAAGAGGCGCAGGCGAGTGCTGCTGCTGCCCTAGAGCAGTATCAAGCTCAGCTGGCTGATGCTCGTGGCGAGGCAGGTCAGATCCGCGAGGAGGCCCGCACCCAGGGCGCAGCGATCCTGGTGGAGATGCGCCAGCAGGCGCAGGCTGAGGCCGACCGCTTGGTTGCCAATGCGCAGGCTCAGATCGAGGCGGAGCGCTCGTCGGCGATTGCCTCGCTGCACGCAGAGGTGGGCACCCTGGCCAGTCAGCTGGCAGCGAAGATCGTCGGTGAGTCTCTCGCCGACGACGAGCGCCAGCAGCGCGTGATCGACCGGTTCCTGGCCGACCTCGAGAGCCAGCCATCGGGACGGGCCAACTGATGCAAGGAGCGAGCCGCGAGTCGCTGTCCGCCGCCACTGAGCGGTTGGACATTCTTCTTGCGTCCCCCATCACCGAAGCCGGAGATGTGGCTGAGCGAGCGGCGCAGTGGGTGGGGCGGTTCATGCCTTCGGTCGCCCAGCGCGTCGAGTCGGTGCTTCCGGTGGCGGGTCCGCTGGGTATGGGCGACGCTCTGTTCGCGGTGGCTGGGCTGCTGGACGGCCAGCCGTCACTGCGGGGCGCACTGACCGACCCGGCGCGCAGCGGTGACGACAAAGCCGCCCTGGTCCAGTCGCTGTTCGGCGGGAAGGTGCCCGACCAGGTCGTTGATCTCGTCTCTGGAATGGCTCGGTCGCGCTGGTCCAAGCCACGCGACCTCGCTGAGGCGGCGACCCGGCTCGGGGTCGAGGCAGTTCTGGTCTCGGCCCAGCGGCACGACCGGCTTGCGGATGTGCAGGACGAACTCTTCCGTTTCGCGCGCATTGTCGTGGCCCAGCCCGAGCTGCGGTTGGCTCTGACCGATCGTGCACTCCCGACCACGCGCAAGTCCGACCTGCTCACTGAGCTTCTCAAGGAGAAGACCACGGTGGAGTCGGCGCGGCTGATCGTTCATGCGGTCACCGAGCCGCGCGGACGATCGCTGGAAGCCAACCTTGAATCGCTGGCTGGAGCCGCCGCTGCTCGGCGTCAGCGTCAGGTGGCGACCGTCACTGCGGCCGTTGCACTCACCGAGCAACAGAGCGACCGACTTGCCGGTGCCCTGTCGGCGCAGCTCGGGTTCGATGTCCAGGTCAACGTGGTGGTAGACCCTGAAGTTGTCGGCGGGCTGCGAATCAGTCTCGGCGGCGAACTGATCGACGGAACGTTGTCATCCCGAATCGGCGAGGCGCAAAGGCGCATCGCAATCTGAGTACGACCTTTCGACCTACTGGCGCGCAGGCGCCAAGAAGCAATGAGGAGAGCAGGACATGGCGGAACTCACGATCCGGCCCGAAGAGATCAAGGACGCGTTGTCGCGTTTCGTCTCGTCGTACACCCCGGAGGCTGCCTCTCGTACCGAGGTTGGCCGCGTCCTGGAGTGTGGTGACGGCATCGCGCGAGTTGAAGGTCTTCCCTCGACGATGACGAACGAGATCCTCGAGTTCGAGGGTGGGCTACGCGGGATCGCTCTCAACCTCGACCTGCGCGAGATCGGTACGGTGCTCCTCGGGGAGTTCAGCCACATCGCTGAAGGCCAGGACGTCCGCCGAACCGGCGAGATTCTCTCCGCCCCCGTCGGTGATGCGTTCCTCGGCCGCGTCGTTGACGCGCTTGGTAACCCGATCGATGGACTCGGCCCCGTTGAGGCCGAGGGGCGCCGCACCCTTGAGCTTCAGGCCCCGAGCGTTGTGCAGCGCCAACCGGTCAAGGAGCCGTTGCAGACTGGGCTCAAGTCCGTCGACGCCATGACGCCGATCGGCCGCGGCCAGCGCCAGCTCATCATCGGTGACCGTCAGACGGGCAAGACCGCCGTCGCGATCGACACGATCATCAATCAGCGCGAGAACTGGGCATCTGGCGACCCCGATCAGCAGGTGCGCTGTATCTACGTCGCCATCGGTCAGAAGGGCTCGACCATTGCCGGTGTGCGTGGCGCCCTCGAAGAAGCCGGCGCGCTTGAGTACACGACCATCGTTGCTGCACCAGCCTCTGACCCGGCCGGCTTCAAGTACATCGCCCCCTACACCGGTTCGGCCATCGGCCAGCACTGGATGTACCAGGGCAAGCACGTTCTGATCGTCTTCGACGACCTCTCCAAGCAGGCCGAGGCCTACCGCACCGTGTCCCTGCTGCTTCGCCGCCCACCGGGCCGAGAGGCGTACCCCGGTGACGTCTTCTACCTGCACTCGCGGCTCCTCGAGCGCTGCGCGAAGCTTTCTAACGAACTCGGTGCTGGTTCCATGACGGGACTTCCAATCATCGAGACCAAGGGCAACGACGTTTCGGCCTACATCCCGACCAACGTCATCTCGATCACCGACGGTCAGATCTTCCTCGAGACCGACCTGTTCAACTCCGGTGTTCGCCCCGCGATCAACGTTGGAATCTCGGTCTCCCGCGTCGGTGGCTCCGCTCAGGTCAAGGCCATGCGTTCGGTGGCTGGAAACTTGCGGCTCAGCTTGGCCCAGTTCCGCGAGCTCGAGGCGTTCGCTGCGTTCGGCTCGGACCTGGACAAGGCTTCCAAAGCTTCTCTGGAGCGTGGTGCGCGCCTCGTTGAGCTGCTGAAACAGCCGCAGTACCAGCCGCAGTCGATCGAGCGCCAGGTCGTCTCCATCTGGAGTGGTACCACGGGCAAGCTCGACGAGGTGCCGGTCGAAGACATCAAGCGCTTCGACGCTGAGTTCCTCGACTACATTCACGCCGGCCACCCCGGAGTCTTCGACGTCATTCGCGAGACCAAGGTGCTTGGTGACGACACGGTGGCTGAGCTTGAGAAAGCGATCGATGCCTTCAAGTCGCAGTTCACGACCACATCCGGTGAACTGCTGGTGAAGGATGTGCCGGTGGAGTCTCTGGAAGAGCAGGAGATCGACCCGACCCAGATCACCAAGAAGGTCAAGTGACCTTGTTGATGGGCGGGGAAGGGGCTATCTGACATGGGTGCGCAACTAAGGGTTGTTCGCCGGCGGATTCGCTCCGTCCAGGCAACGAAAAAGATCACCAAGGCGATGGAACTCATTGCCGCATCGCGCATCATCAAGGCCCAGAACCGACTCAACGCGACGCGTCCCTATGCCATCGAGCTGAGCCGGGCTGTCACGGCCGCTGCGTCGAACTCGGTGTCGATCGACGACCACCCGCTGCTGGCTGCTCAGAAGCATCGGGAGCGAGCGGCGATAGTGGTTGTCACTGCTGACCGCGGACTCGCTGGTGCTTACTCGTCCAATGCGATTCGCGAGGCACAGGCGCTGAGCAACCTGCTGCAGGAGGAGGGGTACGAGGTCGTGCCCTATGTGGTTGGACGGAAGGGTGAGGGCTGGTTCCGGTTCCGCGGGCGTGCGGTCGCCCGGGCGTGGACCGGGATCTCCGACCAGCCGACGTACGAGAACGCCTCCGAGATTGCAGATGCCGTGCTCGAGCGCTTCCTGCAACCGACCGAAGAGGGCGGGGCTGACCAGATCCACATTGTCTCCACGAACTTCAAGAACATGGTGTCGCAGGAGGTCCGCGTTCGTCGGATCCTGCCGCTGGAAGTCGTCGAGGAGCAGCAAGAAGCGGGGAAAGAGCTCACAGCTCTCTACGACTTCGAACCATCTGCGGATGCAGTGCTCGATGCACTGTTACCGAGGTATGTGCGTACTGTCATCTACACAGCGCTGCTGGCATCAGCAGCGTCCGAGCACGCCGCACGTCGTCGGGCCATGAAGGCGGCCACCGACAACGCCGACGAGCTCATCAAGTCCTTGACCCGCCAGGCCAACCAGGCCCGTCAGGCGGAGATCACCCAGGAGATCAGTGAGATCGTCGGTGGATCCGACGCGCTGTCGTCTGTTACTGCGGGAAGTGAGTGAAGAACATGACCAC
Source organism: Candidatus Nanopelagicales bacterium (assembly GCA_038316135.1). GTDB lineage: Bacteria > Actinomycetota > Actinomycetes > JAHEKZ01 > JAHEKZ01 > JAHEKZ01. The sequence goes on along the minus strand of JBBQAL010000022.1, from coordinate 26,875 downwards.
CGTCTCGGACACCCAGGACACCAACTCGAGTACCGGAGTGGGGCGCGTCGCCCGCGTTACCGGTCCGGTCGTCGACGTGGAGTTCCCGCCGGATGCGATGCCGACCATCTACAACGCGCTGAGCGTTGACGTGTCGTTCAGCTCGGGAGAGGGCGCGAGCGAGACACACACTCTGACCCTTGAGGTTGAGCAGCATCTCGGTGACAACATGATCCGTGCGGTGTCGCTGCAGCCGACCGACGGACTGGTGCGTGGTGCTGAGGTCACGAACTCCGGTTCGCCGATCATGGTGCCGGTCGGCGACGTGACCAAGGGCCACGTGTGGAACACGCTCGGCGAGTCACTGGACGTGCCGACCGCATCGCTCGACATCACCGAGCGTTGGCCGATCCACCGGCAGGCACCAGCCTTTGACCAGCTGGAGTCGAAGACCCAGATGTTCGAGACTGGGATCAAGGTCGTCGACCTAATGACGCCTTATGTACAGGGCGGCAAGATCGGTCTGTTCGGCGGTGCCGGTGTCGGCAAGACGGTTCTCATCCAGGAGATGATCTACCGCGTAGCCGAGAACTTCGGTGGCGTCTCGGTCTTCGCCGGCGTGGGTGAGCGTACCCGCGAGGGCAATGACCTCTTCGGTGAGATGACCGAGTCAGGCGTCATTGAGAAGACTGCTCTGGTCTTCGGGCAAATGGATGAGCCCCCCGGCACCCGCCTTCGCGTTGCCCTATCGGCGCTGACCATGGCTGAGTACTTCCGTGACGTTCAGGGGCAGGATGTTCTGCTCTTCGTTGACAACATCTTCCGCTTTACACAGGCGGGTTCTGAGGTCTCGACGCTGCTCGGCCGCATGCCGTCAGCTGTCGGATACCAGCCGACGTTGGCCGACGAGATGGGCCAGCTGCAGGAGCGGATCACTTCGACGCGTGGTCACTCGATCACCTCGATGCAGGCGATCTACGTGCCGGCCGATGACATCACCGACCCGGCCCCGCACACTACGTTCGCCCACCTCGACGCCACAACTGTGCTCTCGCGTCCGATTTCTGAGCTCGGTATCTACCCAGCTGTCGACCCGCTTGACTCCACGTCGCGAATCCTGGACCCCACCTACATCGGTGAGGAGCACTACCGGATTGCGCGGCGTGTCCAGCAGGTTCTGCAGCGCTACAAGGACCTGCAGGACATCATCGCCATTCTCGGTATCGACGAACTCTCCGAAGAGGACAAGATCCTGGTCGGCCGCGCCCGTCGGATTCAGCGCTTCCTGTCGCAGAACATGTATGTGGCCGAGGCGTTCACCGGTCAGCCCGGCTCGACCGTGCCGTTGTCCGACACGCTCGCGTCGTTCGACGCGATCGCCGACGGCCAGTTCGACCACCTGCCAGAGCAGGCGTTCTTCATGTGCGGCGGCATCGACGACGTCGAGCGCAAGGCGGCAGAGCTCGCCTGATCGGCGGCTCAAGACGATCGTGAAGGAGACGGTGCAGTGACACTGCAGGTACAGATGGTCGCGGCCGATCGTTCGGTGTGGTCCGGCGAGGCCACCATGGTCATTGCGCGCACCCTCGATGGTGACCTTGGCATCCTCACCGGCCATGTGCCGGTCCTCGGGGAACTCGCCGACGGTGTCGTGCTGATCAAGACGACTGACGGTGAGGTCGTTGCGGCCGCGGTGCACGGCGGCTTCATCTCGGTTGAGAACGACACCGTCTCGCTTCTGGCTGAGGTAGCAGAGCTCTCGAATGAGATCGACGTCGACCGGGCGCGCGCGGCACTCGAGCGCGCCAGCAACGGCAGTGGGGACGACGAATCGCTGAGCGCTGCCCAGTCGAGGGCTGAGACCCGGCTACGTGCCACCGAGGCGCGCATCTAGAAGGCCGGGAGCGGAACACGCTGTTTCGTCCTGACGCAAGAGGCGAGTACCACTTTCGCGCGGGCATCTCGATGGCTAGCATCCGGACATGGCGACCATCACTGACCACAAGTCCGAGTCTGCTGCCCTCACGGTGACCTGGGAGGACGGGGCCACCACGACGTACCCGTGGATCTGGCTGCGTGACCACGCCCATGACGAGGCGACCTTCCACCCGGTCACCATGCAGCGCAACATCCATACGGCGTCGATCGACCCCGACCTCACCGGTAGGGCGGTGGAGTTGGCAAACGGGGACGTCGTCATCGACTGGAGCGACGGAGACCGCTCATCGATCCCGGTGGAGTTCCTCGCCGAGTTCCGCACGCCGGATACCGCGACAACGTCCTTGGGGCTCGAGCCGATCCTGTGGGATGCCGCAACAATCCAGCCCACTCCCAGTACCCCCTACGACGCCATCATGAACACCGACGAGGGTTTGCTCGACTGGCTGAGCAAGGTGACTCAATACGGGTTTGCGCTGGCTGAGGGTGTCCCGGCGACGGGAGAGGCCACCAAGGAACTGCTTGAGAGGGTCGCCTACATCAGACGGACGATTTTCGGTGGCTTCTGGGAGTTCGAGGCCGACATGAGCAAGGCGGACACGGCGTACACCAACATCGAGTTGCTGTCGCACACTGACGCGACGTACTCCAACGATGCGCCAGTTCAGCTGCTGCACTGTCTCTACTTCGAAGGGACCGGCGGTGAGTCGACGATTGCCGACAGTTTCCGAGTGGCCGCTGAGTTGAAGAAGCAGAATCCTGCCCACTACGAGACGCTTTCGACTGTGCTGGTCCCAGGCCAGTACATCGGCGACGGCGCGCACTTGATGGCCGCTCGACCGCTGCTCCGTCACAACCACAACGGCAACCTGGTGCAGGTGTCCTTCAACAACGCCGACCGTGCGCCGTTTCTGCTGCCGCCCGACCAGATGGTGGCCTTCTACGACGCAATCCGTGCGTTCGACAACCTTTCCAACGAGCACCGGCTCCAGTGGCGTCACCAGCTCGAGCCGGGGGAGGCCATGCTGTTCGACAACTGGCGGGTCATGCACGGCCGCGCGTCCTATCAGGGCGGCCGGAAACTGTGCGGGGCGTACCTCAACCACGAGGATGTCGAGAGCAAGATCCGGATGCTGCAGACCGCCTTGAGGGGCTGAGACGGCGGGCAGTCGCTAGCGTTCGCCGCCTGGCTTCCACAGCAGATCGCCGGGGCCACCTTGGACTGGGAGGTTTGCCACGCGGCTGAGGATGAAGAGCAGGTCGCTGAGTCGGTTGAGATACGTAGCCGTCAGCGGGCTCATCGAATCGGAATGCTCGGCAAGGGCTGACCACGTGCTGCGTTCGGCTCGACGAACCACCGTGCGAGCTGTGTGCAAATGCGCTGCAACCAGGGTGCCGCCCGGCAGCACGAACGAGCGGAGCGGCTCGAGGAGGTCGTTGTATTGGTCGCAGGCCGCCTCGAGCCGGTCGATGTATCCCTGCTCGACGCGCAGCGGAGGGAACTCGGGGTTCTCGACGACTGGCGTGCAGAGGTCGGCCCCGACGTCGAAGAGGTCATTCTGGATGCGAGTCAACAGGGTGGCGAGCTCGGGATCGAGCCCTGGTGTGGCCACAACGACACCGATCGTCGAGTTGGCCTCGTCGACGTCGGCGTAGGCCACCAGGCGTTGGTCGTTCTTGCTGACCCGGCTCATATCACCGAGGGCCGTTGTGCCGTCGTCGCCAGTTCGGGTGTAGATCCGCGTGAGATTGACCATGTCGGCCACCCTATGGCGACCGCCTACGATGGGCACGTGGAGACCGCCAACGCAGCACTCGCGAACCCTCAGCGGTTCCGGGTCTCTGGTGGTGCACGGCTCTTCGGCGAGGTTCGGGTTACGGGGGCGAAGAACTCGGTTCTGAAGTTGATGGCTGCCGCACTGCTGGCTCCCGGCGTCACGACGCTGAGCGAGGTGCCCGACATCCTTGACGTCGCCATCATGTCTGAGCTGCTGCGCCGACTCGGTTGTGACGTGCAGCGCGACCGCGCCGCGGGCACCGTCACCATCGACGTGCCGCAAAAGATCGACCATCGTGCAGACTACGACCTCGTCCGGCGGATGCGAGCCTCCATTGCAGTCCTCGGGCCGTTGCTGGCCAGGACGGGTGAGGCCGACGTCGCTCTCCCCGGCGGCGACGCCATCGGTTCACGACCCCTCGACTTCCACATCGCCGGTCTCCTCAAGATGGGTGCGACGGTGGAGAACGAACACGGCTTCATCGTCGCCAAGGCCAAGCGGTTGACCGGCGCCACTATTTGGCTCGACTTCCCCAGCGTGGGAGCCACCGAGAACCTGCTGATGGCTGCCGTCCTCGCAGACGGGCGCACCGAGATCGACAACGCGGCCCGCGAGCCAGAGATCGTCGATCTCTGCGTGATGCTGGGCCGGATGGGCGCTGAGATCGACGGCGCAGGAACATCGACGGTCATCATCGATGGCGTCGACTCGCTGCGCCCGGTGAGCCATGCCACCGTTGCCGACCGCATTGTGGCGGGCACGTGGGCGATGGCGGCAGTGATGACGCTCGGCGATGTCACGGTGCACAACGCTGACCCTGCCCATCTGGAGATCGCACTCGACAAACTCGTGACGGCTGGCGCGACCGTTGACCGCATTCACGACGGCTTCCGGGTCATCATGGACCGACGACCAACGGCCGTTGACGCAGTAACGCTGCCATTTCCCGGGTTTCCCACCGACCTACTGCCGATGGCACTCGCCCTCAATGCGGTGGCGTCGGGCACGGCGATGGTCACCGAGAACGTGTACGAGTCCCGCTTCTCGTTCGTCAACGAGCTGGCCCGGCTTGGCGCGGACATCCGCACCGATGGGCACCACGCAGTCGTGCGGGGACGCCCACTGCTATCGGGTGCCCCGGTCACGACCCCGGACATCCGAGCTGGCGCTGGGCTGGTGATTGCTGGGTTGGTGGCCGAGGGCGAGACGATCGTGAGCGAAATCCATCACATCGACCGTGGGTACCCCAAGTTCGACGAGCAGCTATGCAGTCTTGGCGCCAGTGTCATCCGCGAGGACGAGCCAGCTGTCGCCTTCGGCTGACGGATTTGGCCGCTACGGCCGGACGATCGTCTCCGCGCGGGTTCGGTCCTCTGGCCAGACCATGACCCGGGGACCGTCATTGGTCATCGCAACGGTCGCCTTGACGCCGCTGGCTTCGAGTCGCTGCCGCAGTATCTCGGCCTCGATGTAGGTGCCGGGGGAGGCGATGGAGTCGAGCAGTCCGTACTGGTCGGGGTTCCCGCTCATCGGGGGGCGTTCCACGACCGAGCTGCCGCGTCCGAAGGCCCAGCGCAGCACGAGAACGAGGACGCCGATGGCGAACAGTGCCATCGCCGGCCCGTACACGTAGGAGTAGCTACCCCAGGTTGGCATACCCAGATTGTGCGCCGACCTGCCCGCCGATGCCACCGGGGGGAGGTGACCTTTAGCCTTCAGGGAAGTAGATGGCGGAGGGAGACCAGTGATGGATGTGGTCGGAGTTGTTGGCGCCGGTCTCATGGGAGCGGGGATCGCCCAGGTATCTGCGCAGGCCAGTTATCGAGTTCACCTGTACGACGTTGACGACGAGTCGTTGGATCGTGGGATGACGTCGATTGCGGCCTCGCTCGGCAAGCTCGCCGCCAAGGGTGCATTGAGCGAAGACGTCGACGTGGTGCTGCGACGTATCGCACCCACCACATCGCTTTCAGATCTCGGTACGGCCGTCATCGCTGTCGAGGCGGTGTTTGAGCAGCTCGAGGTGAAGCAGGAGGTCTTCCGCGCCTTGGATTCGGTACTCGCCGCCGACGCGGTGCTCGCGACCAACACTTCGGCCCTGCCCATCACGCAGCTCGCTGCGGTGACCGGGAGACCTGACCGGGTCGTCGGGACCCACTTCTTCTCCCCGGTTCCGCTCATGCAGCTCTGCGAGCTGGTTCGTGGGCTCCACACCAGTGACGCAACCCTCGCTCTGGCGCGCACATTTGCTGAGCGCCTGGGCAAGACGTGTGTGGTCGTCAACCGTGATATCGCTGGATTCGTGACGACGCGTCTCATCACTGCTCTGATCGTCGAAGCAACGCGACTGGTCGAGTCCGGAGTTGCAACGGCTGAAGACGTCGATACCGCCTGTCGACTCGGCTTCGGCCACCCGATGGGACCGATGGAGACCATCGACCTCGTCGGGATCGACGTGATGGTCAGCGCAGCAGACAACATCGCGGCCGAGACCCCCGGCGACACCTTCGCCGCTCCTGCATTGCTCCGCGAGATGGTCCTGGCCCGAACGTTGGGGCGAAAGACGGGGCAGGGGTTCTTCCGCTACTGACAGTAGTCACACGACCACGGTGCAACTGAACGGCGTGTCTCGCGTTCCAGAGATCGCGTCCGACGCTAACGTGCGGCCACTCGGAGTTCGTCGACGACTTCCCTCCCGCGGCCCACAGCCGCGGGCGTCGGCTGGCCCAGGTTCGGAGGGTTCAATGCACCCATTCGACGTGTCGCTGCCGTCCCGTGTGGACGCGACGACGTCGGGAGACGTGCGCTACACCTTGCAAGTGGCGCTCGACTCCATGTCTGAAGGTGACCTCACGGTCGACGCATCTGCCGTTGTCAGCCTCGATGTCGCCGGGCTTGGTGTGCTCGTGGCTGCGCACCGAAAGGCCAGCCAGCGCGGTGTGCGGCTCGTCATCTGCGATCCGCAGCCGCGATTGCTTCGGATTCTCGCGGTGACCCGTTTGCACCGATTGCTGAACGTGGATCGGGTCGCCGCAGAGGCCGGTTAGGTTCGGCTAGGCTGAGGGTCGAATCCACCGGGACCTCACGGAGGCTTGGATGGCGAACGATCCATCAACCCCTTCTCACTCGACCCAACCTTGGGTCATGCGAACGTACGCCGGCCACTCGTCGGCTGCTGAGTCAAACGCGCTCTTCCGTAAGAATCTGGCCAAGGGGCAGACTGGGCTCTCAATTGCCTTTGACCTGCCGACGCAGACCGGCTACGACCCCGATGACGAGCTGGCCCGCGGAGAGGTTGGCAAGGTCGGCGTCCCTGTCACCCACCTCGGCGATATGCGCGCGCTGATGAAGGAAATCCCGCTCGACAAGATGAACACGTCGATGACGATCAACGCCACAGCCATGTGGTTGTTGTCCCTCTACATCGCAGCTGCAGAGGAACAAGGTGTCGATCCGGCAGCGCTGCAGGGGACGACACAGAACGACATCATCAAGGAGTACTTGTCGCGCGGAACGTATGTGTTCCCACCAGGTCCTTCGGTACGCCTGATCACCGACATGGTCGCCTACACGGTGGAGAGCGTTCCCAAGTGGAACCCAACGAACATCTGCAGCTACCACCTGCAGGAGGCTGGGGCTACCCCCGTCCAGGAGCTCGCCTTCTCGCTGAGCACGGCGATTGCGGTGCTGGACGCTGTGCGCGACTCCGGTCAGGTGTCGCCGGAACGCTTCGGTGAGGTCGTGCAACGGATCTCATTCTTCGTCAACGCCGGTGTGCGGTTCGTCGAGGAGATGTGCAAGATGCGTGCCTTCGTCCAGCTCTGGGACGAGATCACGGCGGATCGCTATGGCATCACGGACGACAAGCAGCGCCGGTTCCGCTACGGAGTGCAGGTGAACTCCCTAGGGCTCACCGAAGCACAGCCCGAGAACAACGTGCCGCGCATCATGCTCGAGATGCTTGCGGTCACGCTGTCCAAGGACGCCCGTGCCCGGGCGATCCAGCTGCCCGCCTGGAATGAGGCTCTGGGCCTTCCTCGGGCGTGGGACCAGCAGTGGTCGTTGCGCATGCAGCAGGTGTTGGCGTTTGAGTCGGATTTGTTGGAGTACGGCGATCTGTTCGCTGGGTCACCAGTCGTGGCCGCCAAGGTAGAAGAGCTCGTGGTCGGCGCGCGCGAGGAGATGGCCCGGATTGAGCAGTTGGGTGGTGCATTGGCTGCTGTCGAGACCGGCTACCTGAAGACAGCCCTGGTGCAGTCACATGCCGAACGCCGCCGCGCCATCGAGGCGGGTGAGCATGTTGTGGTCGGGCTCAACAGGTTCACCACCTCAGAGCCGAACCCGTTGCTCTCCGACCTCGACACCGCAATACTCACGGTCGCGGCCGATGTCGAAGAACGTGCAGTCGACGCACTTGACGTTTGGCGGGCCGGTCGGGATGACGCGGCCGTCGCTGATGCTCTGGAAAAGCTCAGCAAGGATGCGGATTCGGCCAAGAACCTGATGCCGGCGAGTCTGGCTTGTGCCAGAGCTGGTGTGACGACGGGCGAATGGGCAGATGCACTGCGCAGCGTCTTCGGTGAGTACCGAGCGCCGACTGGGGTCTCGTCGCAAACAGCCTCTGCTGGCCACTCCGCTTCGGACGAAGCGGTTCGGGCGGCCGTTGAGAAGACGGCTACCGAGCTCGGTGGCCGGCTGCGGTTCCTCGTCGGCAAGCCAGGGCTGGACGGACACTCCAACGGGGCTGAGCAGATTGCCGTGCGTGCACGGGACGCCGGGTTCGAGGTGGTCTACCAGGGGATCCGGTTGACGCCGGAACAGATCGCGGCAGCGGCAGTCGAGGAAGACGTCCACGTCGTGGGGCTCTCGGTGCTCTCGGGCTCGCACATGGTGCTCGTTCCCGACGTGCTGAATCGCATCCGGGCTGCGGGCATGAGCGACGTTCCCCTCGTCGTGGGAGGAATCATCCCTGAGTCCGACGCCGCCGCCCTCGAGGCGCTGGGGGTTGCTGCCGTCTTCACCCCGAAGGACTACACGATCGACGACATCATGCTTCGAATCGTTTCCGAGATTCGGAGCGCACACGGGCTCGAGGTTGGCGCACCCGAGCGGGAAGGGTGCTAGTACCACCGGACAATGGCGAACTGCCCTCGTGGTGACCGAGGCTGAAGGTGTTCGAAACAGACGGCTCGACATCGAGCCCCATCGTGACTCACCGGAGGACACCATGTTCAACACCTCGAAGAACTCCCTCGCCCGGGTTGGCGCTGTCGCCCTTTCTGGCGCCGTTCTCGTCGGCTTCGCGGCCCCAGCCCTGGCGGCAGACGGTGACGTCATCCGACGGGGAGGCTGCTCGGGCAACAGCGACTGGAAGCTCAAGGCGGGCCCGCAGGACAACCGGATCGAGGTTGAGGGCGAAGTTGACAGCAACGTCAACGACCAGAATTGGAAGTGGAAGATGCTCCACAACGGCAAGGTCTCAGCACGCGGGACGGCTACAACGAGCGGTCCGAGCGGGTCGTTCGATGTGCGCCGACTCATGGTCGATCTCTCCGGCACCGACCGGATCGGCTGGCGTGCCACCAATCCATCCACCGGCGAGGTCTGCAAGGGTAGCCTCGGTTTCTAGAAGCACACTGCACCGGAGGTCGCCGGCGTGGGCACCACACCGATCAACCGAACTGCACGACCGGTCTGGCAACAGCCGGTCGTGCAGTTCGTGGTCGTAGGGCTGGTGGTTGCGGTGTTTCTCGCCTGGGTCACCGCGGTTCTGGGCGAGCGTCTTGCGCAACGTCAGGCGATCGAAGATGCGCGCTCGACGACGGAGTTACTGGCCGAGACTGTCGTCGAGCCGGCTCTTTCCGCAGGTCTGCTCGATACCGAGGCAGGCGACCTCGACCGCTTCGACCGGCTCATGCAGAGCAGGGTGATGGGTGGTGAGGTGGTACGCGTCAAGGTTTGGGCAGCCGACGGCCGCATTGTCTACTCCGATGAGCCGCGGCTGATCGACGAGTCGTTCCCTCTTGGCCCCGACGAGCAGTCCGTCCTGGACAACGGTGGCTCAGATGCCGAGGTCTCCGACGTCAGCAAGTCGGAGAACACCTACGACCAACAGCTCGGGCGTGTGCTCGAGGTCTACACCAGGGTTGAGGCTCCCGGCGGTCAACCACTGCTCTTCGAGCTCTACCTGACCGACGACAACCTCCAGGCGCGGGCCGACGAACTCTTCCGGCTGTTCCGGCCGCTTACCGTCGGTGGACTGCTGCTCTTCTTGATTCTCACCACACCGCTGGTCTGGGTGCTGTCACGTCGCGCGGATGCCGCGGCCGCCGACCGCGAGCGGCTCCTGGTGATGGCAGCCGACGCATCCGATGCTGAGCGCCGCAGGGTTGCTCGTGATCTGCACGACGGTGTCGTTCAGGATCTTGCCGGCACGTCGTTTGCCCTCTCAGGTATGGCTCGCGATACCGATGAGCCAGCGTTGAGGACTCAGCTGGAACGGCTCGCTTCAGCGGTGCGCGGCAGTCTGCTGGCACTCCGTTCACTTCTGGTGGAGATCTATCCGCCGCAACTTGAGGCGGCCGGACTCGGGGCCGCCCTGCAAGACCTGGTGGCTCAGGCTCAGCAAGCTGGAGTCCATGTCCACGTCAGCGTTGAGGGCGCAGACCAGCTCTCCGACAATGCGACCGCGCTGATCTGGCGAACGGCGCAGGAATGTGTCCGAAATGCCCTGCGGCACGCGTCCCCGAAGCGGCTGGAGGTCAAGGTGGCAGCCGGGGGCTCCCCATCGGTTGCCACACTTGTTGTTGCCGACGACGGGACAGGGTTTGATCCAGGCTCGCCTGTTGCCCCGGATAGTTTTGGGCTTCGTGGTCTGCGCGAACTTGCCGCAGAAGCGGGCGGAACGTTAACCGTCGAGTCGGCGGCAGCAGGGGGCACACGGGTGATCCTGGAGGTGCCAGCGACGTGATCTCGGTCCTGGTGGTTGACGACCACTCGATGGTCCGCGCGGGTCTGAAGCAGTTGCTGGCCAGTACCTCCGACATCGAGGTCGTCGGGCTCGCGGTCAACGGAGCCGAAGCCGTGGAACTCGCTGGGCACGTGGGCCCAGATGTCATCTTGATGGACCTACAGATGCCGGTGATGGACGGAGTGGCAGCGACTGCCGCGCTGCGTGAGGCTCACCCCGAGATAGCAGTGGTGATCGTCACCTCGTTCTCCGACCGTGACCGGATCGTGGGAGCGATCGACGCCGGGGCCGTCGGCTACCTGCTCAAGGACGCAACACCGGACGAGATTCTGGCGGGTGTGCGGGCGGCGGCGCGCGGGGAGTCCCCGCTCCACCCGCGGGCTGCCCGCGAACTGCTCTCGGCCCGCTCGGAGGCAGGTCAACGGAGCGAGGTTGAGCTGACGGCACGCGAGACCGAGGTGCTCGGCCTCGTTCGTGAAGGGTTGTCGAACAAGCAGATCGCCCGGCGACTCGGAATCGCCGAACGCACCGTGAAGGCCCACTTGACGTCCTGCTTCCAGCGGATCGGCGTTCTCGACCGTACCCAGGCCGCCGTCTGGGCCGAGCGCAACGGCGTTGGCTAACGCCTCTGGTGTCTAGGGGCTAGGTGGAAGGTCGTAGGCCGAGCCACCGGCCGTCGGCGGAGGGGGAGCCGGCGGAGGAGATGGTGCTGGTGTCGGTGCAGGTGTCGGTGCAGGGGGCGGGGGAGACGGCGCGGCGTCCTGGTCGCTCGGGAATCCGCTGGTGCCGTTCACCGTCACGTACTCATCGACCCCCTTCAGCGCCGCATCGACGTCACTCCTCGGCCCACCCGAGCGCTGCTCAGCGTAGAACGCGGCGCCCAGGGCAGCGAGCACTCGGCTGGCCTCCTTTTTGGCCTGTACGTCGTCAAGCTTGGCCTGACCGGTCTCGACGCCTTTCTTTGCCTCTTCGAGCGCCTGTTGTGCCACTGCCTTTGCTTTGTCCAGAAATCCAGCCATGAACTCAGCCTACGGATCCACGGTCGTTGCGCAAGGGTCCTTCGGAGAATGGCGACCCTCTGTCGTCATGGGGCGTTGCCCCGTCAGGTCGGTTCAGGAAGTCGCTGGAGCACCTCACCCAGCGTGGTGTCGATCCGGTCGAAGCGGGTCTCGGTCCGGTCGAAGCGGGTCTCGGTCCGGTCGAGGCGAGTGTCGATCCCGTCGAGGCGAGTGTCGATCCGGTCGAAGAGAGTTCGGGTCTCGCCGCGGAAGTCGTCGATCAGTTCATAGATCGCGACGGTCTCGTTCTCTAAGCGGCTCATCCTGCGCTCGAGCTCCGGGTCGCTAGTCATCTGGCCACTGTAGATCGCGCCGACCGGCCGATGCTAGTGAGTGACCCAGCGCTGTGGAGAACTCAGAAGAGTCGGTCCCCGGGCTTGTCCCTGCCGCGGAGGGCGTCGTAGTCGAGGGTGACGCACTCGATCCCTCGGTCGTTGGCCAAAACCTTGGCCTGTGGCTTGATCTCCTGGGCGGCGAACACTCCGCGAACAGGAGCCAACAGCGGGTCGCGATTGAGTAGCTCGAGGTAGCGGGTGAGCTGCTCGACGCCGTCGATGTCGCCGCGGCGCTTGATCTCGATCGCTACAGAGGCACCGTCGGCGTCGCGCGCCATGATGTCGACCGGCCCGATGGCGGTTGCGTACTCGCGTCGTACCAGTGACCAACCGTGGCCCAGCGACTCGATGTGCTCGGCGAGCAGCTGCTGTAGATGAGCCTCAACCCCATCCTTTTGTAGTCCGGGGTCGACGCCCAACTCGTGCTCGCTGTCGTGCAGGACTTCTTCGATCGAGATCGTGAGCCGGTCACCGGTCTTGGTGTGGCTCACAGTCCACGTGCCGGTGCCTGAGTCGTCCACGTCGTGCACGGTGCGACACGGGGGGCTCATCCAGTTCAGGGGCTTGTACGCCCGGTCGTCGGCGTGGATCGACACTGAACCGTCAGACTTCATCAAGATCAGTCGAGTGGCGAAGGGGAGGTGGGCGTTGAGGCGTCCGGTGTAGTCCACCGAGCAGCGAGCGATAACGAGGCGCACGGTGGTTCAACCTACGGCACGGGGGCTGCCCTTCCCTGCGCCAGTCCCGGGTGTCTATTGCAGCAAGGTCCGAGGCGGTCGATCCGGTCAGGTGAAGTACGTGATGGGTTCGTCAGCCGAGGCAGGGCGCGAGTCTCCGCCACTGGTCGCGCCGGGAGCTACGAAGAGGCGCACGGCGCAACGCGACCCGGGGGCCTACCGCCCTGGCCCAGTGGTGGGAGGATCAGGGGGCGCCGAAAAGGTAAGAGCAGGACCAAGCACAGGAGTAGGTCATGGCACGTGAGTTCACCCGGGTCGGGGTCGTCGGTCTCGGCACCATGGGAGCTGGGATCTCTGAGGTTTTCGCCCGCAATGGCCTCGAGGTCGTTGCCGTTGAGCGAGACGAGACCGCTCTCGCCGGTGGCGTCGAGCACGTCGAGACGTCCACTTCGCGTGCGGTCAAGCGCGGCAAGCTCTCCGAGGAGGAGAAGCAAGCGATCTTCGACCGGATCACCTTCACATCGTCGCTGGAGGAGCTCGCCGACTGCCACTTGGTCGTTGAAGCGGTCCCGGAGAAGCTCGAGCTCAAGCGTGAGATCTTCACCGAGCTCGACCGCATCACCGCACCGGACGCCATCTTGGCTACCAACACCTCTTCCCTGTCGGTCACCGAGATCTCGGTCGCCACTCATCGGCCGGCGCAGGTGGTGGGGTTGCACTTCTTCAACCCTGCCCCCGTCCTGAAGTTGGTCGAGGTCATTCGGACCGTGGTCACTGACGCACAGGTGATCGACGACGTCAAGGCGCTGAGTGAGCGCCTCGGCAAGGTGCCGGTTGTTGTCGGCGATAAGGCTGGGTTCATCGCCAACGCGCTGCTCTTCGGGTACCTCAACCACGCGGCGTCGATGTATGAGCAGCGCTACGCGACGCGAGAAGACATCGATGCGGCTATGAAGCTGGGTTGCGGGTTGCCGATGGGGCCGTTGGCCTTGCTCGACCTGATCGGGCTCGATACCGCCTACGAAATCCTTGACACGATGTACAAGCAGACGCGTGATCGTCTGCATGCGCCCGCTCCGATCATCAAGCAGATGGTCACCGCCGGAGTGAAAGGGCGAAAGACCGGCCGTGGCTTCTACAGCTACGAGGCACCGGGGTCGCCCATCGTGATTTCCGACGCCCAGACACCCGTGCCCAACGGTGCGGACGCCGAAACGCGACCGATCCAGCGCGTCGGCGTCGTGGGCTCTGGAACGATGGCCGTTGGCATTGCTGAAGTACTCGCCAAGGCCGGTTACGACATCGTGCTCAGAGCGCGCGGCACCGAGCAGATCGACAAGGCCCGCGTCACGATCGGCAAGTCGTTGGAGAAGGCCGTCGTGCGAGGCAAGATCACCGAGGATGAGCGCGATGCTGCTCTCGCGCGCTTCAGCGGCAGCACGTCCTTCGACGACCTGGCTGACTGTGACCTTTTCATCGAGGCCACTGTGGAAGAGCTCTCGGTCAAGCAGGCGATTTTCGCAACTCTGGATGAGCTGGCTAAGCCGGGGGCCATCCTGGCGACCACGACGTCGAGCCTGCCCATCGTTGAAATCGCCGCCTCGACCTCGCGCATGCGTGATGTTGTCGGGATGCACTTCTTCAACCCGGCACCAGTCATGAAGCTCGTCGAGGTGGTGCACACGATCAACACCGCCCCTGAGGTGGTCGACACCATTCGCCAAGTCTGTGAGCGGATCGGAAAGCATCCGGTCTCGTGCGGGGACCGCGCTGGCTTCATCGTCAACGCATTGCTCTTTCCGTATCTCAACGACGCCGTTCGCATGCTCGAAGCGCACTACGCCACCGCTGATGACATCGACAATGCGATGAAGGTCGGTTGCGGCTACCCGATGGGGCCGTTCGAGCTGCTCGATGTGGTGGGGCTGGATGTCGCCCTTGCCATCCAACGAACGCTCTACCTGGAGTTCCGCGAACCCGGGTACGCCCCGGCGCCACTCCTCGAGCACCTGGTCACCGCCGGATACCTCGGTCGGAAGTCGACGCGCGGATTCCGCGTCTACGCATAGACCATGAGCAAGCGCCGGCCGAAGTCGCGACGGCCCACAACGGCGTCGACAGCTGAGACGACCGTCGACTGGCAGGGAGAGCCCTGGGTCGTCCGTCCCATTCGTGGGTCGTCGTCGACTAAGCCCTATCGGTGCCCGGGTTGTGACCAGCTCATCCCGCCTGCGACGCCACATACAGTCGTGTGGCCGGAAACGGCGATCGTCGGTGACGGCATCGACCGTCGACGTCACTGGCACACGACCTGCTGGAACGCCCGCGACCGCCGCGGCCCTCGATGACGATCGAGGTACGAGCCAACACCATGCTCCCGGCCCGGCGTGAGCAGTTGACTCTGCACACTGCTGATGGGCTCTCTCTGGTGGCCGAGTGGGCGTTGCCGGTGGAGGCAGACCCATTGGCGACCGTGGTGACGTTTCACCCGTTGCCGACCGCTGGCGGGTTCATGGACTCGCACTTGATTCGCAAGGCGTCCAACCGCCTGCCGGCCCTGGCCGACATTGCTGTGCTGCGATTCAACACGCGGGGCACGAGCTCCCCCCAGGGGACCAGTGACGGAACTTTCGACGGGGCGCGCGGGGAACGATTCGACGTCGAAGCCGCGTTGGCCGAGGGACTCCGTCTGGGCGCCCCTCCGGTCGTCCTCGTCGGATGGTCGTTCGGGACCGACCTGGTGCTGAAGTACGGCAGACAGCCTGGCGTTGATCGGGTGGTCCTGCTCTCGCCCCCGTTGCGGTACACATCGGATGACGAGCTTGCCGAGTGGTCGCAGAGCGACATCCCGATGACGGTCCTCGTTCCCGAGCTCGACGACTTCCTTCGCCCCGACGAAGCGCGTCGTCACTTCGCGGTCGTGCCGAAGGCCGAGGTGATTGGGGTCGACGGCGCCAAGCACCTCTGGGTAGGGGAGAAGTACGCCACTAAGGTGCTCGACGCAGTCGCGTCTGTCGCACTGGGCAGGACCGTCGCCCTTCCGGCGACGTGGAGTGAGGAGGAGACCTTATGACGACTCTGGTACTGCTTCATGCCTTTCCACTGGATGCGTCGATGTATGCCAACGTCGCGCATGACTTCGACGGTGATCTGCTGACGCCGAACTTGCCTGGATTCGGCGGCACCGAAGTTTCTGCGAGCGAGCCGAGCATGGATGTCTACGCCGACTTCGTCGCTCGCGAAATCGACGCGGCTGGTCTTGATCGGGTCGTCATCGGCGGCACCTCGATGGGCGGCTATGCCGCCATGGCCTTCTGTCGGCGCCACAGCGCCCGGGTAGCCGGCCTTGCGCTCATCGACACCAAAGCGACGGCCGACTCTGCTGCCGCGGCTGAGGCGCGCCGCGCCATGGCTCAGGCAATGGCCGACGGACAGACGACCGAACCCCTGCTGACCAACGTCTTCCCGAAGCTCCTCGGCGCAACGACGACGAGCGATCGATCAGACATTGCCGATCAAGTGCGGGATTGGGTGTCCCATGCCGATCCGGCAGCCGCCGCGTGGGCTCAACGCGCGATGGCTGTTCGGCCGGACTCACTGGAGACCCTGGCTGGGCTCAGCATGCCCTCGCTCGTGGTCGTGGGAGCAGAGGACGTGCTGTCGCCACCGACCGACGCCGCGTCGATGGCGTCGGCCCTGCACGGTGCAGTTGTCGTGGAGATTCCGGGAGTAGGGCATCTCACGCCGGTCGAGGCGCCCCGTCACGTGGCGGATGCGCTGACCGACCTGATGACGCGAGTGGGCGGGTGAGCGCGTCGTCCAAGTTTCGCTTGGCGTGCCTACTTCATCCGAAAGCGGTTGATGGCGTCAATGTGCTTGGCACGTAGCTCTGGGTCGCGGACTCCGAGCCCTTCCTCCGGAGCCAGGCACAGCACGCCGACCTTCCCCTGATGCATGTTGCGGTGCACTTCGAAGGCGGCTTGGCCGGTCTCGGCGAGCGGGTAGGCCTTCGACAAGGTTGGGTGGACCTTGCCACGCTGGATGAGTCGGTTGGCCTCCCACGCTTCGCGGTAGTTGGCGAAGTGGGATCCCACGATGCGCTTGAGGTTCATCCAGAAGTATCTGTTGTCGTACTCGTGCATGTAACCAGAAGTCGACGCGCAGGTGACGATCGTTCCGCCCTTGCGCGCGACGTAGACGCTGGCACCGAACGTCTCGCGGCCTGGGTGCTCGAAGACGATGTCAACATCGTCGCCACCGGTGAGCTCGCGAATCTTGCTGCCGAACCTCTTCCACTCCGACGGGTCTTGGGTGGTCTCGTTCTTCCAGAACCGATAGCCCTCGGCGCTGCGGTCGATGATGAGGTCTGCGCCTATGCTGCGGACGATCTCGGCTTTCTCCGGCGATGACACCACGCAGACTGGAGTGGCTCCGCCGTTGAGTGCCATCTGCGTGGCGTATGAGCCGAGTCCACCGCTCGCGCCCCAGATCAGGACAATGTCACCCTGCTTCATCCCGGCGCCGTTGCGGCTGACCAACTGGCGGTAGGCGGTGCTGTTGACCAGGCCGGGGGATGCGGCTTCCTCCCAGTTGAGGTGGGCCGGTTTCTCCAGCAGTTGGTTCGACTTCACCAGGGCCACCTGCGCAAGACCACCGAAGTTGGTCTCGAAGCCCCAGATTCGCTGCTCGGGGTCGAGCATCGTGTCGTTGTGGCCGAGCGGGCTTTCGAGCTCGACGGACTGGCAGTGTGCGACCACCTCGTCGCCCGGATGCCAGACGTGGACGCCGGGCCCTGTGCGTAGAACCACTCCGGACAGATCGGATCCGATCACGTGGTACGGCAGGTCGTGGCGCTTCGCGAGCGGTGAGGTACGTCCGTAACGGCGCAGGAATCCGAAGGTCGACACCGGCTCAAAGATGGCCGACCAAACGGTGTTGTAGTTGATCGACGATGCCATGACTGCGATGAGGGCTTCACCAGGGCCGACCTCGGGAACGGGGACATCCTCGATGCGCAGTGACTTGCGCGGATCCCGGTCGAAGGTTGGCACGCCTTCAAACATCTTCTCGTCCTCCTGGCGGAGGAGCGCGCCGGTGTACGACTCGGGCACCGCAAGAGCGGCGAAGTCAGCCGAGGAAGCCTCGCCTGAGTTGATGGCGTCAACGATTTGCTGCATGGGGTGCACGTCGGCCTCCGGGACGGATGGTCGCAGGGTACGGACTCTAGTGGGCCGGCTTCGGTGGCTGCACGAGTTCGAGCAGGACGCCACCGGCGTCCTTGGGGTGGACGAAGTTGATGAGAGCGCCGGCGGTGCCCGGACGCGGCTTGTCATAGAGGAGCCGGCAGCCGCGTTCACGCAGGATCACGCTGACCGCCTCGATGTCATCGACCCGGTAAGCCACCTGCTGCAGCCCTGGGCCGCTGCGTTCGAGGAACTTTCCGATCGGCGAATCCGGGGACAGCGGTGCCAGCAGTTGCACGTAGGAGCCGGAGTCACCCACGCGCATCATCGCCTCCCGCACGCCCTGGTCGGGGTTGCTCTCCTCATGCGCCAACTGCATGCCGAAGACGTCGCGGTAATAAGCGATGGCCTCGTCAAGGTCGCTGACGGCGACACCGACGTGGTCGATCGCAGTGAACAAGTTGGTCAGGGTGGCAGGTGCCATCTCCAGATCCCCTCTCGGTCGAGTCGAGGTCCGGTTGACATCGTGGCAGGAGAGCGCCCGGGAAGCGTGCGGGGGGTCCAACTGTTCCACAAATCATCGACCTACCGACCGTCGCCAAAGATGTCGCCTGACTGCCCTAGGCTGGGTCGTGTTCACGCGTACCTTCGATTCCCTTAGCTCGAATGGGAGGGTCAGTTCATGACCTCGTCTGTCATCGTTGCCGGCGCCCGCACCCCCATGGGTCGGCTGCTCGGATCGCTCAAGGGCTTCAGCGCTGCTGAGTTGGGTTCGGTTGCCATCAAGGCAGCCCTGGAACGGTCCGGGGTCAGCGGTGACCAGGTCGACTACGTGATCATGGGTCAAGTGCTGCAGGCCGGGGCTGGTCAGCTTCCGGTCCGCAAGGCAGCTGCGGATGCCGGCATCCCAATGACAGTGCCGTCGATCCTCATCAACAAGGTGTGTCTCAGCGGTCTCGATGCCATTGCGCTGGCCGACCAACTGATTCGCGCCGGCGAGGTCGAGATCGTGGTGGCGGGCGGCATGGAGTCGATGACGAACGCTCCGCACGTGCTGCCCAAGTCACGTGAGGGCTTCAAGTATGGAAACACCGAGCTTGTGGACGCCATGGCGTTCGACGGCCTGACCGATGCATTCGATGGCGAGCCCATGGGGTCGTCCACCGAGGGCTACAACGAGCGCTACTCGTTGACCCGCGAGGAGCAGGACGCCTTCTCCGCCCGTTCGCACCAGCGTGCTGCAGTGGCCCAAAAGGACGGCATATTTGCTGAGGAGATCGTTCCGGTCGAGGTCCCGCAGCGCCGCGGCGACCCAATCGTCTTCTCCGAAGATGAGGGAATTCGCCCGGACACGACCGTCGAGTCGCTGGGACGCCTCCGTCCTGCGTTCCGCAAGGACGGCACGATCACGGCAGGTTCGGCATCGCAGATCTCTGACGGCGCCGCAGCAGTTGTTGTGATGAGCAAGGAAAAGGCTGAGCAGCTTGGCTTGGACTGGCTCGCTGAGATCGGCGCGCACGGCATCGTTGCCGGCCCCGATACCTCACTGCACGAGCAGCCGTCGAACGCGATCAAGAAGGCGCTCGACCGTGACGGGTTATCCGTTGACGACCTCGACGTCATCGAGATCAATGAGGCATTCGCCGCGGTCGGAATCGTGTCTGCGCGGGTGTTGGGCGTCTCCGAGGAGAAGGTGAACCCCAATGGGGGAGCCATCGCGCTGGGCCACCCCATCGGCATGAGCGGAGCCCGGCTGGCACTAACGCTCGCCCTTGAGTTGAAGCGACGTGGCGGCGGTGTCGGTGTTGCTGCGCTCTGTGGCGGTGGCGGTCAAGGTGACGCCCTTATTCTGCGGGTGCCCGTCTGAACAGGTCGCCCTCGGGTGACCCGGCCGAGCTCGTCACCAGGGCCATGGATGGCGATGCTCGGGCTGTGGCGCGGCTGATCTCGCTCGTCGAAGACCAGTCGCCCCTGTTGGGTGAGGTGGCTCGCTCACTGGCACCGCACACCGGTGGGGCTCACGTGGTGGGGCTCACGGGTGCACCGGGGGTCGGGAAGTCCACCACGACGTCAGCGCTGGTGACGGCGTTGCGCGCATCGGGGCGCCGCGTCGGGGTGCTGGCTGTCGATCCGTCGTCGCCATTCACCGGTGGGGCGTTGCTTGGTGACCGAGTGCGCATGCAAGAGCACGCCACCGACCCGGGAGTCTTCATTCGCTCGATGGCCACCCGCGGTCACCTCGGTGGCCTTGCTGCGGCCGCCCCTCAGGCGGTTCGGGTGCTCGATGCTGCCGGGTGTGACGTCGTCCTGATCGAGACGGTCGGTGTCGGACAGTCCGAGGTCGAAGTTGCGGGCTTGGCTGACACCACTGTGGTGCTGCTCGCGCCAGGCATGGGCGACGCCATTCAGGCTGCCAAGGCTGGAATCCTTGAGATCGGCAACGTCTACTGCGTCAACAAGGCTGACCGTGATGGTGCCGACGTCACCGCGCGCGAACTGCGCTCCATGCTGGCCATCGGTCGCAACGTCGATGGCGAGGATGCGCCGCAATGGCGTCCGCCGATCCTTAAGACGATTGCTTCACGAGGGGAGGGGATCGACGAGCTCCTGGATGAGATCGACCGGCACCGGGCCTATCTCGTCGAGCACGATGAGTTGGAGACGCGTCGTCGGCAACGGGCCCGCGCTGAGATTGAGGCGCTGGTCGTCGCGAGCATCCGGTCGGGCCTGTCCCGTGGCGACGCGAGCGAGGAGCTGGACCGGCTGGCTGCCGAAGTCGTCTCCGGTGAAACTGACTCCTACACGGCGGCAGCCACCCTCACCCCCCGCTGACCAACCCACGCGGAGCTGCCCTATAACGCGACCATCCGAAATGGGGTCAGGACCAGGCGGCGGGGTCGTTGGTGAAGTCGGTGACAGTGTCGGGGAGCTCGCCGCTGGCAATATCGGCGAGGGTCACGTGGTCGAGGACGCCACGAAGCGCGGCTCTGGTTGCGACCCAGACCTCGCGTAGGTGCTCGGCCGCGCCCTCGTAGTCAGCGTTTTCCGGGCGATCCCCTCGGACGTCAGCGAGCGGACCGTCGAGTGCACGAAAGACGTCTGCCACCGTGATCGACGATGCTGGCCTGGCCAAGCGGTAGCCGCCGGCGGCGCCGCGCTGACTTGCGATGATGCCCGCCTGGCGCAGCTGACGAAGGATTCCTTCGAGGAACCTCGCTGGGATGTCCTGCTCAGACGCCAGGAAGTCACCCTTGATCAGGGTGTCCTTGGCATCGGTCTCATGCGTGATCACCAAGAGCGCGCGCATGGCGTAGTCGACCTTTGCGGACACATGCATCCTGCCATTCTGGCCCCAACGGGTCTACCCCTCCGAGGAGCCCCTGCCTTGAGCATCCATCGAGCGATGGACAAGGTGGTCAGGGTCGGTTCATTCGGGTCTGACGGCCAACTGGACCGATAGCCTTAAGCCGTTCGGTTGCCGAGTGTTTGGTCACCGAGCGGCCTCGTGAGGAGGAGCGCTGTGGAGTCTGACGACATCACCCGTGGTCGCGCACGGTTTGAGGCTCGATGGGCGCGGCAGCAGGGGCACTCCGCAGAGCTCGCCGGCCGGTCGACGCTTTCTGGATCACCGCTGAAACCTGTCTACGCGTCTGACGACGTGGGTGTTGACGACGCCCCAGGTTTTGAACGGATCGGCTGGCCGGGGGAGTTCCCCTTCACCCGCGGCATCTACACAACGGGCTACCTGGGCAAGCCCTGGACGGTGCGACAGTTCGCCGGGTTCGGATCGGCAGCCGACACCAACAGCCGCTTTCGCAGTCTGCTTGACGGGGGAAGCGACGGCATCAGCGTCGCCTTCGACATGCCGACCCTCATGGGACTGGACTCCGATGACCCGAGGTCTGCCGGCGAGGTTGGCCACTGCGGAGTAGCGATCGACTCGGCGCAGGACATGGAACGACTTCTGCGCGACATCCCGCTCGACTCTGTGACGACCTCGATGACGATCAGCGGGCCGGCGATCCCGCTCTTCTGTACCTACGTTGTCGCAGCAGAGCGTGCCGGCATTGCACCTTCGGCGCTGGGTGGCACGTTGCAGACCGACATCTTCAAGGAATACATCGCGCAAAAGGAGTGGATCTTCCCGCCTGACCCGCACCTGCGCCTCATCGGCGACTTGCTCGAGTGGACGCAGCAGCACATGCCGCACTACCACCCGATCAGCATCAGCGGCTACCACATACGAGAGGCAGGCTCGACAGCTGCACAGGAACTTGCTTTCACGCTTGCCGACGGATTCGGCTACATCGAGCTCGGCCTGGCCCGCGGACTATCAGTCGACGAGTTCGCAGCTCGGCTCAGTTTCTTCTTCGATGCGCACATCGACTTCTTCGAGGAGATCGCAAAGTTTCGTGCTGGACGTCGAATCTGGGCCAGGTGGATGCGCGACCGATACGGCGCAACAACCGAAGGTGCACAGTGGCTTCGCTTCCATACTCAGACGGCCGGGGTCTCACTGACAGCGCAGCAGCCCGCGAACAACGTCGTTCGCACCGCCATCGAGGCACTCGCCGCGATTCTAGGAGGCACTAACTCTTTGCACACCAACGCTCTCGACGAGGTCTTGGGGCTCCCGACCGAAGCGACAGCTGAGATTGCTTTGCGGACGCAGCATGTCTTGCTGGAAGAGACGGGCGTCGCATCGGTTGTCGACCCCCTCGGTGGTTCGTGGTTCGTGGAGGCATCTACCGATCGGATCGAGGCTGAGGTCGAGTCGCTGCTCGCCGAGATCCAGGGGTTAGGCGACGACGGGTCCATGACTTCGGGGATTGTGGCCGGTATCGAGTCTGGTTGGTTCACCCGCCACATTGCGGACGCCGCAGACGCGTACCAACGGAGCGTGGAGAGCGGTGAGCGTCGCGTGGTGGGAGTCAACGTTCACACCGATTCGGTGGCCGCTCCGCTCGAGATTCTGCAGATACCGGGCGAAGTCGAATCGGACCAGGTCGAGCGCCTCCGTTCCAGACGATCTGTCAGGGATGACGACGTCGTCCGCGAGCGGCTGGGAGATATCGCTCTTGCCGCCCGAGGGAGCAGCAACTTGGTGGGACCGATGTTGGACGCCGTTCGCGCGGAGGCCACCGTTGGGGAACTCTGTACGACGCTTCGTGAAGTCTTCGGTGGGTACACCGAACCTCCCGACTTCTGAGCGGTGCGACAGAATGGGCCTATGACTGTGCCTCCGGGATCTCCCGGCACTCCCGGCCCTAGTGGCGCCGCTGGCTTCAACCCGTACGGGGCCATCGACCTCGCAGCGCTCGCTCAGCAGCGGCAGGCGCGCGAGAAGGCCGAGGCGGCCAGAGCTCAACGAGCGGCAGCCGGACCCGATAGTCCAGTCACAGCGGCACCAGCTGCGGTGGTCGATGTCACCGACGCGACCTTCCAGACCGAGGTGCTCGAACAGTCGATGTCGGTCCCCGTCGTTATCGACTTCTGGGCTGAGTGGTGCGGCCCCTGTAAGCAGTTATCGCCAATCCTCGAGCGAATGGCGACCGATGACGCAGGCGCTTGGGTGCTGGCCAAGGTTGACGTCGACGCCAACCCTCAGCTCTCAGCCGCGGCGCAAGTGCAGAGCATTCCGACAACGCTGGTGGTGTGGCAAGGCCAGGTGATCCCTGGATTCACCGGAGCGCTCCCCGAGGCGCAAGTACGCGACTTCCTCGACCAGGTCGTCGCCCTCGGTGGAGCCGGCCCAGTCGGTGCGCCTGAGGCTGAGACTGCCACCGATGACCCCGAGCTTGTCGCCGCCGATGATGCACTCGCGCGCGATGAGCTCGACGCCGCCGAGGCGGCCTACCGCTCCATCCTCGCCACTCGCCCTGACGACCCCGAGGCCAGGCAGGGGCTGGCCAGCGTCACGCTTCTGCGGCGTACCGCTGGTGTCGACCTCGACGCGGCGCGTACCTCAGCTGATGGATCTGACGACGTTTCGGCGCACACTGTTGCCGCAGATCTCGAACTGTTGGCTGGCCAGGTCACTGAGTGCTTCGACCGGCTCGTCGCGCTCGTACGACGTACAGATGGTGCTGATCGTGATGCGGCAAAGGACCACCTGCTCGAGCTACTTGACCTTGTCGGCAACGATGATCCGCGGGTTCTTGCAGCGCGTCGGGCGCTGGCCAACGCACTTTTCTAAGCGCAACAGATCATTGCCCATCTGATGATTCACCCGTTTGGACGACTCCTTCCCCCGTGCGGAGTAGTCAGCGACCCCGCCCTCCCCGCCGAAGACCGGAATGTAGGTCTTGTCGAGGAGGACGTTCATGGTCACGCGCGCGTTGCGACCGATTGCTCTGATGGTGATTGCCGCCGCCATCACTGTTGGTATGTCCGCACCCCTGACCGCCAACAACTCAGCGGATGCATCCGGCGACGGTTTCGACGTCGGCAACTGGACCGACCCGAATGGCAAAGACCACCGGATCAGATGGAATCCGTGTCAGGCCAGTGTGACCTTCTCCGTCAACGCGAGGCTCGCGGGCGGGACTGCAGCAGCGCGGGACGCGGCGGTGGCAGATGCCCGGGCCGCGTTCAAGCGTGTGTCGAACCGAACTGGCATCCCGTTCTCCTTCGCGGGACGCACCGCTGAGATTCCGACCAACGGCAAGAACCAGTCATGGTCAGACCGTCAGAAGTCAGCTGAGATCGTCGTGGCCTGGGTCAACCAGTCGCGAGCGAAGTACCGCACGAATCTGATGTCTGACGACGGCGGCGGCTACCCATCCGGAGTCGGCGGATGGATGATGCGGGCCTGGACAAACTCGGACGGAAACTGGCAGGCAGCGATTGGACGTGGGTTCGTGGTGCTGAACGCGGCGCACAACAGCACGTACAAAGCAGGATTCGGATCTGGCGTGACGCGCGGAGCTCTCTTGCTCCACGAGATTGGTCACGCCGTCGGACTCGGCCACGTGGGTTCCACTGCTGAGATCATGTACCCGACGATGCTCGACCGTCAGTACAGCAAGTACAAATCGGGCGATCGCGATGGGCTCTCACGGGTCGGCAAGTCGCTCGGATGCATCTCCGGAACCTCGGACGCCTGGCCGCAGATCTAGCCTCAACCGGCCCGGACCGCTTCGTGCACGAGCCCGAGTGGTGGCGAGCCGAGCTCCATCAGGGCATCGTGGAACCTGCGAAGCGTGAAACCAGCGCCCCACTTACGGCGCGCGTCCGCCCTGGCGTCAAGGATCATCCACTTACCCCAGGTGTAGACCCCGTACGACGGGTCGAACGTTCCCCGACGTGCCTCTGCTCGCGCCGTAGCCTCAGGCATCAAGGCGTCAGTGACAAAGGACGCGGTCGCGTCGTCGACGTCCATCGCTCCGGTGTGTAGTCCTATGGCACACCACAATCGCGTCACGCGAACGAGGGCTTCCAGTGCGACACCTATCTGGAATCGCGGGTCATCGGAGCGGAAACCCTCTTCGAGCATGAGCTCTTCGCCATAGTGTGCCCACCCTTCGGCGAAGCCAGCTCCGATGAGCGATCGTCGTACGTCCCCAGGGGCATGTCGCATCGCTCGGCCGTGCGCGTAGTGGCCAGGTGCGACCTCATGTGCTGTCACCGCAGCGAGTGCGGTCTCGCTGAACATGGTTAGCCAGTCGGCCTGCTCCGACTTCGGCCAACTCGGCTCGGGCGGCGTGATGTCGTAGTGGGAGGGGCCATCGGCCTCGTAGGGTCCCGACCACGAAAGCATCGCCGTTGCCCACCGCCGCGATGGCGGTGCGACACCAACGCGGCACTCACCGTCAAGGTGGGTGAGGAACGCGCGCTCCCGACAAAAAGCAATCGTTTCGTCGGTGACGGCCGAGGCTGTTGACACGACATCGCCAGCGGATGGGTGGTCGGCGAGAAGCTCGGCGACAGTTCGCTCGACAGGCGCTCCTGGGACCAGCTGCTGGCACCCTGCCGTCATCAGGGTGCGCAGCCGGTCCCGTTCGCGCGCAGCGCGCTCGGCGAGCGACGTCAGATCAACATGGGTGACGGCCTCGTCAGCCCCCATCAGCTGCTCGAGAGCGGTTCGGCCCAGGGCTGTCTCGGGCGTGCCGTTGGCCGCTGCGTCCCTCAGGTGTTCGACGAAGCGACGGTGTGCCACGAGGGCCGCATCGATGCCGGGGTCGTCCTGGGGCAGCCCATCCGCAAGGCCGGTTACCGCAGGGAGCAACGCTTGGGCCACGGGGGCTGGCACCCGATCGAGCGACTCGATCGCCATGTCGACGGCGTCCGGCCACTTGGCCAGGTGGCGGGTTCTAGCGGCAGCTCGTTCTGCTTCTGGAGCGTAAGCACGGTCGTAACAGGCGAGCTCGAGGTTCTCCAGATGGGGCAGCGGGTTGCGCCGGTGCATCTGCAGGTCGCCGAAGTGCACTCGCGCTGACTTCTCGAACGCAACGAGGTGAGCCTCGTCGTGCGGGTCCGCCAACGCCGCTCCGCCGAGACGGCCGAGAGCACTGTCGACACCAGCTGGGGAGAGGTCCTGGATCTGGCCGTCGTACTCGTGCCGTCCGGTTCCCTCGCGGGCCTCGGCCACCGACAGGTCGATCACCGCGCGCAGTCTTGCGTCCATGGTGGTGAGCCTAGGCGAGGAGGGCCGGCGTCGGGACCCCGATCTTCGGCAGGGTTCGGTCGAGTTCGGTCCAGTTCGGTCTAGTTCGGTCTAGGTGACGGTGCAGTCGAACATGGGGATCTGCCAGTTGCCGTTTGCGCCGCGATTGAAGTTGATTTGCAGGTCAGCGTCGAAGTAGCCGCCTTGTCCAGGTAGGACCGGTGGCAGGTTGAGGAGGTACTGGTCGTGGTTGGGGTTTTTCTTGGTGACGTTCCACTCGAGGTAGCCGGTGTGGAGTGTGGAGGGTCCGATGAGTGCGGCTGGGCGCAGTCGCGCCGATTCGATGGTTCCG
>JBBQAL010000145.1:0-5829 GCA_038316135.1 Candidatus Nanopelagicales bacterium | reverse complement strand
GTCAGCAGCAGCAACGCCAACAGGCCCTGGACCTCTGACTCGTACGGAAGGAGCGCATGAAGCATCCGAGCGAGGTCGATCGACCGACCAACAACCTCAGAGTCGACGAGTTCGTCTCGGCTGCTCGCAGTGTGACCGGCTGTGAAGAACAAGTGGATGACGGTGAGAACGGTGTCCAATCGCTCGGGCAGTTCTGCCTCTGCTGGTATCGCGTAGGGGATCTGGGCAACCTCAATCTTCTTCTTTCCCCTGGTGATCCGGGCCGCCATCGTTGCCTCGGAAACGAGGAACGCCCGCGCGATACGCGGAGTGGAGAGGCCGCACACCAATCGCAGAGTCAACGCAGCCTGTGTCTCTGCGGAGAGAGCCGGGTGACAACAGGTGAAGACCAGACGGAGGCGGTCGTCCGTCACCACGCTGTCCTCCAGTAGGTCCGCAGGATCAGGTGCGTTGGCGTCGACCTCGATCAGCAGGGGAAGCTTGCTGCGAAGGGTCTTGTCCCTCCTCAGTTGGTCGAGAGCCCGTCTCCGGGCCGCCGTGGTAAGCCACGCACCGGGATTATCAGGGACGCCACGCTCGCTCCATGCGCCGATGGCGGCAACAAACGCGTCCTGGACGCACTCCTCTGCTACGTCAAGGTTGCCAGCGACGCGCACCGTCGCGGCGAGCACGAAGGCCCACTCGCGGCGGTACGCGTCGTCAAGCGCATCAGCGAGTCTGTTCACCCGCCGGAGGTGTCAACGACTGGTCGCACCTCGACGCCACCGTTCGTCGGCAGCAGCTTGGCGAAGGCGATGGCCTGGTCGAGGTCTTTCGCATCGATCAAGTAGAAGCCACCCAGAGCCTCCTTGGTCTCCACGAACGGACCGTCAGTGACCGAAGGTGACCCGGTCGACTGTCCACGAACCGACGTTGCCGCCGCAGTGGGGGCGAGGGCGTCGCCATGCGTGATCGTTCCACCCAACTTGGTGACTTGTTCCGCGAACTCGCCGTGCGCCTTCAGCATGAGCGCCCAGTCTTCCTGGGTGGCATTGGCCATCTCAGACTCGTCGCCGAAGATCAGATACATGTACTGCGCCATGGGTTGCTCCTTGGGTAAGTGGTGGCCTTTCACCCATACGACGAGTGAGTCTGCCTCAAATCGACAACACTTCTGAAGTTTCTTAGGGTTACTGGCGGAAGGGGCCGGTGATCAACGGCCCGATCAGGGGACCAAACCTGCCCCTAAATGAATAGCTATAAGTCAGCGACCACGTGACGTCACCAACCGCCGCCACCACCACCGCCCATCCCGCCGCCCGAGAAACCGCCGCCGCCGGAGAACCCACTGCTCGAGCTCGCCGCGGCTGCCGAGATCGACCCTGACGTGTTGACAGAGAAAGCCGTGACCGACGAGCCGAAGTCGCCGTAGCTGAACGCATGGGCACCGGTGTACCAGCCGACAGCGGGCATGGAGGCGGCGGCGCCCCCGGCTGCGGCGAGCGTCGCGAATACCTTGGCCCAGCGTTCTGCCTCACCGAACACGATGGCGTACGGCAGGTAGCGCGAGAAGACGTCGGTGCCCTCCTCGAAGCGAATCTGCCCCGCCTCAGCGGTCGCAAGGTAGCGCCGGAATCCGAGGGTCCGAGCCAGGACTGCGCTTCCCTGACCGGTGCGTGCCGGCATGTCTCTCACCGCGAAGAAGATGGCAACGGCGCCGATGACCAGCGCCAGACCGGCGATGCCGAAGGTGCTGTACCTCGCCAGCAGGTAGGTAACCCCGATCGCCGCTCCGACCACGAGAAAGCCGAGGACCGCCCAAGATGTCCGCGTGGA
Organism: Candidatus Nanopelagicales bacterium; assembly: GCA_038316135.1. Taxonomy (GTDB): domain Bacteria; phylum Actinomycetota; class Actinomycetes; order JAHEKZ01; family JAHEKZ01; genus JAHEKZ01. The sequence continues at coordinate 4,014 of JBBQAL010000145.1, read as the reverse complement.
GTCTGGACGCCTCCGGTACCACTTGCGGTAGACCAGCTCGTCGTAGAGCGCGTCCTGGACCTTGGACAAGTCATCGGCGAACGTTCGCTTCAGTGCAGAGAGCAGAACGACATTACGTCCGGAGAATAGGGCTGCGAAGAGTTTCTGCTCGTAGTCGAGAAGGTCAGTGTCGCCGCCCTTCAGCTGCACAAGCTGCCAGTCGCGACTGCTGAACAGTCCCTTGTCTGGGATCTCGTCGATCCGCAGATAGCCGCGGACGGCGAGGTCGACGATCGTCGCCGTGACGTCAAGCACGTTGGCTTGCTCATCGATGAGCGTTCCGAGCAGTCCCGGTCGCAGGTCGTCGGGAGGCGACCACTCAACCGGTCCTTCACCGGAGTCGCCGAAGGGACGCATCTCCTCGGCGGCTCCCTCACCTACAACGGGGGCCAGGCCGGGAATCTGGCCGACGTAACGCCGATCCCGTCCTCTGCGCAGTACCCAGAAGACTCCCAGCCCGGCCAACACGAGCGCGAAGACCGCAGCTCCCACCGTCTGTGGTGTCACCGCGAAGGCTCGCTGCAGCGACCAGCGCTGTTCGTAGACCGGTGGCGGGACATCAACAGCACCCGTGGGAAGGGCAACGACGACCGACACGCCTGCGCCGAACCCGAGATTTCCCTGACCCGCCTCGACAAAGTTCGACCTGACCCGCAGGTCGTCGCACTTCTGCGCGCTGCCCAGGTAACCGGTGAAGCACCTGGCATCCTGCACCGCCGGTGCATTCACTCGCACGGTCGCCTGCCGAATCGACACCGTCCATTCAGTGCCGATGGCATCCCAGTAGAGCTCGTCATGGTCGTCGAACGCGGTGAGGGCACCCTCAACGCGGTACGTCAGCAGATACGTCTGAGGGCCCCGAACCGTGGTATCGGGATCGCCGACCCGAATCGACAAGACCCCGCCCTCCTGTGACACGTCCAGATCCGAAGGGGCACCGGACGGGCTGGTCACCCCGATGTCTTCGATGGCGACAACTCGGTCGTAACTCTGGTCGATCGTGGTCTTAGAGCTGCTGGGAGTGAATGGCTCACTAACCGGGTACCGGTTGGGGATGACTCGGTAGATGCCGTGGCTGTCGTCCGTGAAGGTGTAGTCGATCCGTTCTGCGACGTCGAGCGAGCCATCGTCGTTGATGTCGATCGAGACGTCGTACTGGCTGATAAACCCATCACCTGCCGATGCCGTCGCAGCAGGCATCATCGCCGGCGAGGCCAGCAGTGAGATCGCTATCGTCAGCGTCAGTGCTGCGGTCCTAGCCACTCGACACCGCATCTGACTCCTTCGCTCAGTCGGCGCGACCCCGATGGGCCATGGCGCGGTCGGCGTCACGCTTGGCCTCCCGCTCAGCTAACGAGTGTCGCTTGTCGTAGGACTTCTTTCCGCGCGCAACGCCGATCTCGACCTTGGCGTATCCGTCCTTGAAGTAGAGCGCCAATGGAACAATCGTGAGTCCGCTCTCGTGCGTCTTGGCATTGAGCTTCCGGATCTGGTCGCGATGCAACAACAACTTGCGGACCCGCCGCGGTTCGTGATTGGTCCATGTCCCCAGTGTGTACTCCGGAATGTGGACGTTGTGGAGCCAGACCTCGCCCTCTTTGACAGCCGCATAACCGTCAACCAGCGAAGCCCGACCCTCGCGCAACGACTTCACCTCAGTGCCCGTGAGTACCAGCCCGGCCTCGAAGGTGTCGTCGATGTGATAGTCGTGTCGCGCCTTACGGTTCTGGGCGACAAGAACTCGCCCCTTCTCGCGGGACATGACTAACCCTCGTCGGGCACAGGAAGGGCCGCCGTCAAACCGCGTAGCACCTCTAGGGCCCGCTGTTCGGCAACTTCGGGAGTGGCCGTGGCGTCGACGAGGACGTCTGGCTCGACCCCGCGCCCATCAATCACGCGACCGGCCGGCGTCAAGTATCGGCCGATCGTGAACTCGATAGCCGAGCCATCAGGTAGGACCATCGGCTCCTGCACCGAGCCCTTGCCGTAGGTGCGCGACCCAACCACCACAGCCCGGTTTCGGTCCTGAAGCGCCGCTGCGACAACCTCAGCAGCACTGGCGGTGCCACCGTCTACGAGCACAACAACGGGCACTGTGGTGTTGCCATCTCCGAGGGCGTTCAGCACCCGATCGGGAGCATCCCGCTGCTCGTACGACACCACGGGGCCGCCATCGAGGAACGCCGAAGCTACCTCAACGGCCTCGTCGAGCAAGCCACCTGGGTTTCCGCGCAAATCGAGCACCACCCCTCCGGCGTAGGTGGCCGGGTCGGCAGACATGGCGTCGCGCACGCTGCGACCGACCCCTCGAGTAAACGTCCTGATGTCGATGCGCGTGACACCCTCGGCGAGCTGCTCGACCGTGACATCGGAGGTGGTGAGTTCAGATCGGGCCACGACCAGGTTCGACATGATTCCGTCGTGGAGTGATCCAATAGAGACCTCAGATCCGCTCGGTCCGCGCAGCCGCTGCACGACCTCACCCACCGAACCACCGGAGGTCGGCCAGCCGTCAACCGAGACGATCACATCACCGGGCACCAGGCCGGCCGTGGCGGCTGGAGACGCAGGTTGGACGCTGGACACCACAACACCCGTTCGGCCGGCTCGCACCCAGAGCCCGATGCCCGAGTAGCGACCCTCCAGGGCGTCCTGGAACGACGCGTACTCACTGGGGTCGTAGTACGACGACCACCGGTCGCCCAACGACTTGAGCATCCCCTCGACCGCCGCACGCTCAAGCTCGGAGCGGTCGACGGGTTCAGCCGCCGACTCTTCGATCCGGTTGGCGGCCGCATCGATGACACCGTTTCCCGATGAGGAACTACCCACGACACCGGTGACGACGCCGGCCCCGTACGAAACGCCGACGGCCAGCACGGCCGCCGACGACACAACGATGCGGCGAGTCAGGGGGGACATGAACGCCAGTCTAAGGCCGAGCGTCGACCGGCTGAGGGCTACGCACAGGGAGCGGCCCGCTTGGAGGCAATCCTCACCGTCAAGTAGAGGGTGAGATTAGGGGCAGAACTCAGATTGCGGAGTCTTGGAGCCACCAAACCAACCCATCGGGTCATGGGGGACGCCGTTGATGTGAACTTCGAAGTGCAGGTGCGGACCAGTGGCGTAACCGGTCTCACCGACGTACCCGATCACGTCGCCCTTCTTGACCTTCTGCAAAGGGGAAACATTGAACGACGACTGGTGGGCGTAAAACGTAGACAACCCATCGCCGTGGTCGATCAGCGTGTTGTTCCCGTACGGACCAGAGAGCTCAGCTTTGGTCCAGATCACCACGCCACCACGCGCTGCCAGGATCGGCGTTCCAGAACTCGCGGACAGGTCGATCCCGGTGTGGCAACTGCGGTACCCGTAGACGGGGTGCGTGCGCCAGCCAACGCCCTGCACCATTGCCGCACCCGGGATCGGCCAAATCAACGAGCCAGACGGCAGACCCGCGCCGCTAGAAGCGGCGTCGGCAATCTGGGCTGCCAGAGCGTCTTGGGCCGCTTGAAGGTCGGCGAGCCGGTTCTTTTCGGCCTGCCTCTCCTGTTGGGCGACCGCCAAAGCACTGGAGCGCTGCGCAATCAACGACTTGACTTCGCGTTTGGCGTCTCGAGCGTCTGACGTGAGCCCTTGGAGCTCTTCAACCTGCTTCTGTGCTTCAGTCTCTGTCGCAGCAATGGCTTCTTCGGTCACTTGCATCTGCTGCTCTTGTGCGGCGAGCACCGCCTTGTCTGCGTTGAGCTGGTCAATGATCTGCGACTGTGAGTCGGTGACCGACTGCGTTGCCATTACCCGCTGGACGAAGTCGGTTGGCGATTCTGCATCGAGGACCACCTGGAGCTCGGCGTACCCACCCGTCTGGTACTGGTAGCGAACGATCTGCCCGATCAGAGTCTCCGAACGGGTGATCCGCTTCTGGGCTTGCTCGATCTGGGTCTGGACCTTCTCCTGTTGGGCGCGCAACTCGCG
>JBBQAL010000149.1:0-5233 GCA_038316135.1 Candidatus Nanopelagicales bacterium | reverse complement strand
AACAGCGCAGTCGTACACTCGAAGGCGCTGCCACGAGGTGATCAGGACCTCCTTGCAGGTAGCGCACAATCGAACACCGCCGGCCGAGGCTTAGTCTCAGTTTTAGTCTCATTCCTACCCGTTCAGGGGTGTTCACGAGGGGTCGCCGTCTTCGTGAAACACCTAGTCGCGGCCATGTACGGACATCACTGAACGGCACTGTGACCAGTTGGAAAGCGGGTTGGGTTTACGCCCTCACGAGTTCGAATCTCGTATCCTCCGCCAGTTGGCTAGGAGAAACGCTGTCTGGCCCCGATTCCTAGGGCGCGCCCGCTTGGATCTAGGCCCACAGCTAGTCTCATCTGGCAGTCGTGGACGCACTCGTGCGGGCGCCGGGGGACACCAACAGACACATGTGGACGGCGCGCGAGCATGCCTGTGGACGAATCTGGCACTCTGTGCGATCTCCTGTCTCTCGAAATCAAACGCACGGATCTCCCGAATGCAGGATGTTGGCTGCTCTTGAGGAACCTCGGGTTGCGTGGTTCGAGCCCCCAGACCCTACTGGCTGCAAAACCCTTCGCGCCCTAAAGTCACTCCGCTCATCCGCGTTCGGTTGGCTGAGTCCGACCCCCGACCGTAAGCGGTCTATCTCGGAGACGGCCTTGAGATGGGCGGGCGCCCACTCAGGACCGCTGCGCACGGGGTTCTCATTTTCGCTGCCGACTGTCCGAGTCCCGCTCCCCGCAGTGGGGTCCGTCCGGAGACGGAGATGCGTCGAGCGACAGTCACCCTTCAGGCGGACGCGCCAACCCCGCGGCATCGCTAGTTTCGGGAGCATGACGACATCGTGGGTTCCCCTTGCCAGCACCCCGGCAGCGCGCGTGGAGCGAGTGACCAAAAGGTACGGCGATGGAGCGGGCGCTGTCGTTGCGCTCGAGGATGTCACTCTGGAGATCGGGTCCCACCAGCTCACTGCGATCATGGGCCCCTCCGGCAGCGGCAAGTCGACCCTGATGCACGTCATGGCAGGGCTGGACAACCCGACATCGGGCCGGGCCTGGATCGGCGGCGTGGAGATCACCAGCCTTGGCGACGACGAGCTCACGGCGATCCGACGCCGCCAGGTCGGCTTTGTCTTCCAAGCATTCAACCTTGTGCCGACCATGGACATCTTGGCCAACGTGCTGCTGCCCTACGAGCTGGACGATCACACCCCCGACTCGGCCCAGCGCGCCTGGGTGGACACCCTCGTCGACCGGCTCGGCCTCCAGGACCGGCTGCGGCACCGCCCGGCCCAGCTTTCCGGGGGCCAGCAACAGCGGGTGGCGATCGCCCGCGCGCTCGCCACCCGGCCTGACCTGGTGCTTGCCGACGAGCCGACCGGCAACCTCGACTCCCGCTCTGGCGGGGAGGTTCTCGCGCTGCTCGCCGACGCGGCCGAGAACCTCGGCCAGTCGATCGTGATGGTCACGCATGACGCTGGTGAGGCCGCCCACGCCTCACGGGTAGTCTTCATCGCCGACGGGCGGCTCGTCCACGACATCCCGTGCCAGGCGACGCGCACGGAGATCTCCCGGGTCATGGACCAGCTTCAGGTGAAGGTCGCGTGAAGAACGCCATCCGCGAGGTGCGGGCAGACCCGCGTCAGCACATTCCGAGCGTGCTCGTGATCACGATCGCATCATTGTTCGGTGTGGTGATCATTGATGGCATCGCGATCCTTTCAGCCTGGATGCGTCGGTCAGAGATCGTCGCAGAGTCCGGGACTGCGCTGATGATGATCGCAATCGTGGGAGTCGTGTTCTTCATGATCGCGCTCTTCGTGTCCGCCCTGGTCATCTCCAACACGTTCAGCATCATCGTGGCAGGCCGAAGCGAGCGGATCGCGCTGCTCCGCTTGGTCGGTGCATCGTCGCGTCGCCTGCGGCGGTCCATCAGCGCTGAAGGTCTGCTCGTGGGGATTGTCGGGACGATTGCGGGGGCGCTAGTCGGAACCGGAACCAGCGCAGCCGTGGTCTGGGGCATGGACAGGTTCGGTGTCGTGCATCGCCTTGCCGTGACCCTGCTGCCGCCGTGGATGGTCGTGCCCGTCCTGGCCACGGTCGTCGTGACGTGGGCCTCCGCCTCCCTCGGGTCCCGCCGGATCATGACGGTCTCGCCCATGGAGGCGACCGGCCAGGCCCAGGATCCATCCCTCGATGAGGCCGGCCGGCGAGGCAAGAACCTCGGCTCCCTCGCGTGTGTCGTGGTCGGCATCATGATGCTGGTCGGCGGTGTGGCGGTGGGGCAATCGAGCCCGCTCGCCATCTTTATCGCGCTGCCAGGCGGCATGCTGTCGTTCACCGGGCTGGTGCTGGGTTCGGCCTGGGTGATGCCGCCGGTGCAGGGGATGGTCGGGCGACTGATGGCCCGGGGTCCGGCGGGCCGCATGGCTGCCCGCAACGCATCGCGGTATCCGGTCAGGACGGCGCGCACCACGATGGGCCTGGTGATCGGCGTCACGTTGATCGTCATGTTTGCCGCGGCCGCCACCAACCTGGTCCGTGCAATGGGAAAGGCCCTCGCCAGCTCCGACCTGCCGCAGGAGGCGGTTGTCGAACTGCAGGGCGTCGTAGAGAACGCGGTCATCTTCTTCTCGGTGCTTCTCGGCTTCTCAGTCCTGATCGCGATCATCGGAGTGGTCAACAACTTGTCTCTGTCGGTGATGCAGCGCACCCGGGAGATCGGACTCCTGCGCGCACTTGGGCTCTCCCGCTCAGCCGTGCGCGCCACGATCCGCGCCGAGGCCGCTCAACTCACAGTCGCCGCGATCAGTCTGGGCATCGTCCTCGGAATCGGGTACGGGTGGGCCGGAGCGCTCAGCCTGCTGTCGGCGATCGACGGAGTCGGATTCTTCGCACCAGCGATCCCGTGGACGGTCCTCCTGGCGACGGCGGTCGTGGCCCCACTCATCGTCGTCCTCGCATCCCTGGTCCCCGCTCGACGCGCCACCCGGATCTCGCCGACGACCGCACTCGCCGCGACCTGACCAGAATCACGTTCGAGGTCAGCCACGGTCTCCGACGACATGGTCGTCCCGCGGCAGGGTGCCGGTCGCGCGAACGGAGCGGGATCCGGTGGCAGCAGGCCGACAGCCCACCGATAAGGGAAAGGAGCAGGCTCTGGGGGCAACCCGACACGATGGCGACCGGGATCACAGGGGCCATCAGGGCCCGGGAGCAGATGTTTGGCCGTCATCTCCAGCGTTCCTCAACCTCACGCCGCACCGGTCATACCGCCGAGATAGAGGGGGGCCAGTGTCCATTGTCGAACAGGCCCACGGCCCGAACGTTGGGCCGGGGTAGCTGAGTCGAGGCCACTGGGGACCGGATAGCGGGCGCCGTACATCCCCGGCTGTAGTCAGGTTTCACTCCGCAGATTCACGACTGGGCAGGGCCTGCCGGGATACATTCATTGCGTTGCTACCACTTAAAGCAGCAATCACCTCGCTTGCTAAAGAGATGAAGATGACAGCTAGCTCTACCTACCAACCCGCCCGGTACTACATCTGGACTTATCTCATCACGTTCGTCCTTCTCCTGAGCGGCGCGTATGTCAGTCGCGTCGACACCACCGGCCTCTTCCTCGCGTTCATCGTGCCGGCGACGATGACGCCATTCCTGGTCTCGCTGGTGATGTTGCTCAGGTCAAAAGACCCGAGTCTGAAGAGCGACTTTGGCAAGCGGATCGTCAACCTGCGTCTGATCGCCCCCACGGGGTTGCCCATCGTTTTTCTCCTGGGGCCCCTGTTGGTCGTGGTGTCGATCCTGCTTTCGCTTCCGTTTGGCGGCTCGATCGATCAGTTCCGAGTATCCGATGGGTTCTCCTCGGCCGGAGTCATGATTCCTGGTCTCGTCCTGCTCTTCGTGATCGCTTCGTTTGAGGAGCTCGGCTGGCGCGGGTACGCATTCAACAGTCTGCAGAGCCACACGAACAGCTTCTTCAAGGCGGCGCTACTCTTCGGGGTCCTGTGGTCGCTATGGCACCTGCCGCTGGTGTTGGTGAAAGACACTTACCAGTATCAAATCACCCAAGAAAACATCTGGTTCGCTGTGAACTTCTTCATCAGCGTCATTCCATTGGGGATAATCATCAGTTGGATCTGGGTCAAGAACGGCAAGAGCATTCTGGCGGCCGTTCTCATCCACTTCCTCGTCAACGTGTCGCAGGAAGCACTCAGCACGACCCAGACCACCAAATGCATCGAGACCGTCGTGTTGATCGCCCTCACAGCCGTCATCATCCTGCTCGATCGCCGACTGTTCTTCGACAGAACCACCCAACCCAGCGTGGACGAGATGCTCGTTAGGGGCAGCAGTAGCGGCCGGGGCGAAGCCGGACGCCCGTCAACGACCACGTCGGTCGCACCAGCGCTGGCGGGCCGAGGCGTCCAGTGACCGCCACAGCTCTGACGGCGGCAGTCGCCACGACGACTGCTCTGTCCGCGTCGTTGCTGTCGAAGCAGTTCGGCGATCGGGTCGCCGTCGCCGATCTGACTCTCGAGGTGGCCACTGGCCGAGCGTTCGGGCTGCTGGGGCCGAACGGCGCCGGCAAGACGACGACCGTGCGGATGCTGACCGGGCTGCTGGCACCGACGTCGGGGACCGTCACGCTCTTCGGCGAGACGCTGACCCGCGCGAACGCCGACGAATTGCGGGCGCGTATCGGGGTCCAGACCGACACGAACCTGTACGAGTCCCTCTCCGTTCGCGAAAACCTGCAGACGTGGGGCGAGCTGTACGGCCTGAGCAGGTCCGTGATCGCCCGCCGTACCTCGGAGGTGCTTGAGGTGCTCGGTCTCGGCGACCGGGTCAACTCCCTGGTCGGGGAGCTCAGCAAGGGCATGCGCCAGAAGGTGTCTGTGGGCCGCGCCGTACTCCACAGCCCCGACCTGTTGTTCCTCGACGAGCCGACCGCGGGGCTGGATCCCGAGGCTGCGGTCGACCTGATCGAGTACCTGCGGGAGATGGTCCAGGCCGCCAACACCACGGTATTCATCTGCACCCATCAGTTGCACGGCCTCGAGGAGCTCTGCGACGACGTCGGCATCCTGCAGGGTGGCCGGCTTGTCGTGGCCGGCGACGTCAAGCAGCTCCTCCGCCGGCGCTGGCCCCGGCACCGCTACACCATCAGGGTGGACGGCGAGCGGGCTCTCGCGGCGCGAACCATCACCGCCCTGCTCGGCGAACCGGTGACCGAAGCCAGCGACACC
>JBBQAL010000055.1:0-17633 GCA_038316135.1 Candidatus Nanopelagicales bacterium | reverse complement strand
CAGGAACGGCTGGAGATCCTGTCGGACTCCGAGGGTGTCTGGCGCTGCCGGACCACCTTCAACTGCACCGAAGCCTGCCCCCGCGGAATCCAGATCACCCAGGCCATCCAAGAGGTCAAACGTGCGCTGATCTCCCGGCGGGTTTGAGCCTGAACCGGGCACGGTAGCCTCTCCGGGGTCATGACAGTCCCCACTCGGTCCTTTCGCGCGCCTGGCCGGCTGAGGGTCCTGAGCGCGCTCGTCAGTGTTGGCGCTTTGCTGATCGTGGCCCTTTCTGGGCCAGCCTTCGCCGTGGCCTCGCCCGACGCCGACCCACTGAGCAACGATCACGGTGTCGTAGCTGATGGCCCCGTGCCCCCCAAAGTCTGGGCCCAGTCCTGGATCGTTGCAGATGCTGAGACCGGCGAAGTCCTGGCGGCGAAGAACGCCCATGAGCGGCTGCGACCGGCCAGCACCCTGAAGACGCTGACCGCTGTCACGCTGCTCCCCAAACTTGACCTCGACGACAACTACCGCGTCCAGTGGGAGGACGCCAACGCGACGGGCAGCGCCGTCGGGATCGTGCCGGGCTCTCGCTACACCATCGACGAGCTCTTCTATGGGTTGATGCTGCCGAGCGGCAACGACGCCGCCCGAGCCCTGGCATCGGCAGCCGGCGGCCTGCACCGCACGGTTCGCGCCATGAACAGCGAAGCCGATGCCCTTGGGGCCCAGGACACGCGCGCGATCAACCCCACCGGCCTCGACGCACCAGGACAGTTCACGTCCGCCTTCGATCTCGCGATCTTTGCTCAAGCCGGGCTCACCGACCGTGACTTTCGACGGTACGTATCGACGGTGTCCACGTCGTTCCCCGCCCAAGAGCCCAAACGCGACAAGAGGCGCGACACCTACATGATTTACAATCAGAATCCGCTCCTGTTGGAGGGCTACCGCGGGATTCTTGGTGTCAAGACCGGATACACCACTGAGGCCGGGCGTACCTTTGTCGCTGCGGTCAGGCGCGGTGACCGCACCTTGATCGTTGCGCTCATGGGAATCGTCGAGCCGAGCGAGACCGCCGCCAAGCGACTCTTCACGTGGGGCTTCTCGAAAGCCGACAACGTGACCGCCGTAGGGTCGCTCAACGAACCAAACTCGGTGAGCCCCCCCGATCACGAGACGACAGTGGCGACTCCCCCTCCGCAGGCTGCTGGCGTAGGCACCAGCGCGGTCGACACCGGAGGTTCACCGGCTCAGGACCTCGCCATGTGGGTGTTGGCCGGCATGGCGCTGGTAGGAAGTGGCTGGTGGCTTCAGCGTCGCCGCAGCTGACCGGTCAGTCGTCGATCGTTGGAAGTTTGATCGCGCCGCCGTCCAGCCGCTCAAGATAGGCGACCTCCTCGAGAGTCCTCGGTGCCCCTTCGCACACAGCGACCCAGCAGGCGAAATAGAGCAGCACCGTCGAAGCGACGTAGAGGAAGACCAGTAGCGCTGCAGCCACCGCGAGCGTGCCGTAAACCGGGTTCGTCAGGGTCCTCCCCACGATCAGGAACGAGAGCTGCGCAAGTACGACCAACACCAGCGTCGCGTATAGCGAGCCGAGGAGCACCGGCCCCCAGCGGCGTTCGGTGCGCTTCCACCACGCAAGTCCGTAGAGCGAGGCAACCACGAGCCACACCAAAAGCCCCAAGATGAGTGCCGCACTGAGCGTCACTACCCAGCTTGATCCTTCGCTGACGCCCAGCCACTCCAGCGCCGACGTGCCGAACGTCTCAACGATCAGCGCCCCCATCAATGCGACCAAGAGAATCGTTCCCATCAGCAGCAAGACAGCGGCGTCTTGCAGTCGCAGGAGCAGCCAGTTGCGCGGTCGCCGCATCACCCCCTGCATGCGTCGGATCCCTTCGATCGTCGAGCCCACCCACCCGAGACCGGCAATCAGAAGTCCGACAACAGCGAGGATTCCGGCGTTGAGAGTCGCGTCGGCAACCTGCTCGATGTCAAGCGGCGGCTCACTGTTCTGTGGGTCGAAGAGAAGCGGAATCGCTTCCTTGAGAAACGACTCAACCTCACCACGCACTTCGGGGAACTTGGACAGCACTATTCCGAATGCAATGAACGCCAGCACCACCAATGGAAATAGAGCGAGGTAACCGAAGAGCGCGATACCGGCTGCCCATCGAGTGAAACGCAGACCGTTGGCTCGGTCCATCGCGCGAAGGTGTCGGTCGAAGAAGGGAATGCGTGCCAGTCGCGCCCGTGCTCGGACTCCCCACTCAGCCACGAGCGACCAGGAGGGGGAACTCGGCCACGGACTCCCAGACTCCGTGCTCAGCCAACTCGTACCGCTCGATCCGGGCTACCGAAAACTCCAAGCCAAAGTCTGCCAGTTGAGCCTCAGATCGGTCATGAGCGTCGTCCGAGAGATCGATCGCGATCGTGACATGAGGGTGATACGGGAAAGTGAGGGAACGACGCAGCGGACCGGTCCGTACCTGGTCAGCCAGCCGCTCGCACTCCGCAGCGCCTTGGCGGACGACGATGAAGGAGGTCTGGCTCACTGGCCGGAACGTTGCCGAGCCCCGCAGGACAACTTCGAAGGCGGCAACGCCGCCAGCGACAGTCCCCAAGTGCTCATCGACCTGCGCCAGTCGCGCGGCCGGAACCTGGGTAGGTGGCAGCAGCGTGATGTGGGTCGGCACCGTCCACGCGAGTGAGTCGCCAAAGCCGGCTCTTTGCTCCTGAAGCTGCTCGCCCCAAGGATCAGGGACTGTGACAGCCACCCCAACGGTGACCGATTCGCTGCTGGCCACGATCAGATCCGCGGAGCCAGGAATCCGACCCGCTCATAGACGCTCTGCAGGGTCGGCCCAGCAAGAGACCGCGCCCGCTCGGCTCCGTCGGCAACGATCTTGTCGAGCAGGTCAGGGTTGTCAAGCAGCTCCCACACCCGCCGCTGATAAGGCTCCACGAAGGCGGCGAAGGCCTCACCGACATCCTTCTTCAGGTCTCCGTACCCGCGCCCGACGTACTCGTTGGCCACGTCCTGTGGCGCTCGGTCGGTCAGTGCACCCACGATGGTGAGCAAGTTGGAGACACCCGCCTTGGACTCGGGGTCGAATACGATGTCACGCCCGCTGTCAGTGACGGCTGACCGGATCTTCTTGACATTGACCTTGACGTCGTCGAGCAACGAAAGGCAACCAGCCCCGCCGAGGCTCTTGCTCATCTGCTTGTCCGGCTGCTGGAGATCGAGGATCTTCGCGCGCTCCTTGAGTATGTGCGGCTCTGGCACGACCAGGGTCTCGCCGAACGTCGAGTTGAACCGTTGGGCGAGGTCACGCGTGAGCTCGATGTGTTGCCGCTGGTCCTCACCGACGGGAACCTGCTCGGCGCCGTACAGCAGAATATCTGCAGCCTGAAGGACCGGGTAGGTGAAAAGACCGACAGTCACCCGGTCGAGCTGTTGGCGCGTTGACTTGTCTTTGAACTGCGTCATGCGGCTGGCTTCGCCGTACCCGGTAAGGCAGCCGAGCACCCATGCCAGCTGAGAGTGAGCGGCCACGTGGCTCTGAACGAAGATCACGCTTCGCTCGGGGTCGACGCCGGCAGCCAAGTACTGAGCAGCCGTGAGACGCGTACGGCGGCGCAATACATCTGGGTCGTGCGGCATCGTGATCGCGTGCTGGTCGACAACGCAGTAGACGCACTCGTGGTCGCTTTGAAGCGCAACCCACTGGGTCAGCGCACCGAGATAGTTGCCGAGGTGCAAGGAATCGGCGGTTGGCTGCATGCCTGAGAAGACGCGGGGATGTGACTGCGACATACCCCGCAGTCTCTCAGACCACCTGGCTGGCGTCGGGAGTGACCCGAATCCGCGAGACGCGTCGTCCCTCGACTTCGATGACGTCGAGCCGGTGACCATTGACCTGCACCCGGTCACCTACGAGTGGGAACCGCCCCAACGCATTCACGACGTAGCCGGTCGCTGTCTCGTAGGGGCCTTCTGGAAGCTCCACACCGGTCTCGTCCTGAAAGTCCTCGATGTTCAGCAGTCCGTCGACCTCGACGGACTCACCCACCCGAGTGGTCTCCGGCTCGTCCACGTCGTACTCGTCACGGATGTCACCGACGATCTCCTCAACCAGATCTTCAAGGGTCACGATCCCCGCTGTCCCGCCGTACTCGTCGACCACGATGGCGAGGTGCTGACCCTCGCGGCGCATCTGCTGCAGCGACGAGAGCACCCGGTTGGTTCCCGGCAGCATGAGAACCGGGCGGGTCAGCTCACCAACGCGCACCGAGCGTCCGGACAGCTCAGGATCGAAGAGGTCGCGGACATGGACGAAGCCGGTGACGTCATCTGCCGATCCTCGCACCACGGGATAACGCGAGTGGGGCATCTTGGCCGCGTCCTTGAGGGCCTTGAACAGGGGCGTGCCAGCATCCAGGAAGTCAACCTCGGTCCGTGGCACCATAACCTCACGAAGCTGCTGGTCGTTGGCGGTGAAGACCTCTTCGAGCAGCTCTCGCTCTTCGTCGTCAAGACCACTGTGACCGGCTACCAGCTCACGCAGTTCGAGCTCGCTGATCTGGTCACGTGACGCCTTGGGATCGCCACCGGCGAGTCGCACCACGACGTCGGTCGAATGTGAGAGCAACCAGATCAGGGGCGTCGACACTTTGGCCATCAACTCGATGGCGGGTGCCGAAACCACGGCGATTCCCTCAGCTCGCTGCAGCGCGAGGCGCTTCGGCGCCAGCTCGCCGAGAACCAACGAGAGGTAGACGATGACGAGGGTGACCCCCACCAAGGCCAGACCGTTGGCCAAACCGGTCGGCAAACCCCAGTCGCTAAGCACCGGTGAAACGTCGTCTGCGATCGTCGAGGCCCCGAAAGCTGCCGACAGGAAGCCGGAAAGAGTGACGCCAATCTGAACGGCCGACAAGAAACGGTTCGGCTGATTGTGCAGCCGCCGCACGGCTCGCCCTCGACTGCCCTGCTGGGCAATCTGTGAGACCTGACTCTCCCGCAGCGACACCAGGGCCATCTCGGCGGCTGCGAAAAACCCACCGATCAGCACGAAGACCAAGACGATGCCGATATTGACCAACAGGGGGCTCAACCTTCGGCCCCCTTGGTACTAGGAGGTTCCATTCCCTCAGCGTAACGGGGCGGTCCCCGAACTAGCCAGGGCCCGCGTCAGACTTCCACCGCGGGGGGCAGCCCGCCGACCCCCCATGCATCGGCCCCGCCGTCGACGGTCATCACCGTTCCGGTGACGTAGCTGGCAGCGTCGGAGAGAAGGAAAGCGATCACCGCAGCTACCTCCTCCGGTCGACCCAGTCGCTTCATCGGGATCGTCTCGACCCACTCCTGCACGACGTGGCCGTACTGCTCGAGCCCCTCGGTGGCTATAGCCCCGACACTGACGCAGTTGGTTCGGATTCCGTAGCGGGACCACTCCAGTGACAGTCCCGTCGCGAGGTTCTCGACGGCTGCTCGCGCTGAGGCGGCATGTATCGCTTGGGGCGTCCCCCGACGCGGGCTGAACCCGACAAAGACCACGCTGCCGGACCCTTGCGGGATGAGAGCGCGGTTTGCTACCTCACGGGTCACCGACCACGCCGCTTCGACGGCCAACCGGTGTACGGCACGGAAACCGCCAAGGGTGATGTCCTCAGCGTTGGCGGTGAACTGTCCTCCTGCGTTGTTGACCAACCCATCGATCCGTCCCCCCTCGTCAATGACGCGACCGATGAAAGACGCGACCTGGTCCGGCTCGCGGACGTCACAGGTGTCAGCCAGACAGACGCCGCCTTCAAAGACGATCTGCTCGCGAACTGCCTCCAGTGGCTCGGGGCGGCGGCCACAGATCGCGACTCGATATCCCTCAGCAGAGAGTTGGAGGGCAGTGGCCCGGCCTATTCCAGTGCCACCGCCTGTCACCACGGCCACCCGGCCGTGCGGGTCAGAGCGATTCATCTCCCCACTTTCGCAGCGCTTTCCCGGCTGCGCAGCCACATGCGGTAATCGGTCCGGCCACCGAGTTGGGTCCGTCGGTAGAGTTGTCGGAATGACCGATCAGCCAGGCGCGGCAGGCGCGGCAGGTGCGCGGGTACGGATTGCCCGCCGCGGGCCGCTCATCGGCACGCTCCGCGTCCCGGGCGACAAGTCCGTCTCACACCGCGCCCTGATCCTTGCTGGCCTAGCAAATGGCACATCGACCATCACCGGGTTGTCGGCCGGGCTGGACATCCACCACACCCGGCAGATCATGTCCGCCATGGGCGTTCGCATCGACGAGGCCGACGACGTGCGTGCCGGCCACCCGGTCGGCACACTGACCGTCACTGGCAGCCGGCTCAGCGAGGCGGCGCACGTGCTGGACGTGGGTAACTCCGGAACGGGGGCCCGGCTGCTTGCCGGACTCTGCGCCGGTCAACCCTTTCGCAGCGTGATAACTGGGGACGCGTCGATCGCCAGCCGGCCCATGGATCGGGTCGTGGAGCCGCTCCGTGCCATGGGCGCGACCATAGATGGACGTGACGGTGGGCGCTTCACCCCACTCACGATCCGCGGCGGCAACCTGCACGGCATCGATTACACCCCGCCCATGTCGAGCGCGCAGGTCAAGTCAGCCGTCCTGCTGGCGGGGCTGTTCGCCGACGGCACGACGATCATCCGTGAGATGGTCGTGACTCGACGCCACACCGAGGAGATGCTCAGCGAACACGGGGTGGACGTCATCAGTCACCCCGACGGCTCCGGCGGCTCGGTCATCACCCTCGCCCCTGGGCCAGTGTCGCCCGGCGAGTTCGTGGTCCCCGGCGACCCGTCACAGGCTGCTTTCTGGATCTGCGCAGCTGCCGCCATCCCTGGTTCGCACGTGACCGTTGAGAACCTCTACCTCTCCGCCGAACGCAGTGGCTTTCTCGAAGTGCTGCTGCGCATGGGGGCCGACCTCGTGGTGGATCGGGCTGGCGGTGTCGTCAGGGTGCATGGCGCCGAACTCACCGGCGTCGTCGTCGAGGGCACCGAGCTGCCCGACCTGATCGACGAGGTACCGGCACTCAGCATCGCGGGGGCGCTGGCGGTCTCGGGTGCTCTGGAGTTTCGCGGAGCGGCCGAGTTGCGCGCCAAGGAGAGCGACCGGATCGAAACGGTCGCGGCGATGTTGCGCGCCCTCGGTGTCGAGGCGAACACCGGCGCGGACTTTCTCAGCGTGTCAGCCAACAGACTGCACCCAGGCGTTGTCGAGTCGCACCACGACCACCGGATTGCCATGGCAGCGGCCGTCGCCGCATGCGGGCTTAGCGTCGACGGTGAGATCGAAATCCGCGGGTGGGACGCTGTTGCCACCAGCTACCCTGACTTCCTTGACGATCTCGACCAGGTGAGCGCGGTCAGCCGGAGCGCTTGACCTGCAGGTTCTCATCGAGTGCGGCCAGGAAATCCTGAGTGTTGAGCCACTCTTGACTAGAGCCGACCAGCAGTGCGAGATCTTTGGTCATTTTGCCGCTCTCGACCGTCTCGATGCAGACCGCTTCGAGGTCGGTGGCGAATTGCTGGAGGTCAGCGTTTCCGTCGACGGTTCCCCGGTGGTGCAGACCTCGAGTCCAGGCAAAGATCGACGCGATCGGATTCGTCGACGTTGGTTTCCCCTGCTGGTGCTGACGGTAGTGACGCGTGACGGTGCCGTGGGCGGCCTCAGCCTCGACGGTCTTGCCGTCGGGGGTCATCAGGACCGATGTCATCAGCCCCAGTGAGCCGAATCCCTGAGCAACGGTGTCGGACTGCACGTCGCCGTCGTAATTCTTGCAGGCCCAGACATACCCGCCCTCCCACTTCATCGCCGCAGCCACCATGTCGTCGATGAGTCGGTGCTCATACGTGATTCCAGCGGAATCAAAGTCCGCTTTGAACTCAGCTTCGAACACCTCAGCGAACAGGTCTTTGAACCGGCCGTCGTACGCCTTCAGAATGGTGTTCTTCGTCGAGAGATACACCGGGAAGTTGCGAGCCAACCCGTAGCGCAGCGACGCCCGTGCGAAGTCGCGAATCGATTCGTCGAAGTTGTACATGCCCATGGCGACACCGCCACCCGGGAAGTCAGCGATGTCGAACTCCATCGGCTCGCCGCCATCGGCCGGCTGGTAGGTGATGGTGACCTTTCCAGGGCCTGGGACCACGAAGTCCGTCGCCTTGTACTGGTCACCGTGTGCGTGGCGCCCAATCACGATCGGCTTGGTCCAGCCGGGCACCAGCCTCGGGATGTTGCTGATGATGATCGGCTCTCGGAAGATGACACCGTCGAGGATATTGCGGATGGTGCCGTTCGGAGACCTCCACATCTTCTTGAGTCCGAACTCCTCAACGCGAACTTCGTCCGGAGTGATCGTGGCGCACTTGACTCCAACGCCATACTGCTTGATGGCGTTGGCCGCGTCGATGGTGATTTGGTCACCAGTCGCGTCCCGGCTCTCAATACTGAGGTCGTAGTACTTCAGGTCAATGTCGAGGTAAGGCAGGATCAACTGCTCTTTGATGAACGCCCAGATGATGCGCGTCATCTCGTCACCATCGAGTTCGACGACGGGATTGTCGACCTTGATCTTGGCCATCAGGCTGAGCCCTTTCGTCGTGGGGTACTTCGTGGGTCAAGCGACGGGAGAGTTCTAAAGGGCGACGACGTCGGCCTGCTTGGCGCGAACTGCCTCGGCGGCTTCTTTGAGCCCAGCGAGCTCGGACTCGGTGAGATCGGCTTCCACAACCTTCCGGATTCCAGCAGCACCGATTTCAGCTTCGACACCGAGGTAGACACCCGCGATCCCATACTCGCCGTCGACCCAGGCACACACCGGCATGACGGCACCGGAGTCTTCAGCGACAGCTTTGGCCATACGCGCGGCGGCTGCGGAGGGGGCGTAGTAGGCCGAGCCGGTCTTGAGCAAGGCGACCACCTCGGCGCCACCGTTGCGGGTCCGAACAACGAGCTCTTCAATCTTGTCGGCCGGGAGCAGATCGGTCAGTGGCTTGCCGTCGACGGTGCATCGGCTGGGAACAGGCACCATCGTGTCTCCATGCGACCCGAGGGTGAGTGTCCGCACTGAGGCCACAGGCACGACAAGCGTCTCGGCAACGAAGTGCGTGAAGCGGGCGGTGTCGAGCATTCCCGCTTGGCCGATGACACGTTGCTTCGGGAACCCACTCGCCAACTGGGCAAGTGCGGTCATCTCGTCGAGTGGATTGGACACGACGATGATGACGGCATTGGGCGAGTGCTTCGCGACGTTCTCGGCCACACCGCGAACGATCTTGGCGTTCGTCTCGATGAGGTCCATGCGGCTCATGCCCGGCTTGCGCGGCAGCCCAGCCGTGATGACCACGATGTCGCTGTCAGCGGTCTTCTCGTAACCGGCACCAGTGGCCGGGTCGGTGGTGACGCCAACGACCTTGGTCTCGAAACCCTCGATGGGACGCGACTGGTTCATGTCGAGCGCAAGGCCCTCTGGCTTCCCGTCGACGATGTCGGTGAGTACGACGGTGTCGAAGATGTCGTACTCCGCGAGTCGCTGCGCCGTGGTCGAGCCGTAGAAGCCCGCTCCGACAACGGTGGCCTTTCGGCTGCGGCTGGCTGACGTCATAGAGGTGCTCACCGGTCCTTGCCTGGGGTACGGGACGCCCCCGAGATTACCGGGCCGGTGGAACGAGCACTGCAACGGTGGTCAGGGCGATGCCAAGCCCGTACATCGTGACCAGGTCTATGGGCCGGCTGCGGATCGCCAACAGCCCGGCGCGGTCGCGGGGCAACACCATGCGCAAGGCCGCCCCGAAGATGACGGCGGAGCCGAGGATGACGCTGCCGATCCGGAAATCGTAGAAGGAAAGGACGATCAGCCCCAGAGCCAGCCCCAGCAGCACCAGGGCCAACGGCCACTGGTCGATGGTTCGCTCGATGAGGGGCTGGTCGTCGATCGGGTTCCCCTCGCCGTCGAGGCGCACCACTGGGGGCTCGTCGGCGGCCACGGTCAGCCCGCCACTGCCCCGGCTTGCCGTTCGGCCCGCTCGACAACATTGGCCAGAAGCATGGCCCTAGTCATCGGCCCGGTGCCACCCGGCATCGGCGCCAGGTGCCCGGCGACCTCAGAGACCTCAGGAGACACATCTCCCACCAGACCGAGCTCGGTCCGGGTGATCCCGACGTCCAGCACCGCAGCACCGGGACGGATGGAATCGGCGGTGACCAAGCCAGGCACTCCGGCTGCGGCCACGATGATGTCTGCTCTGGCCAGGTGAGCGCGCAGGTCACGCGTGCCGGTGTGGCAGAGCGTCACGGTGGCATTCTCGCTGCGCCTGGTAAGCAGCAGCCCCAAGGGACGCCCCACCGTTACGCCGCGCCCGACCACCACTACCTCGGCACCGGCGATCGGCACGTCATAACGGCGGAGCAGCTCAACGATTCCGCGCGGGGTGCAAGGCAGGGGTGCGGCCTCGCCGAGCACGAGGCGTCCGAGGTTCATCGGATGAAGACCGTCAGCGTCCTTGTCGGAATCCATCAGGGCAAGCACCCGGTGGGGGTCCAGCCCCTTCGGCAACGGCAACTGGACGATGTACCCGGTGCATGAGGGGTCGTCGTTGAGCTCGAGGACAGCGCGCTCCACGTCAGCCTGCGAGGCGTCGTCGTGCAGGTCGCGCCGGATGCTGGCGATTCCCACCTCGGCGCAGTCGCGGTGTTTGCCGCCGACGTAGGAGTGGCTGCCCGGGTCGTCCCCGACCAGGATCGTCCCGAGCCCAGGTTCAATGCCTTGGGTCTTCAGCGCTGCGACGCGAGTCGCGAGCTCAGACTTGATCGCTGCCGCTGTTGCTTTGCCATCGAGAATTATCGCTGCCACGAGAGTCATCCTGTCACGCCTGCCCCCCGCGCCTCCGCATGACCGCCAAGCCGACCGAAGCGAAGGTCAGTGCGATGCCCGCCACGAGGTAACCGTTCACGGTTGCACCGTCGGTCGGCAGCGCGAGGTCAACGGCCACCGCCCCCACCAGCGTCCCCGCCAGGACGATCAACGAAAGCAGCAGCACACCGAGGGCTCGCACCGACCAGGCTGCGCCAGCGACGAAAAGCACTCCCATGGCGCCGCCGACGAGCAGCCAGGGCTTCTCAGTGACCGGTTTCAGGGACCCGACCCCGGTCGGATCGAGCAGCGCCTGCATGGCCACGATGCCAAGCAGCGTCGCCAGACCGACGACAAAGTTCACCAGCGTGGCGACGAGGGGCTGGCCCGTCGCGGTGGAGACCCGTCCGTTGACCCCGACCTGAACAGCACCAGCTGCACCAGCTGCAAGAGCAAGCAGCAAGAACGGAATCGAGACCGCGCCTTCTGCGTCTCTACCGCCGGAGCCCACCCCGACCGCGGCGACGGCCAGCAGTGCCGCCACGACCCGCCAGGCCGTTACCGGAACACGTCCACCCGGCCCCAGTCCGATCTTGTCCACCAACAGGCCGGCACCCGTCGATCCGGCGACCGTGGCCACGGTGAAGAGGGCAACACCTAACACCGCCACTGTCGTGGATTGTCCGGTGACGTAGATAGCTCCGCCCACTCCGCCCAGGAGGGTCCACCACGGGAGGCGGGTGGGACCGACCATCGACGGGAGTGACCGTAGAGCGTCTCGAGTAACCCTCCGCGCACCGACCACGACGACCAGCAGCAATAACCCAACGGTGAAGTTGAGCAGGGCGCCAAGGACCCCGTTGCCTGTGAGGTCACCGACTTCACCGTTGATCCGACCCTGAACGGCGACGATGAGACCGGCTCCAAACGCTACGGCCGCCGAGGCACGCCGATTCTCGCTCAGGCTGATGGGGCACTCCTCGCAAGTAGCTTTGCGCCGATGGCTGGCTCCTGCTGGGTGATGCAGTGGACGCCGCCACCGTTGCGGAAGATCGGCTCGGCATCGACCTGGGCCAACCGCCGCTCTGGGTGAAGTTCCTGCAGGATCTGCTCCGCATTCGCATCCGCCTTCGCATCGCCGAATACCGACATGACCAAGCCGTCGTTGACGTACGAGAAGTTGATGTAGCTGTGGTCGATCGAGACCCCGTCGACAACGGTGTCCGGTGGCGCGTCGATGGTGATGATCTCGAGGGCTCTGCCTCTGGCGTCGCGGGCCCCCCGCAGCCGGCGGGTGTTCTCAGCCATCACCGAGTAGTCATAGTGCTGCGGGTCAGGCTGACCGTGAACGACGACAACACCGGGTCTGACGAACGCGGCCAACACGTCGACATGTCCGTTGGTCCCGAGGCCCGGGCGGTACTTCTGCATATCCCCCATGAGCCCCCGCTCCAGCCATACGACCGTGGTTGCACCGATCGTCCTGGCGAGCTCTTCCTCGACCTGCTGCTTCGTCCAGCCCGGGTTGCGGCGCTCGTGCAACTGCACAGACTCGGTGACGATGACCGTGCCCTCACCGTCGACGCAGATGCCGCCGCCTTCGTTCACCATGTGGCTGGACACCACGGATGCGCCAGCGCGTTCGGCAACCGAGCCACCAAGGCGAGCGTCACGCGAATGGCTCTGGATTCCGCCCCAGGCATTGAACACCCAGTGCACGGCTGCCAGAGAATCGTCGGTGTCATCGATCACGAAGGTCGGCCCGCTGTCGCGCAGCCAACCGTCGTCGAAGTCCGCGGGGACAAGCTCGATAGCCGACCCCACCAGCGCACTCACGCGCTCGACCTCCGACGCGTCCACTAACAGCGAGACAGGTTCGAACTTCGCGACGGCATTCGCCGTGACGATCCAGGCAGCACGCGCGTCCGGGTCCTCACGTTCGACGTAACCCCCAGGTGGCGGCAGAGCCATCCACGTCCGTGCGTGCCGTTCCCACTCAGCGGGCATTCGATAAGTCACGGGAGGGAGCCTATGACCCAGAGAACTAGAACCCGACTGATGGCGATGCGCATCAATCGAGATCCTCGACACCCACACCGGGGGCACGCGCCTCGCGATCAGCACGCATGGCGAGCAGCAGGAAGCCGAAGGCAGCTCCCGTCAAGGACACGGTGCCGAGGACGCTGAGCAACTGCACAAACAGCGCCGCTGCCAACCCCCCGCCAAAGTCACCGCCCGTCGAGAACCTTCCCCCGAACTGCGCCCATTGGTAGACGACGGAAATGCCAAGTGCGACTAAGCCTCCAACAAGCAGATACATCGACAACCGACGAAGGTGACCGGCCCGCGCGGGGCTGCCGCCTGGGTCTGAACCCGTTCCGCTCATGCTGTCTCCTTCAGTGGAAAAAGTGCCTGATGCCGGTGAAGTACATCGTCACACCGGCTGCCTCGGCGGCCGCGATGATCTCCTCGTCGCGCACCGAACCACCCGGCTGAACGACGGCCCGGACGCCGGCATCGATCAACACCTGTAGCCCGTCAGGGAACGGGAAGAAGGCGTCGGACGCCGCCACCGAGCCACGGGCACGGTCTGCCCCAGCACGCATCACGGCCAGCTTCGCGCTGTCGACACGGCTCACCTGGCCCATTCCCACGCCGACACTTGCCCCACCCGTTGCGAGCAGAATCGCGTTTGACTTCACCGATCGACAAGCGCGCCAGGCAAAGACAAGGTCGCTCAGGGTCGAATCTTCTGCTGCCGCCCCGGCAGCCAGCGTCCAACCGGTTGACTCGTCCCCATCGGCCTGCAGCGAATCACGCACCTGCATCAGCAGGCCGCCACTGACAGGACGCGTTTCGATGGACTCACCGTCCAGGACTGGTGCACACCGAAGTAGCCGTACGTTCTTCTTCTCTCTCAGCAGCTCGAGCGCATCGACGTCGAAGTTGGGTGCGACCACAACCTCGGTGAAGACATCACCCATCACCTCGGCCATCGCTAACGTCACCGGTCGGTTGCTCGCGACGACACCGCCGAACGCCGACACCGGGTCGCACTCGAACGCCTTGCGATAGGCCGCTGAAACGTCGCCAGCGGAGTCGACTGCGATGCCGCATGGGTTGGCATGTTTGATGATCGCCACGCAGGCGGCGCTGTGATCGTAGGCTGCACGACGAGCAGCGTCAGCGTCGATGTAGTTGTTGTAGGACATCTCTTTGCCGTGCAGCTGTTCAGCCTGCGCGAGTCCATCGGGTCCGTAGCCGCTCGTGTACAGCGCCGCGCGCTGGTGCGGGTTCTCTCCGTAGCGAAGGACAGCCGCTCGGTCCCAGGTGCCGCCGACCCAGGACGGGAAGCCGTTGCCATCAGCATCTGGGGCAACGACGCTGCTCATCCACGAAGCGACCGCGACATCGTAGGAGCCTGTATGCACGAAAGCGTCCGCCGCGAGCCGCTGACGCTGCTCAAGCGTGAAGCCACCCGCGCGCACGGCGTCCAAGACCTCGGGGTAGCGCTCCGGCGACACAACGACGGCAACGCTGGGGTGGTTCTTTGCAGCCGCACGGACCATCGATGGCCCACCGATATCGATCTGTTCGATGCACTCATCCGACGACGCCCCAGATGCCACCGTCTCGGTGAACGGGTAGAGGTTGCCGACGACCAGGTCGAAAGCCTCGATTCCGAGATCGACGAGTTGCTGCTCGTGGTCCGGCTTGCGCCGGTCGGCGAGGATTCCGGCGTGCACCCGCGGGTGAAGCGTCTTGACGCGACCATCGAGACACTCCGGGAAGCCGGTGAGGTCCTCGACCTTTGTGACCGGCACCCCGGCTTCGGCAATTCGGGCAGCGGTCGATCCGGTCGAGACCAAAGCGACGCCGGCCGCATCCAGCCCTTGAGCAAGCTCGGTCAAACCGGTCTTGTCATAGACACTGACCAGGGCTCGTCGAATGGGGCGTTGCGTCACGTGCGCACGACCTTTCTTCCTTCGGTGCGGTACTGGTCGGTGACCAAGTCGGCCACAGTCCGCACAAGCAACTCTCGCTCATGCTCCTTGATGCGCTCGTGCAGGCTCAGTTCGTCGTCGTCGTCGAGGACGGGGATCGCCACCTGCGCAACGATCGGCCCAGTGTCGACCCCGGAGTCAACCAGGAAGATCGTGCAGCCAGTGATTTTGACCCCGTACGCCAAGGCATCTCTGGGGCCGTGCATCCCTGGAAACGCCGGTGACAGCGCAGGGTGAGTATTGATCACTCGGCCCGGAAATCTCTCGAGGAAGACGGGGCCGACCAATCGCATAAAGCCGGCTAGGACGACGAAGTCGGGCCGGTAGATAGCGGTGGCGTCCGCGAGGGCGACGTCCCAGGAAGCACGATCGTTGTACTGGTTCGGAGCAGCGATGAAGGTAGGTATGTCGGCGGCGGCAGCCCTCTCGATCGCGCCTATATCGGGTCGGTCAGCCCCAACAGCAACCACGTGGGCCGGGTAGTCGTGCGCATCTGAGGCGTCGATCAGCGCCTGCAGGTTGGTGCCGCCTCCGGAGACCAGGACGACCACGCGCGAACGAGCCACGGTCACGAACCCTACTGGGGGTGGCTACTTGCGGCGCAGCGCCGTCTTGACCTGCTGGGTCAGGCTCGACGGCAGCGTCACTCGTTCCCTCAGATCGATCAGTCGGGACCCACCCGTGCCAGCCCGGCGATGCAGCTCCCAGGCCACGACGGCGGCAACCAGTGCCATCTCCAACCCAGCCACGAGCCCCACCCGCCAGCCGACCGGCCCCAGCGAAGTCAAGGCCTGGTTACCGGCCGAACCGGCGCTGAGCCAGCAGAGCACTCCCAATCCAACGCCACCGAGCGCTCCACCGGCAGCCGCACGCCCGGCGAGCTGCTCGACCCGAAGGGTGCCCTGCCGACGGTGCAGGACCGCCGCCACCGCGTAACCGCCGAGCAACGGTGCCGCCAGGGCGACGTAGGCCCAAATCCCGGGGTCGCCCTGCGGCGGCAGCGCGGCAAGTGGGGGGAAGACCGGCAGCGCGCCGTAGTCGACGCTCTGGGGTGAGACAACGCCCTCAGCCCCGAGCGGGAAGCCCACGCCGGTCGTGAAGGAGACCGTCCACATGACGACGTTCGGCACGAAGGCCAACGTCAGCAGGACGAGGACAGGGATCCCCGCCCATCCGGCGTCCAGCGCCCGGTACATTTCGGCAGCGTCAGGGAAACCGATCGCCAGGGCGATGGTGGTCAGAACGGCGCCGACCATCACGACAGTGGCCAACCCGGCCATAGCAGAGGCCGCGACGTCCCTGACTGGACGAGGAATCACCTCGATCGCCTCACGCAGCAGGCCCGACGCGCGCAACAACCCAAGGCCGCTGCCAATCGCAGCGATGAGCGTGGCCGCGACGAAGGCGGTGCGGGGCGCCGGCTGAACCACGTCCGACCGCACCACCCCCGCGACAACCGCAGTCAGGATTCCGTAGACCAGGGCGAAGGGGATGACCGCCCTGGTCACGTCGGCCAGAGTCTGCGGACGCACCATCCGCGCCACCTGACGTCCGCCCGCGTAGGTGAGAAACCCCGGAATCAGGAGCAACCCGAGCGGTACGAGACCCAGCGACGTCGGGCCGATATCGAGTGGAACATGGTGGGCATAGAGCCAGAAGCCGACCGCGAGTCTGGCCGTAACGTCTGGCCCGGTATCGGCCGCATGGGGAGCCAACGCCCACGAGCCCAGCGTCACGATGACGGCCAGCGCCACGCCGATCAGCGCAACCAACGCCGCCGAGACCGCAGCGGCGAACGCAACACTGATCGAGTCATGGTGGTGCGTGGCTGCTCGCGAAGGGCGCCCAACGGGGCTGGCACGCCGAGAACTGGTCGTCATCGCTGCCATCGTCGCAAGACGAGCGCGTCAGACGCCGGAGGCGCGCCCTCCCAAGCCCGCCGAGTGCAAGGGGCCCGCAAATCTAAAGAGCCAGAGAGTGGCTCAGCCGCCGAGAAGGTCGCGCATCAAGGTTGCCGTCGCGCTCGGTGTCTTGCCGACCCGGACGCCAGCTGCTTCCAGCGCGTCAGCCTTGGCCGCCGCTGTCCCCGACGACCCTGAGACGATCGCACCGGCATGGCCCATGGTTTTGCCCTCGGGAGCGGTGAAGCCCGCGACGTAGCCGACCACGGGTTTGTTGACGTTGTCGGCGATGTAGGCGGCTGCCCGCTCCTCGGCGTCCCCACCGATCTCACCGATCATCACGATGGCCTCGGTGTCGGGGTCAGCCTCGAAGGCCGCCAGCGCGTCGATGTGCGTGGTCCCAATCACCGGGTCACCCCCGATCCCGATACCGGTTGAGAAACCGATGTCGCGAAGCTCGTACATCATTTGGTAGGTCAACGTGCCGCTCTTGCTCACCAGCCCGATCGGTCCACGCCCGGCGATCGTCGCGGGGATGATGCCGGCGTTGGACTGCCCTGGGCTGATGATGCCGGGGCAGTTCGGCCCGATGATCCGAGTTGCACCAGCGTTCTGCGCGTACTGGAAGAACTGCGCTGTGTCGCCGACCGGGATGCCTTCGGTGATGACGACGCAGAGCGGGACTCCTGCGTCGACCGTCTCGATGACAGCCGCCTTGGCGAAGCGCGGCGGAACGAAGACCACCGACACGTCCGCACCGGTCGCTTCGACGGCTTGAGCGACTGAACCGTAGACCGGAATGTCACCACGCCCGCCGTCGACCGTCTGCCCGTCCTTGCCAGGCGTGACG
>JBBQAL010000095.1:0-11069 GCA_038316135.1 Candidatus Nanopelagicales bacterium | reverse complement strand
GATGATCTCGTCCTCAGCGGCCGCGCGGATCCGGTCAACATCTGTGGCGGACAGGTCAAGTCGACATCCATCACACCGTCGTTGCTTGATGGCGACCGCCGCGATGCCATCAAGCTTCCCGCGAAGCGTCTCGTAGTAGGTGAGTAGCTCTTCCCCAACATCGGGAAGCACCGTTGCCCGCTGTCGCTGGGCGAACTCGACGTCTTTGTCAATCGCGACGTGGGCGGCCACTCGTCGTCGCTCGGTGTCTTCGACGGCGACAGCCAGGCGCGACTGTTCTGTACCGAGTGCTGTCGCCTTCTTCTCAGCTTCCTCGAGTCGTTCCATAACTTCCAGCTCAACGTCCTCAAGGTCGCGCTGGCGCTTGTGCAGCGATCCGACTTCGTGCTGGAGGCTCTCGAGGTCCTTGGCCGATGTGACCGCCCCTGAGTCCAGCCGCTGCTGGTCGCGCGTCATGCGCTGCCGCACCTGGTCAATGTCCGACTCGAGTTTGTCTTGCTCGCGCCCGATGTCGCTGGCCTCGGTCTGCGCCACCACCAGCTGAGAACGCACCGACTGCTGCTGCGTCGCAAGCTCACCTAACTCGGCAACCTCAGGCAGGTTTCTGCGACGGTGCTCGAGGTGCGCCAGCGTCTGGTCGATCGCCTGCAGGTCGAGCAGCTTGGCTTGTTCTGCCGGTGATGCCTTCAGCGGTCCTCCTCGGGACGGGACCGGACATGGCCGGTCACAGGGTCAGTCACCACGGTTGAGATGTGGGTCTCCACCGTAGTGGCGCCCAGGTCATGCCGCGCCAGCGCCTGGATCAGGCGATCGGCCGCAACCGGCAGCCATGGCCATTCGCTCGCCCAGTGTCCGGGGTCAACGAGCGCCGGACCCTCTGCCGCCAAAACTTCGGACGCCCGGTGGTGCCGCAGATCAGCTGTGACGAAGACATCGACCCCGGCGCGAGCGGCGTCCGTCAGCAGGCTGTCACCTGACCCGCCGCAGACCGCCACCCGTGCGACGACCGCGTCAGGATCGCCGTGGAACCGAATACCGCCCGGGGTCGGCGGCAGCACGTCAGCCACCAGCTGTGCGAACCGAGCGAGAGTCAGCGGACCGGCCAGGGAACCGATTCGGCCCATACCGGTACCGCTGGGAACAGCCGCAAGCTCGATGATGTCCACGGCTACCTCTTCGTAGGGATGAGCCGCGCGTAATGCTGCGACAGCTGCCCCCCGATCAGAGCGGGGTACCACCATCTCCACGCGAGTCTCTGCGGTGACCTCGGTTCGCCCGACTTCGCCGATAACCGGGTTCGCCCCGTCACCAGGCGTGAACGTTCCCGTGCCCGACACCTTCCAGGCACAGCCGGTGTAGTTGCCGATCGTCCCTCCGCCGGCCCGTCGTAGGGCGTCGATCACGGCGTCCGCATGATCGGGCGGAACGAAGGTGACGATCTTGTCAGCCGGCTCCTGGGGCCACGCGCGGAGCGGCTCGGCGTTGAGCAGGCCGAGCGCATCAGCCAGCGCGTCGTTGACCCCGTGAAGTGCCACGTCAGCGTTGGTGTGTGCAGTGTAGAGCGCGCAGCCACCCCGAATCAGCCGATGGAGCAGCGACCCTTTCCAAGTGTCTGTCGCGACGCTGTGCGTCGGGTGCAAGAGCAGCGGGTGGTGCGTGACCAGCAGGTCCGCTCCCCAATCCAGCGCCTCACCAACGACAACTGGGAGCGGGTCGACCGCAAACATGACCCGGCGGACCGGTGATTCCCGATCACCGCAGGTAAGGCCAACAACGTCCCACTCCTCGGCGGTCTCGGGCGGATACAACGCATCGAGTGCGGCAACGACATCGCCGACCGTGGGGCTGGTCACCTGGGAACTGTAGTGGGGCAAGCGCGCTGCACCGAGATGATCACGTCGGGCGGTTCCGGTCGGGCCCGACAGGAGTACCACCGTCCCGAGGGGAGGTCCGTGGCAGCCGGACGCTGTCAATGGATCCACGGGCACCCCGTACGGAACGGCGAACCCGAGTGGATTGAGCGTGAGCGGCAGGACGTCTAGCGACCAACTAGCTGGCAACCTCACTGACGTTCCCGATCTGCACCAAGACAACCCCGACCACGATGACAGCCAAGCCCATTCCGGTCACCGGCGTGATCTTGTCGTCGAAGGCTGCAATGCCAACTAGCGTTACCAGAGCGATGCCAAACGCCGACCAGACCGCATAGACAATGCCGGCAGGGATCCCCGTCCGCAGAATCAGGGCGAGCAGGTAGAAAGACACGCTGTAGCCCGCGATCACCACCAGAGATGGCCACAGTTTCGTGAATCCGTCGGTGAGACGAAGGAAGGCCGTCGCAGTCACTTCGCAGGCGATCGCGGCGGCGAGCAGTAGCCAGGTTGGCATGTTGGTACTTCCTGTCAGCGCTGAGTGAGGCCAACCTAGCGCGACCGTGGATGCGTCAAGAGCGCGCCGTGTGCGACAAGCGAAATCGCACCTCCTCCACCGCATCCCCATCAAAGCAAGGCGGCGCAACCTCTTATCGGCGCTGCATTCATTTGCTACGTTCGACGACACGTCACAACCCACGGAAGGGGCCATCGATGGGAAAGAAATCCAGCAAGAAGTCGAGTGACAAGAAAGACAAGAAAGGCAAGAAGAAGAAAAAGAAGAAGTAGACCCTTCGACGTTGAGGTGGGGCTCTCGTCCGAGCCCCACCTCAACGTCGCGCACACTCCTGGGACTACGGGCCCGCCACGACGCGTACCCTGACCACATCTTGCTTCGCGCTGTTGTTCATGGAGTAGATCCCGAACCAGAGACCCGCTTGTTTGTCTACCGGCGCCGACAACCTTTTGTAGATGCGCGCCCGGATGACTACGGATTCACCCGGCGTCAACTCGGTCCAATAGGCGCCGCCGTTGAGGGGACCAGTGACGTCTCCCGCATCTACGAAGAACCGCCAACGGAACTTAAGCGTTCCTCCGGTCTCCCAGGGCTGCAGGAACACGGTGTCGTCGATCGACCCGGAGTTCGTAAAACGAATGAGGAACTCCTTGTGCTCCCCCGGAACAATCACGGTCTTGATCGTCTGGTCTGTTCCATCGTTGTTGAATATGCCGCTTCCGCGGTAGGGACCGTCGATGGGCGCCACTTCAGCCTCAGGGCGGTACTGCCCCGTGTAGCGGCCAGCCAGACCAAGAACTGCGGTGGGGACTGGCCTGCTCCAACCGATACCGTTGCCGAGCGCACCCCAAGAATCAGACCCCCAGCAGCGCAGCGCACCAGTCACGGTGAGCGCACAGGTGTGGTCGTCTCCGAGAGCCATCGCGACCACGCCTGCGTCCAAGCCCCAAACCCTGACGGGCGTCCACTGTTGGTAGAGAGATGTGCCGGCGCCCAGCATGCCCTGGTAGTCGGACCCCCAACACCACGCTCCGCCAACATCTGTGACGGCACACGTGTGGCTCGAACCCGGAACGACCTGCTCGACCGCGTCTGTGAGACCGACCACCTTGCTGGGCAGTGGCTGTTGGTCTGACGTCCCGTTTCCCAACTGGCCCTCGGTGTTCTCGCCCCAACACCATGCTTCGCCAACGGCCGTGACAGCGCATGTGTACCAGCCCCCGGCCACGATGCTCTTGACTGGTTGGGCCAACGACAAGACCGGCGCGGGAATGGGTCGTGACTGTGTGGTGCCGTCACCCAGGGCGCCATGTCTGTTGTCCCCCCAACAGCTGGCAACCCCCGACTGCGAAAGAGCGCACGAAAAGAACAGCCCGCTGGTGACCGAAGCCACACCCGTCCCCAACCCACGGATGGCGACTGGGGTGGGCCGGTTCACCGTGGTTCCGTCACCCAGTTGGCCCTCTTCGTTACGCCCCCAGCACTTGGCACGCCCGGTGCTCAACACTGCGCAGGTAGACATGTTCCCACTCGAGACACTGACGGCCGGATGATCCAGACCAATCACCCTGACCGGCGTGACGCGGTCAACAGTCGTTCCGTCACCCAACTGTCCGTAGTGGTTGTCACCCCAGCACTTGACGCCACCGCGATCAGTCACGGCGCAGGTGTGGTCGGTCCCGACCGAAACTGACGCTACTCCTTGGTCCATACCGACCACGGGTACCGGCACGTTGCGATCAAGCGTGGAGCCGTCCCCTAACTGGCCGTACACGTTGTAGCCCCAACAGAGCACACCGCCACCCGGCGTCACCACACAACTGTCGCTCCCCCGAGCAGACAGCGCTGTGGCAGCTCCAGCGGAAGCCGCCGGTACTCCGACTAACTGGAGTCCCGCGAGCAGGCCGAATCCAGTAAGGAGCGCGATGGCACGCGAACGAGTAATCCCCCTACGTGTGAACGACGTTTGGCTGCACATCGTGTCCCGCCGCCTCTCCGCGGATCAGCAAGCCCTGACGACGCGAGTGCGTCGATTTGAGCCTAGATCGGCGCGTTCGAGGATCACCAGAATCGAAGGTCCCTGTCGATGCCGTCACTCAGCCGAGGGGGCTGAGGGTGCTGCAACTGGTCGATCAGCGACTCTGGCTATCTGACCCCGCAGGGCGCCGCTCGGTGGCCATCGACGGACCAGTTGGGGCTAGTGCAGAATCAACACCGAAAGGAAGACGCCTATCACTAAGAAGACCAGGCCGTAGGCCAGATACAACGCGCGAGGGCTGGGCTGGTCCTCACCACCACGCTGCCACGGTTGCAGACTCTTGCTGCTGATCGGTCCCATACCCAACATGGATGCCCCCGTCGGCCGACTGGTCCGCTTTTCTCAGTAAAGCACGAAGGGGTTGGGTGCGGGGGTGGGCGCAGAGGGACTTGAACCCCCGACCGCCGGTTTGTAAGACCGGAGCTCTACCAACTGAGCTATACGCCCGAACGCCGGGAGAGCCTACCGTCGACCTAGCCGAGCGACGCGAGGACCTTCTCGTACTCGCCAGGGTCGCGCGCGTCCCCGATCCCGTTCATCACCGAGTACCGAATGACACCGGCCTTATCGATGATGAAGGTGCCTCGGTAACCAACGCCCAGATCGCCATTGAATACGCCGTATGCCTGGGTCACTGCTCCGTGCGGCCAATGGTCACTCAGCAGTGGGAAGGTGTAACCCTCGCGCTCACCGAAGACGCGCAGGGAGAACTTCGGATCGCACGACACAGCGAGAGTCACGGTGTCGTCGTTGTCAAAGGACTCCATGCGCTCACTGATCTCGCAGAGCTCACCGGTACAGATGCCGCTAAAGGCCCACGGGAAGAAGATCAGTACCACCTTCTTCTCCGCACGGAATGAAGACAGACTGATCGGCTCACCATGCTGGCTGGAAAGCGTGAAATCTGGGGCTTCCTGACCGACCTCCACTGACATGTGTCCGCCTTCCGTCGAAGTTACCGGGGAGTAAACCAGGTGAGGTCCTTTGGCGCATGTCAGCGGGACCAAAGTCCTTGCTCAGGCAACCACCGGCGAGGACCCTCAGGAACAGGACGTCATGCATTTAGGATTCAAGGAGGCGGAGATGACCACCACAGCCAAGGGAGACCTCAGCGTCACCCAGGCCAGTCAGGGCTCGTGGTACCACGGCTTCACCCAAGCGGCCACAACCAAGTACTGGGCCGCAATCGCTCGAATCGCCATTGGCTTCATTTTCCTCTGGGCGTTCCTCGACAAGACTTTCGGCCTCGGATACACGACGCCGAGCGAGGAGGCTTGGAAGTTCGCAGCCGGCGACGGAAGCCCCACCTTCGGGTTCCTCACCTTCGGGACCAACCCTGACGGACCGTTCGCAGGCTTCTTCCACAACCTCGGCGAAAGCGCCGGCGTTATGGGGGCTCAAGGACCCGTTCTCTCCCCCGGATCATGGGTCAACTGGGCGTTCATGCTCGCGCTGCTTGGAATCGGTATCGCGCTGATTCTCGGAGTGGGAGTCCGGATCGGGTCCATCGGCGGAGTCGTCCTGCTCGTCTTCATGTACTTGGCAGAGTGGCCGCTCAACGCAGTCGACCCTGAAACCGGTCTGAACACGGCCAACAACCCGGTCATGGACGACCACCTCATCTACTCGATCGTTCTGATCATGTTGATGCTCTTCACCGCCGAACGGACCATCGGTCTGGGCAAGCGGTGGCAGTCCCTCGAGTTCGTCCAGAAGTACCCCTGGCTCGCCTGACACCCCTCAGGCAGCAAGGCGAGGGCCCCGCTCCTGCGAGCGGGGCCCTCGCGCGTGAGTTGACTTGCGGTGACTCAGCGACCGAGCTTGGGGGCCACCAGCCGGGTACCCGCCCATTCGGGGGCCGCACTGGTGCTCTTGGTGGACGAGAGCCCAGCGGTTCGCGCAGCTTCGCCGATCTCACTGGGCTCGACATGGCTGTCGCGACCCGCCTTCGGGGTGAAGAGCCACACCACTCCCCCGGAGGTGATCGCCGACAAGCCGTCCACCAGGGCGTCGACGAGGTCGCCATCTTCATCACGCCACCACAGCACGACGATGTCAGCAACGTCATCGAAGTCGTCGCCAACCATCGTCGATCCAATGGCCAACTCGATGTCGGCACGCAACGGGGCGTCGGCGTCCTCGTCAAAACCAATTTCGAGGACCACCTGGCCGGCCGCAAAGCCCATACGCGCGGCTGGACTGCTCGGCGCGCCCTCCGGCCCGTCGCTCCCGCTCACGCACGCCCCTCCCGATTCAACGGGACCCTCGGCGGGGTCCACGTGACTAGTCCATTACAGCCGGGACCGACACGCAAGCACATCGGGCCATCTGGGGGGAGGGAGTCGTGGGACCGACGAGAGCGATTCAGGCCCCGGCGGCCTCCGCATGGTTAATCACGGCGTCTGGGCCCGGAAAGACCAGCCCCTCGTGACCGTCCTCGAACCGCACAAAGAACGGTGGGGCTCCGGCCTCGCCGCGCACCTCAAGAATCTCTGCAGTGCGGTCTGACTCACCGACGTGGTGTGACTTGATGATCAGAGTCTCTCCGACCTTGGCCTGCATGGTGACCTCCTAGACGAGGTGCCAGCGACTGCGCCGGCGAACCGGACGTTTCTCAGCGTGCCCTACCCCGGAGGCGAGCGGAAGGGACCTTCGTCCGCGCGTAGGCTACGAGAGGACCGATCGACTGCCCGCACGAAGTGAGGCGATACGAGCGTGAACACCGGACGTGAACGCGAACCCCTGATCAGCGCTGGCCTGCCAACGCAGCTCGTCGACGTCGACCCAGAGGAGACGCAAGAGTGGCGCGATTCCCTGGATGACGTGATCGACACCCAGGGGGCGTACCGGGCCCGCTACCTCATGCTCAGCCTGCTGCAGCGGGCGCGTCAGCGGAACGTCGGCGTCCCGTCGCTGACCACCACCGACTACATCAACACGATCACACCCGAGCAGGAGCCCTGGTTCCCCGGCGACGAATGGGTTGAGCGCCGACTTCGCGCCTACATGCGATGGAACGCCGCGATCATGGTGCACCGCGCCCAACGTCCAGGCGTTGGTGTGGGCGGACACATTTCCACCTACGCATCGAGCGCATCGCTCTACGAGGTCGGCTTCAACCACTTCTTCCGAGGCGCAGACCACCCCGGCGGTGGTGACCAGATCTTCATCCAGGGCCACGCCTCCCCCGGGATCTACGCGCGGGCATTCCTCGAGGGTCGTCTCGACGAGGACCGCATGGATGGCTTCCGGCAGGAGTTGTCACACCCTGGCGGAGGCTTGCCCTCGTACCCGCACCCTCGCCTCATGCCGGACTTCTGGCAGTTCCCAACGGTGTCGATGGGCCTCGGGCCGATCAACGCCATCTATCAGGCGCAGTTCAACCGCTACCTCCATAACCGCGGGATCAAGGACACCTCCGACCAGCACGTATGGGCGTTTCTCGGTGATGGCGAGATGGACGAGGTCGAGTCACTCGGCTCAATCGGTCTCGCAGCACGCGAAGAACTCGACAACTTGACCTTCGTCGTCAACTGCAACCTGCAGCGCCTGGACGGTCCGGTTCGCGGCAACGGAAAAATCATCCAAGAGCTCGAGGCGTTCTTCCGTGGCGCGGGCTGGAACGTTATCAAGGTGATCTGGGGCCGCAGCTGGGACCCGCTGCTCGCTCAGGACTCCGCCGGCGCGCTCGTGAACATCATGAACGCGACGCCCGACGGCGACTTCCAGACCTACAAGTCCGAGAACGGCGCGTTCGTCCGTGAGCATTTCTTCGGTCGTGACCCGCGCACCCGAAAGATGGTCGAAGAATGGACTGACGAAGAGATCTGGGCGCTCCAGCGCGGTGGGCACGACCATCGAAAGCTGCACGCGGCCTACCAGTCGGCCATCGAACACAAGGGCCAGCCGACGGTGGTCCTGGCCAAGACCATCAAGGGCTGGACCCTCGGGTCGCACTTCGAAGGACGTAACTCAACACACCAGATGAAGAAGCTCACGCTCGACGATCTCAAGGGGTTCCGCGACCGGTTGAAGATCCCGATCGATGATGACCAGATCGACGCCAAGCTGCCGCCCTACTACCGGCCGGACAAGGACAGCGACGTCACCCGCTACCTGCAGGAACGCCGAGAGGCGTTGGGCGGTCACCTACCCAAGCGGCGCGCCATAAGCCGACCACTTGTACTTCCCGGTGACGCCTCCTATGACGCGGCCAAGCGCGGTTCGGGCAAGCAGCAGGTGGCCACGACGATGGCATTCGTCCGATTGCTCAAGGACCTTTTGAAGGATCCAGAGATCGGACATCGCATCGTTCCGATCATCCCGGACGAGGCTCGGACCTTCGGCATGGATGCGATGTTCCCGGTTCAGAAGATTTACAACCCACACGGCCAGACTTACGTGTCGGTGGATCGCGAGCTGATGCTGTCGTACAAGGAAGCAACCGACGGCCAGCTGTTGCACCAAGGCATCAACGAGGCTGGATCTGTGTCGTCGTTCATTGCGGCCGGCACCTCGTATTCCACCCATGACGAACCGATGATCCCGATCTACATCTTCTACTCGATGTTCGGTTTTCAGCGGACAGCCGACTCACTCTGGGCCGCAGCCGACCAGATGACCCGAGGGTTCTTCATCGGCGCCACTGCAGGACGCACAACGCTGAACGGTGAGGGCCTGCAGCATGAGGACGGTCACTCACACCTGATCGCGGCCACCAACCCGGCCGTCGTCTCCTACGACCCAGCATTCGCGTTCGAGATCGGGCACATCGTCCGCGATGGGATTCACCGCATGTACGGCGAGGACTCCGAGAACATCTACTACTACCTGACGATGTACAACGAGCCGATCGATCAGCCGGCCGAACCAGCCGATCTCGACGTCGACGGTCTGCTTCGCGGGCTTCACCGGTACCGCCCAGCTACGGCCGAGTCGGAGGTGCGCGCCCAGGTGTTGGCCAGTGGATCGGCGATGCCAGCCGCCTTGCGCGCGCAGCAGCTTCTCGCAGATGACTGGGGTGTTGCTGCCGATGTCTGGTCGGTGACGTCGTGGGTTGAACTGCACCGAGACGGGCTGAGAGCCGACGACGCCAACCTGCTTTCACCGGCGTCCGAACCTCAAGTGGCCTACTTGACCAGCCGGCTCGCCGACGTCGACGGCCCCGTGGTTGCGGTCTCGGACTACCAACGAGCCGTTCAAGAACTGATCCGCCCATGGGTTCCCGGTGACTACGTCACCCTCGGCACCGACGGGTTCGGCCTGTCGGACACCCGGGGGGCCCTGCGGCGCCACTTCCGAATCGACGCCGAGGCCATTACGGTGCGGACTCTGCAAGAACTTGCCCGACGGGGCGAGGTCAAGCGCGAGACTGTCAAGGAAGCCTTCGACCGGTATCGGCTCGACGACCCACGAGCCGCAGATCCGGGCGCAAGTATGGGCGACGCCTGAGGGGATCATGACCAAACATCACACCGACGACTCCAACGGTCGGCCGGCAAACCCGGAGGAGAACACCTCCCGGCTCGACAAGAAAGTCTACGAGCGCGAGATCTACCGACTTCAGACCGAGCTTGGCCAGCTGCAGGAGTGGGTGCGCTCGACCGGTCAACGCGTCGTCGTCCTGTTCGAAGGTCGTGATGCCGCCGGCAAGGGCGGCACGATCAAGCGCATCACCCAGTATTTGAACCCGCGCGTTGCCCGGATCATCGCGCTGCCTTCACCCACCGAGCGCCAACGCAGCCAGTGGTACTTCCAGCGATACATCGAGCACTTCCCCGCTGCCGGCGAGATCGTCTTCTTCGACCGCAGCTGGTACAACCGGGCTGGCGTCGAGCGCGTTATGGAGTTCTGTACCGATGACGAATACCGACGCTTCCTGCACCAGGCGCCCATCTTTGAGCGAATGCTCGTTGAAGAGGGCATCGCCCTGCGCAAGTACTGGTTCAGCGTGAGTCTGGACGAACAGGAACGTCGGTTTCAGTCCCGCCTGCACGACCCACTACGCCGGTGGAAGCTGTCCCCCATGGACGTCGAATCGATCAAACGGTGGGAGGGCTATTCACGCGCGAAAGACGAGATGTTCGTGCACACCGACATCCCAGAGGCCCCCTGGTTCGTCGTCGAGGCTGACGACAAGCGGCGCGCACGAATCAACATGATCGCTCACCTGCTGACCACACTCTCCTACGGCGAGGTCGAGCCAACGCCCGTGAAACTGCCCAAACGCCCCCCGGCTTCGGGATACCAGCGCCCTGGGAAAGAGCACTTCAGCTACGTGCCCGACCACGCTGCCACCCTCACCGACTGACGGCCGATCACATGGCGGTGGAGTTCATCTCCCACACCAGCAACTCGGCGTCACTGGACGCAGTGACCCTTTGGCCCTCGCTGGCGTTGATCCGTACCGCGTCGCCCTGCTCGAGCGGGCCAGCCCCTTCCAGCGCCACCTTGCCTCTGGCGACGTACAGATGGACGAACGGCGCCTCGGGAAGCAGCACGTCTTGCCCAACACCGAGGCGCGCCGCGTAGAGCGCCGCATCCTTTTGCTTGATCTGGATCGCCCGATTGTCGACATGCTTAGCCATCCCGGACGCCACCGTGATCAAACCACCCGAGGCGAGTTCGTCAGCGATGTCTAGCT
>JBBQAL010000021.1:0-36206 GCA_038316135.1 Candidatus Nanopelagicales bacterium | reverse complement strand
CAGCCGAACGACGACGTCATCGAGAGTGCGGTTCGAGGTGAACGTGCCCTTGGCGCGCAGCGTCGTTCCCGGTTGAGCCGAGATCGGGGTAAGGCTGGTCAAGCGAAGTTCGGTGCTGACTGGAGCTGCTGATGCGCCTCCCGCGGGAATCAGCAGGACTGCTGCGGCCGAAGCCGCCAGCAGCAGGGCGAGCCATCGCCAGACGCCGCGCGCCGGACGACGACGGGTGGACGTCATCCTGCGATGGTAGCCAGCGGGGGGAGGTGGGTAGCTCCTCAAGCCCCGCCGACGCGCAGATCCTCGTTGCCGTCGAAGCGGAACGACTCGATGCTGGTACGTAGGTCGGCTGCCATGCCGTCGAGCCGGGCCAGCGTGTCCGCGCGCTCCCGCTGACCATCGGCCTGCTCCTCAGCAACGGAGGCGACTTGGCCCATCGCGCTCACCACCTGGTGTGAGGCCGAGGTCTGCTGTTGCGTAGCCAGCTGAATTTGTCCGGCGGCCTGATCGGCCTGGTCTGCGACGTCAATGATCTGAAGGAGGACCGTCTCCATTTCGGCGACGTGAGCCCGTCCAGTAGCTGCAGCCTGTTCGCCCGCCTCCGACGCCTGCAGTGTGGACGCTGTCCCAGACCGGATCCGCTGCACGATCTGCTCGATCTGGTGGGTCGACGCCTGCGCGCGCTCCGCGAGCGTACGCACCTCGGCGGCCACGACGGCAAAGCCCCGCCCGTGCTCTCCGGCTCTTGCTGCTTCGATCGCAGCGTTAAGCGCCAGCAGGTTTGTCTGGTCGGAGAGCTCATCGATCACCGCGATGATGCGTCCGATCTCGGCCCCGGCGGTGTCCAGCTCACGGGCCTGGTCGCTGATGGACTCAACACGCGAGGAGATGTCAGTCATCTGGATCGAGGTACTGGCCACCACGCGTCGAGCTGTTGCCGATGCCTCCGTTACTTGTGCGGCAGCCGATGACACCGAACGAGCGGTCTCGGCGATTTGGTCCGCTGTCGCAGCTAGCTCTTGCATGCTCGCGCTGGTCTGGGCGATTGCAGCCGACTGCTGGGTGTGAGCGATGGCCGCGTTGGCTGCCGAACTGTTCAATCCGTGAACGTTGGAGGCCAGGTCGTCACCGGCTGCGTGGACTCGTCCCACGAGTCTGCGCATCGCCCCGAGCGCAGTGTCCAGTGACGTCCAGACCTCGACGACGCTGTGGCCGTCGGCTCGAGCAGAAGTGGCGGCCAGGTGCGAGGCGGCAACGAGGTCGCCGCCGGCAAGTTTTCCGAGGGCCTCGGTGAGGCCGTCGACCTCGTACGCGAGCTTTGTCCGTTGTTCGTCGACGTTGTCACGGGCCTGTCGAAGGGCTCGGGCCAGGAGTGCTGCGAAGACGCTGAGTAGGGCCAGGGCTAGAACTGCAGTGACGGTGAGGTACGCGGTTTCGAGCCCGAGGGTCTCCGTCAGAGCGGCGGCGGCGAGAAAGCCTGCGATCGAGAGCAAGCCGAGTGCCGAGGTCCACGCAAAGGACAAGGAGACCGCGGCAAGCACGATCACGAAGATGAGGAAGAGCCACTGCCAGCTGTCGGGACCGCCAGCGGCCACCGTCATCGTGCTGATCACCGCGACGAAGAAGACCAGCTGAAATCCGTCGACTGTGGGACCGTGGCGGCCCAGCCAGGGCAGGGCGTTATCGAGACGCGGGCGGCCGAGAAACCAGAGCGCTCCGACAAACGCCAGGCCCGAACAGATGGCCAGGGTCAGCGCTTCTGCCGTGGTCAGGGGTGGCTCTGCGTAACGCGCACGGAGGATGAGCGCGGCCGGATTGAGCAGGGCGTAGACCAGGGCGCACCATCCGGCGACTGAGTGGACGGCCTTAGGAAAGCCCAGGTCGCCGTCGGCTAGCGGCTCGAGTCGGTGAGAGGTCACCGGTGGTGGATCGGCGTCCTCGAGAGGAACTTGAACGCCTAGATAGGCTGGCGCCCCGTGTCCTCCTCCCCTGAAAAGGCCGCCCGCGAGCGCGCCATCGCTGAGTTGCTCCGAGTCTCTCCGGTCATCGGTTCGCTCGGTGCGCACTTCGCCGATGCCGGCCACGAGATCAGCCTCGTCGGAGGTTCGGTTCGCGATGCACTCCTCGGTCGTCTGGGAAACGACCTCGACTTCACGACCTCTGCTCATCCGACCGAGGTTGAGCGGCTGCTGACCGGTCACGTTGATGCGATCTGGGACATCGGCAAGGCGTTCGGAACGATCGGCGCGAAGGTCGGCCAGCTCACCTGCGAGATCACCACTTACCGCACGGAGAAGTACGACGCGCAGTCGCGCAAACCGGTTGTCGAGTATGGAACGTCGCTGGAGGGCGACCTCGGTCGCCGCGACTTCACCATCAACGCAATGGCCGTCTCACTTCCAGAGCTCACCTTCGTTGACCCGTTCGACGGTGTCTCGGGACTCGCCTCTCGGACGCTACGCACCCCTGGGCTGCCGGAAGACTCTTTCGACGACGATCCGCTTCGCATGCTGCGTGCCGCCCGTTTTGCGGCGCAGCTGGACTTCGAGGTCGAGTCGTCGGTGCTGGAGGCCATCACCGGGATGGCTGAGCGGTTGGCGATCGTGTCGGCCGAGCGAGTTCGCGACGAGTTCTCCAAGCTCGTGCTGTCGAAGAATCCGCGGGCGGGTCTGCGCATCCTGGTCGACACCAAGCTGGCCGACGAGTTCATTCCTGAGCTTCCCGCGCTGCAGCTCGAGATCGACGAGCACCACCGTCACAAGGACGTCTACGAACACACGCTGACGGTTGTGGAGCAGGCGATCGACCTGGAGCGGGACGGGCCAGACCTCACGCTGCGCCTCGCTGCCCTGCTGCACGACATAGGAAAGCCGGCGACCCGCCGATTCGAAGACGGTGGCGGGGTGTCCTTCCACCACCACGAGATGGTCGGCGCGCGCATGACGCGCAAACGCATGAAGGCGCTTCGGTTCCCGAAGGATCTCGTCGAGGACGTTTCCGAGCTCGTCGAGCTGCACTTGCGCTTCCACGGGTACGCCGACGGTGAATGGACCGACTCTGCAGTGCGCCGTTACGTCCGCGATGCTGGACCGTTGTTGCCGCGTCTGCACTCACTGACGCGCGCTGACTGCACGACGCGTAACCGGCGTAAGGCCGCGGCACTGGCAGCTGCCTACACCAACCTCGAGGATCGCATCGCCACCTTGGCCGAGGCCGAAGAGCTCGCATCGATCCGCCCCGACCTCGATGGCAACGAGATCATGCAGATCCTCGGCATTCCGCCCGGCCGCGCAGTCGGTGAGGCCTATCAGTTCCTGCTTGAGACACGCCTGGACCGGGGACCGCTCGACCGTGCCGAGGCCATCGAGGTACTGCAAAAGTGGTGGGACGCCCGTCAGTGAGTCAGTGAGTCACTGAGTCAGTGAGGGCCGGCTGCCGACTGTTGGCCACCGGGCCGCTCCGGCGAGAATGAGGTAGCCGGCCGAGATGACGGTAGCGGCCCCGGCGCCGACGAGTGAGCTCATCGGGAGGACCGCGACGGTGGCGGCACCGAGGACGAACGCCACGTTGAAGACGATGTCGTAGGCGATGAAGGCGCGTCCGCGCATGTCGTCGTCGACCGCCCTCTGCAAGACGGTGTCGACGGTGATCTTGAGCATCTGAGCGCCGGCACCGATCAGTAGCCAGGCAACAAGAAAGGCCCCGAGCCGAACGGCAACGAGGGGAATGAGCGCCCCGATCGCAGCCACACAGAGCGCGATGGTGGCCGTCGAACGCGCTCCCCTCCGTCGGACGAGAGCTGGCGCACTGATGGCCGCAGCGAGGAGCCCGAGACCAACGGCCAAGGCAACTGCAGCGAGGGCGGCGAGCGAGCTCTCTTCGTCGCTGCTCGTTCCGTGTAACTGAAAGCGGATCACGATGACCGTCCACACGGTGAATGCGCCG
Source organism: Candidatus Nanopelagicales bacterium (assembly GCA_038316135.1). Taxonomy (GTDB): domain Bacteria; phylum Actinomycetota; class Actinomycetes; order JAHEKZ01; family JAHEKZ01; genus JAHEKZ01. The sequence continues at coordinate 32,264 of JBBQAL010000021.1, read as the reverse complement.
AAGAGAAGTCGGTTGGCCGCCATCACCGTGAGGGCACGCGTGGCCGGTGCCGACGCAGCGATGTGCGTGACCCCTGAACGAATGTCCGCCCAGGAGCTCGTCAGGATGCTTGCCGGAGGGGGGCTCCCCCCGCTGTCGTCATCTGGACTGTTCTCAACGGGGCCGAGGGCATCGCGCGCGAATGGTCTCGTTGCGAGAACTGCAAGCAGGTAGCCGATTGCTGCGGCCGCGAACGGAGCAGCATCACCAGCCGCGTCGAGGGAACCGCGGAGGGCCAGGCCGATCCCGGCCCCCGCGACGGTGGCGCCAGTGCCCAGCGTGGGGGCAAGGGCGTTGCCGGAGACGAGAAGGTCGGTCGAGACGGTGCGCGGCAGCGATGCCCCGAGCGCGGCAAGAATGAGCCGATTGAGGCCGAGGGCAACCAAGGCACTCCCGAAGATCACGAGTTCTGGCGCAGTAACCGCTGTCGCAACTGCCGTCACCGTGATGAGCAGAGCGCGCGCGAGGTTGGCCCAGGCCAGGACACGGACGCGTGACCACCGGTCTAGAAGAACCCCGGCGATCGGTGCCACCAGGCAGAACGGAAGGAGCAGCACGGCGAACCCAACAGCGATGCGCGTTGGGGATGGGGCGCGCTCGGGGGCGAAGAGAACGACCCCGACCAAGCCAGCCTGGAGTAGTCCGTCAGACACCTGTCCCACGAGCCGAACCCGGAGCAATGCGCGGAACGCGGCGAGCCGCGAAAGTGCGCGCAGATGTGGAGCGATCATTGCGGCGAGCCTAGGCGCCTGCCGATTACGCCTGATGTCCGTTTTCACCCCCCGTGACTCCGCGCCTACGGAGGGTGCCGAAACGTCTTGATTGACGATTCAGTTTGTACATTTCGGCCAACGTTCCACGGGGTGGCACGCCATGGAGTCGTATTGACGCCCCCTGACCGTGGGAGAAGCGTCAGGCCCACTCGCCGGGCGCGGATCCGGTGGGTATTCGAGGGGGATCCCGACGCCGTCTGAGGGGACGCGCTGAGGGCGAAACGGAGGGAATTTTTCATGGCATCACGCATGCGCTGGACCGCGCGCGTCGGTGTTGCTGCCCTTGTCGTCGGTGTTGCAGCACCGGCCGCATGGGCAGCAACCACCTGGTCGCCGGCCCCGACAGCAGACAGCAAGACCGGCTTCGTCAGCGGGCAGTACTCGTGGAACTACGGCTCTGCGGCATCGAAGGTGGGCACCAACAAGATCGCCTTTGCTTACTCGTCGGACGCGGGGACGACAAGCTCCAAGCAGTCGGTGTATGCCCGGATAGGCACCGTTGATCCGACCACCAAGGCGGTCACCTGGGGCAAAGCCAAGCTGATCAGCCCCAAGGCCCAGACTTCGGACCGGATCACCCTTGGCGCCGGCAAGACCAACGGCAACGTCTACACCGCATGGGCCAGCCAGACGAAGTACGCCATCGACCCGGCTGCGCCGCGGGTCGCCTACTACCGGGGACTGGTCAACGGCACGTGGACATCTCCGGTCAAGCTTTCGGCGGGTACCGGACGCGTGGACTATCCGGTCGTCACGGGTGCAGGCAACACCGTGTACGTGGCTTACACCAACGGTGACACCGGCAAGATCACCCTGAAGCTCAGCACCGATGCTGGTGCGACCTTCGCCACCAAGACCTTGGGCTCCACCACGCGTGACCTGGGTGACGGCGAGGGCTTCGGCGGTTGGCCGGGAGTCTGTTCCGACGGCACTAACTTCGCGTCGGCGTGGCTCGACGGCACCGGCAAGATCGGAGTCGTTGTCTCCAAGGACAGCGGTGGCACGATCGCCAAGACTTCGATCAACCCAAGCAGTGCTGCTGGTGGCGATGACGAGGGCTGGGTCCAGTGCGATGCGGTAGGCAGCCGGATCGGATTCACCTGGAACCAGGACGACGGCGTCTACTACGCCGAGTACAGCACGGCGAGCAACAGCTTCGTAACGTCGCCGACCAAGGCCTACTCCCTCCCGGGTGGCGGCTACACAGCGTCGTACTCAGGGTCGGTCTCGCTGACCGGCGCGTCGACGGTCGGCCTCGCCGCACCGCTCTGCGTGACGAACGGCTGCGACTACACCAACAACACCAGCCGGATCGACCTGAAGTGGCTCGAGTCGACCAACAAGGGTGGCGCGTGGGGAGCTCCAACGGCGCTTGCCAACAGCACTGTCGCTGGCAAGTACCTGAACGACTCACCGTCGCCGATCTTCTTCGACGCCACGACGAGGTACGTGATCTACAACGGGTGGCAGGCCAACTACAAGAACTACCGCCTCTACCTGACCACCGGCCTGAGCTAGGCCAGCAGTACTCCGGGGGGAGGAAGTAAGGGGTGGGGCTCGGGAGACCGAGCCCCACCCCTTCGCTCTGTCCGGACTCGCTCTGTCTGGACTCGGGTGGTTTGTAGGTATTTCGGACGTTCCGGCGTGTCATCCGATCAGCCTCTCGTCCCTGGGGTCCAGAGTGGTCGACATCAGGGGGAGAACAAGGCAGGCCGATCGCGGCGTGCCCAGATGAGGGATGGACCATGTCGCAGAGCAAACACATCTGGGCCCTTCGTGGCTCGCTCGCCCTGGCGCTGACCGGCGCCTTCGTCCTGAGCGGCGCCCCGGGGGCGTCTGCCTCTACCGGTGGCGTCGTCGGCGGGGTCTTGACGTACAACGCCACGAACAACGAGAACAATGACGTCCTCATCTGGAAGACGTCGGCAACTCCTGGAGCGATCACTCTGGACGACTTCGGGACAGCGTCCCTGGTGGCCGGGGCAAACTGCCCGCTGGTCTCAGGTGAGCTGCACTGCACCGGTGTCACCTCGATCGTGCTCAACCTCGGCAACCTCGCCGATACCGCCGACTGGACGGCCATCACTCTTCCCGTCACCTACAACGCGTCGTCCGGCAACGATGACGGTTATGGCGGATCTGGCAATGACACCTTCAACATGAGCTCAGGGTTCGACTACGTCGAGGCCAACGCTGGCAACGACACCATGGTCGGCGGCACCGAGGACGACTACGCGCTGATGGGTGACGGAAACGATGTCGTGAGCATGGACAACGGGTCCGACACAGTCTTCGGTGAAGCCGGCGACGACACCTTCACCCAAGCGGACGACCAGAGCGATGACTACGTCTACGGCGGGTCTGGTACGGACCTTGTCGACTACTCGAGCCGCACCCAGCGCGTCAACGTCTCCCTCGACGGAGTGCAGAACGACGGTGAGGTTGGCGAGAACGACTTCATCGAGTCCGACATCGAGAACATCATTGGCGGTGACGGCAACGACGACCTCAACGGCAATGACCTGGGTGCCAACGTTATCGACGGCGGTGAGGGCAACGACAACATCGGCGGCGGCGGTGGGGTCGACACCCTGATCGGTGGCAACGGTGAAGACTCCCTCTTCGGTGGCGGCGGAGCTGACACCGTCGACGGCGGCAACGATGGTGACACGCTCAAGGGCGGCGCCAACGTCGACACCATCACCGGTGGACCAGGGAACGATGACCTCTCCGGCAGCACCGAGAACGACTTCCTTGACGGTGGGCCGGGCAACGACAGCCTGCTCGGCGAAACGGGCGACGACACACTGATCGATCCATCCGGTAGCAACTCGCTCGACGGTGGACCTGGCGACGACCAGATCACCGGTGGTAGCGATGCCGAGACAATCTTTGGACGCGAGGGCAGCGACATCATCGGTGGCGGTGACGGCAACGACACGCTGCTGGGTGGTCCGGACGTCGACATCCTCGATGGTGGACTGGGCGACGACACACTCATCGGCGGAACGTCGAGCGACGTGCTTGGTGGCGGCGCCGGCATCGATGAGGCTGACTACTCGGCCCGCGTCGCAGCGGTCACCGTCACGCTGGACGACATCTCCAACGACGGAGAGTCCAACGAGTCCGACAACGTGCTTTCCGACGTTGAGAACATTGCAGGCGGCTACGGAAGCGACAAACTGACCGGTGATGCGGACGCCAACGTCCTCACCGATGGCCCTGCCGGCGCCGATGTCCTGACCGGAAATGGTGGGGACGACGTTCTGACCGGAACGACCGGCGACGATTACCTCGATGGTGGTGCCGGCAGCGATCAGATGGCCGGAGGGGCCGGCAACGACTACTTCACCGGCGGAACCGAGACCGACACGGTCTCCTACGCCGACCACGCAGCTGCCGTGACCGTTTCAATCGAAGCCGCGGCCAACGACGGTTCAGCTGGCGAGACTGACAACGTTTTCACCGACGTCGAGAACGTCATCGGTACCGACCAGGGAGACACCTTGACCGGTAGCACCTCGGCCAACGTCTTGACCGGCGGCGACGGCAACGACGTTCTCACCGGCGGTGGCGGCACGGACAGCTACGTCGCAGGCAACGGGACCGACACGGTTTCCTACGCGGACAAGACCGCAGCTGTGAGTGCCTCACTCGATGGAGTGGCCAACGACGGGACAGCGGCTGAGTTGGAGAACCTCGGCGCCGATGTCGAGAACCTCACAGGTGGCGCCGGAGCAGACACGCTGCTCGGAACAACGGCGGCCAACGTCTTCGTCGGTGGCGCAGGCAGCGACACGGTGTCGTACGCCGATCACGCCACGGACACGACCGTCACTTTGGACGGCGTGGCCAATGATGGCTCTGCCGGTGAGAACGACACCATCTCCACCGACATCGAGAACGTGACCGGTGGATCGGCGAACGACGTGATCACCGGCGACGCCAACGCAAATGTGCTCAAGGACGGATCAGGCGGCAACGACACGCTAAACGGTGGGATCGGCAACGACACCCTCACGGCTGGCATTGGCGTTGACACTCTCTCCGGAGGTGATGGCGACGACACGATGCTTGGTGGTGACGGAGCTGACACGTTCGCTGGTGGCCTCGGGGCCGACACGGCGTCGTATGCCGACCACTCGCTGGCAGTCAGCGCCTCGATCGATGGGGTGGCCAACGACGGTGCGGTCGGCGAGCTCGACAACATCGCAGTGGATGTCGAGAACCTGACGGGTGGTTCCGGCGCAGACGTTCTCACGGGTAGCAGCGCAGCGAATACCTTCGACGGGGGCCTGGGTGCAGACACGGTGAGCGGACTCACCGGTGTCGACACCATTACGTACGCTAGTCGTACGGCATCGGTGATCGTTAAGCTCGATGCCAACGCAAACGACGGACAGGTCGGCGAGCTGGACAAGATTCTCACCGACGTCGAGAACGTGATCGGTGGCTCAGGGAAGGACACGATCACCGGCTCGAAGTTCGCCAACGCCATCACCGGAGGGCTCGGCGCCGACAAGCTCATCGGCGGCAGCGGCAACGACACCTTCTACGCCAAGGACGGCGTGAAGGACACCCTCGATGGTGGGACAGGCACCGACAGCGCTCAGGCGGACAAGAGCGATGTGCGGACCTCGATCGAGAAGACGATCAAGTAGCGGCTCAGACTTGAAGGATCAGTCTTTACCGTTGATGAAGTCCTCGACAGCGTCGCGCGCCTCGTCGTCGTAGTACTGAACGGGTGGCGACTTCATGAAGTAGCTGCTGGCCGAGAGGATCGGGCCACCGATCCCCCGGTCAAGGGCGATCTTGGCGCAGCGGACCGCGTCGATGATGACCCCGGCTGAGTTGGGGGAGTCCCAGACCTCGAGTTTGTACTCCAGGCTCAGCGGAACGTCACCGAAGGCACGACCTTCGAGGCGAACGAAGGCCCACTTGCGGTCGTCAAGCCAGGCAACGTAGTCGGACGGGCCGATGTGAACGTTGTCCTTGCCAAGGTCGTGCTTGAGCTGCGACGTAACCGCCTGGGTCTTGGAGATCTTCTTCGACTCGAGGCGCTCGCGCTCGAGCATGTTCTTGAAGTCCATGTTGCCACCGACGTTGAGCTGCATGGTGCGGTCGACGATGACTCCGCGGTCTTCGAAGAGCTTGGCGAGCACGCGGTGCGTGATCGTGGCACCGACCTGCGACTTGATGTCGTCACCAATGATTGGCACGCCGGCCGCGGCGAACTTGTCGGCCCACTCCTTGGTGCCTGCGATGAAGACCGGGAGGGCGTTCACGAACGCCACGCCGGCGTCGATGGCTGCCTGCGCGTAGTAGCGGGCCGCTGTCTCAGAACCGACCGGGAGGTAGCAGACCAGAACATCTGCTTTCGTGTCACGAAGTGCCTGAGCGACGTCGACCGGCTCTTCGTCCGACTCGGTGATGGTTTCGAGATAGTACTTGCCGAGCCCGTCCAGCGTTGGGCCGCGTTGCACGGTGATGCCGGTCGGCGGCACCTCGCAGATCTTGATGGTGTTGTTCTCGCTGGCCAAGATGGCGTGCGCGAGGTCTTGGCCCACCTTCTTGGCATCGACGTCGAAACTGGCGACGAACTCGACGTCACTGATGTGGTAGTCGCCGATCTGGACGTGCATCAAGCCGGGGACGCGCGCGGCGGGATCGGCGTCCTTGTAGTACTCGACGCCTTGCACGAGCGATGCGGCGCAGTTGCCGACGCCCGCGATGGCTACGCGTACCGAACCCATGGTTACTCCTTTGTCGTGTCCCCGGGGCCTTGAGCCCCAGAGCCTGATGTTGTGCTGGTCTGCTTGCGGTTGCGCTCGTCATCGATCAGCTCGTTGAGCCAGCGAACCTCACGCTCGACGGAGTCGAGGCCGTGGTTCTGCAGCGCAGTGGTGTAGTCGTCGAGCCGCTCGCGGGTGCGAGCAAAAGACCCTTTGAGGTTGTCGAGGCGCTCTTCGAGCCGGCCACGGCGCCCCACCAGGATCCGCATCCGGGTGTCGGCATCGGTACGGCCGAAGAACGCGAAACGGACACCGAAGGTCTCGTCGTCCCAGGCAGCCGGCCCCGACTCAGCGAGGAGCTGCTGGAAGTGCTCCTTGCCGTCCGCGGTGAGCTGGTAGACGATCTTCGACCGGCGGGTACCGCCTTCGCCAGGGTCGGTCGACTCGGCGATGAGGCCCTGCCGGACGAGGTCCTTCAGGCACGGGTAGAGCGAGCCGTACGAGAGGGCGCGGAAGGCGCCGAGCTGGCTGGCGAGGCGCTTGCGAAGCTCATAGCCGTGCATCGGGGACTCGTGGAGAAGTCCGAGCACGGCGAGCTCGAGGACGCCACTGCGCTTGGCCACGGGTCTCCCAGGTGCTTCCGGCGGTCGTCTGTCACGAAATCGATGTATCGCGCCGATACATCGAGGCGATGCAGCGAGACGATACTCGGCTGCTGCCCGACTTCGCAAATCCACCCGCCGTTCACGGGCGAACTTCTTCCCGTCGACGTACCCTCGATGGATGTCGATGGGGGCCAGCCAACGCACCGTGTGGTCGCAGCGGGCGGTGATCGACTACGCGCTGCAACGGCGCGCTGCCTTGGCTGACCTGCGGCGCGGCCAGGCATTTACCAGCGACCTCTGTGACGCAGATCCGTACCTACTACGCGCAGCTGAGCACCACGGCGTCCCAGCCGGCCGCCCGTGCCCGGTCTGTCGCGGTGACGAACTGGCTGAGCTCAGCTATGTCTTCGGCGACGAGCTTGGCCCCTATCAGGGGCGGATTCGGGCTCCTCGTGAGCTCGAAGTCATGGCCCGTGAGTACGGGGAGTTCCGGGTATACGTCGTCGAGGTGTGCCCGGGCTGCTCATGGAACTACCTGACGACGACCTTTGTCATGGGAGATGGGACGCCGCGGCCCCCGTTGCGTGCGCACCGCGGCGATCCGGTGCTCTAGGCCCTGTCGATCTTCGGCGGGGCGGGGAACTGTGGCACGCCGGCCTCCGTCAGACTGAGGTAGAACCTCGACGCGGTCGGCGGGTTCGCGTCCCCAACAGCTCATCGAGAGGCAAACGTGCGCATCGACTACCCGCGCCGTTGGCGTACCGGCTGGCGTCGGTTCGTTCCTTCGTGGCGCCAGCTGCTGGGCCTGTGCGCTCTAGGAGTCGCTGCGCTGGGGGCCACCTTTGTCACCCTCTACCTCTTGATCGATATCCCGCAACCCAACGACCTGGCCACGGCAGAGACATCGGTCGTGTACTACGCCGACGGCAAGGACGTCATCGGACGTTACGCCGACGTCAACCGAGAGATCGTCACCCTGGCCCAGATCCCCGACCACGTCGAGCTCGCTGTTCTGGCAGCTGAGGATCGTGGCTTCTACGAGAACGAAGGCATTTCGCCGGTCGGTATCGGACGCGCGCTGTGGAACAACATCCGAGGAGGTGACACTCAGGGCGCATCGACGATCACCCAGCAGTACGCCAGGAATGCCTACTTGACCCAGGAACGCACGTTGACCCGAAAGATCAAGGAGGCGATCCTCGCGATCAAGCTCTCGCGCAGCCAGACCAAGTCGCAGGTGCTCGAGGACTATCTCAACACCATCTACTTCGGTCGCGGCGCGTATGGCATTCAAGCAGCGAGCCAGGCCTACTTCGGCAAAGACGTCGGCGACTTGAACGAGGCTCAGGGCGCGGTCCTCGCCGCGGTGATTCGTGCGCCCAGCAGCTACGACCCGGCTGAGGGCAAAGCGGCCAAGCAGGCGCTCAAAGCACGAACGCTCGACTACGTGATCCCCGGAATGGTGGAGCAAGGCTGGCTCGACGAGGCTGCTGCGGCCAAGATCAACCGGCTGCCCAAGATCCAAGACCCGCAAGCGCTCAACAGCTACGAGGGCCAGACCGGCTATCTCCTCGACATGGTGCGCGACGAGCTCAAGGGGCTTGGTTTCAGTAAGGATGAGATCGATGCCGGCGGCCTCCGCGTCACGACGACCTTCGATCAGCAAGCACAGGACGCCGCACAGACCGCCGCCACGGAAGGGTTTCCAACTCCCCCGAACGAAGGGGTGAAGCTCGGTCTGATCTCGGTCGACCCGCGCACGGGTGCCATCGTCGCCATGTATGGCGGGAAGAACTGGGAAAAGAGCCAGTTCAACAACGCCATCGCCCCTATCCCGGTCGGATCGACCATGAAGGCCTTCACCGTCGCGGCAGCCCTGCAGAACGGCTTCACGCTCTCCAGCACGTTCAACGGCAACTCACCCTTCTACCTTGAAGGTGACCCCAAGCCCGTCAACAACCAGGGCGATGACAGCTATGGATCTGCCATCTCACTGGAGTACGCCACCGAGCAGTCGGTCAACACCGCGTTCGTCGATCTCACTCAGCAGATGGGACCAGAGGAGGTCGCCAAGGCAGCAGGCAAGGCTGGACTTGACGTCACGAACCTCAACGCTGGCGACCCGCGCGTCACGTTGGGCCAGGCCCAGTACTCGCCACTCGCGATGGCAAGCGCCTACGGAACCTTTGCCAATGAGGGCATGCGTACTGAGGCTCACTCCGTCCAGCAGGTCACCGATGCTGACGGCAACGTTCTCTACGAGGCCGAGACGCAGGAGGAGCGTGGCTTCCCGGCCGGTATCGCCAACGAGGTGACGTACGACCTCACCCAGGTAGTGACGAGCGGTACCGGTGCCACGGCATCGAACCTCGGACGCCCCGCCGCGGGGAAGACTGGTAACAACGAGGGAGAGACCGCCTGGTTCGTCGGGTACACGCCCCAGCTCGTGACGGCGGTCGCGTTCCACCGTGAGCTCGCAGGCGACCCCACCGCGCCCCTCACCGGTGTTGCGGGCATGTATCCCTTCACTGGCGCTGGCTACCCGACTTCGATCTGGACCGCTTACACCTCAGCAGCGCTCATCGGCCAGGATGTCATGACCTTCCCGGGGCGCCCCATTCCGGCGGCGACGCCGACGCCGACGGCCACAACGTCGCCGACCCCGACGCCCACAACGTCCTCGGCGACCCCGAAGCCGACCCCCACAACCCCGAAGCCGACGCCGACTCCCACCAAGACCACGCCAAATCCATCGCCCACCCCGACAACCCCGTCGCCGTCCCCGAGCGGTGGCGGTGGCGGTGGCGGGGCGAACCCCTAGCGAAGTCGCCGCGTTGACCCACGATGGCCAGCCGGCACGGCACAATGGCGCACGTGCCCGCCGCTGACCTCTTCGTCCTGCCTACGCGTGACGATCCGATGGCGGCAGGCGCCAGCACCGTCTTCGGTGGACCGCTCGGCCGCCACGCAAACCCGCGACGTTCGTGGTGGACTCCACTCCGCATTGTTCTGCTGATTTCCATCTTGGCTTCTGCCCTCGGCGCGGCTATCGACTCGCCGTGCAGTACGAAGGCGTGGGGCAACGGCTACGAGACCTTCAGCCGGGGCTGCTATAGCGACATGGTCAGCTTGTACTGGGGCCGTGGCATTGACGAGGGCGTTCTCCCCTACGTCGAGGATCCAGCCACGACCGGCGACGATGAGATTGAGTACCCGGTGCTGACAGGTGCGGTCATGTACGCGCTCGGGGTGCCGATCTCTGACAACTGGTCCAGCGACACACGGGCGCGCACTTACTACGCGTTGAACGCGATTCTGATTGCGCTGCTGCTGGCGCTGGCTGTCTGGGCAACTGCGCTCACGGTTCGACGCAGACCCTGGGATGCGGCGATGGTTGCCGCAGCTCCAGGGATGATCTTGGCCTCGACGATCAACTGGGACCTTTGGGCCGTTGCGGCAACGTCGTTGGCTCTGTTGGCGTGGGCTCGGCGGTATCCGGTCCTTGCGGGGCTGCTGCTGGGAATGGGGGCATCTTTCAAGTTCTACCCGGTTCTGATCCTGGGGCCACTGCTCTTGCTCTGCATTCGAGCGGGACGCTTGCGCTACTGGTTCCTCACCTTTGGTGGAGCTGCACTCATGTGGCTCGCCGCCAACGTCCCGATCATGGTGGCGCGGTTCGACGGGTGGGCGCACTTCTACCGGTTCTCGTCAGAGCGAGGCGCAGACTTCGGCTCGCCCTGGCTCGTGCTGCGCGACGCATTTCACTTCGACCCGCCCGTAGATCGGCTCAACCTGTTGGCGACCGGCTCCCTCCTCGTTCTATGCCTTGGGATCGGGCTGCTCATATTGGCCGCCCCCCGACGTCCCCGGTTCCATCAGGTGGCCTTCCTCACAGTTGCTGCCTTCATCGTCACCAACAAGGTGTATTCGCCGCAGTTCGTCGTCTGGCTGATCCCGCTGGCCGTGCTTGCCAGGCCTAGATGGCGCGACTTCCTCTGGTGGCAGGCCGCTGAGGTCATCTACTTCTTCGCGGTGTGGTGGTACATCATCTGGCAGGTCACCCCTGAGCGGGGGCTGCCCGACACGTACTACTGGGCGGCCATCGCCGTGCACGTCGGGGCCACTCTGGCATTCGCAGGCTTTGTGGTGCGCGACATCTTGCGGCCCCAGAACGATCCGGTCCGGAGCAGCCTCGGGGACGACGATCCAGGCGGCGGAGTCCTCAACGATGCTCCCGACAAGTTTGCGTTCCGACGTCGCCAGTCCGGTGGCTGAATGCTGTTACTACTTCCGACTCTTGGCCAAGACGAGGTTGTCGAAAAGGGGGCGCATTCCGACCCCGGTGTAGAGGGTGTAGTTGTCGTCGTCGAGGTCCATGCCAAGAACTGTTGCCAGCCGGGCATGTGACCATCCCCTGCTGCGAAAGCGATCGAAAGACTCCAGAAGCAGCGCGTGTCCCAGCCCCTGATTGCGTCGGCGTTCGCGCACACCGAGCAGCCCGGTCAGGCCGGTGCTGGCTTTGGTGGTGTCCATGAAGTTCAAGGCGATCGCCAGCGGCCCATCGGCATCGCGCACGATGACGGAGAGTCCCGGGAGCGCGGTCGGGTCGTTCTGCATGCTGTACTCGTAGTCGTCCCAGGAAAGGTGCCAGCCGCCCAGCTTGGGAACGAATGCCTCGCGGATCACCTGGTACCCGTCCCTGAGGTCACGGGTCACGCTGAAGGTGGAGACGTCGACGTCTGACGGCCAGGCAGGGGCAGGGGCGTCAAAGATGTCGCCCTCCAGGATCGTCTCCTTCTGAACAACGTGGAATCCGAACTCGTCGAGGATGCCGAGCAGCTCGGTGTCTTCGCGGGCCACGTCCATCTGCAGATCAGCGTCCGTCGCGGTGTTCGGGTTGCTCTGCACGATGCGTGCCGCTGCGTCGAGCAATGTTCTGGCGTGCGCGCCTCGCTTCGGGCCAGGTGGCAGAGCAAGGCGGATCGTGCCCTTGGTGAAGGGGGCACTCAGGTGCACGTGCACGGCGGCGACGGTCTCACCACCAACCTCGAGGTACCTGTCATTGTCGGCGGGTTCGCCAGTAGCGCTGATGAGGATGGCCGCGAGCTCGTCCTCCTGCCAGAGGTCTTCACCCCGGAGCCACTGGCTCTGGGCGTTGATGAGGCGCGCGAACGTCGCGACATCGCGGGAGTTACCCGGTCGTAGCCGCATCGTCACCGCCCTCGTTCGGTGCGAGACCTTCGGTTGGTGCCATCGGAGCGCCAAGGTACCCCACTGCTAGTGCAAGATGACGCGGTCGAAGGTTGCTGTCGTCATCCGGATATCGACGTCGACCTCTTCGCCGATGACGGGTGGGGTAACCCCGGACGGCAACCACACCATGGACACCTGCATGTGCGGTGGCTCGGCGAACCAGCGACGTTTCCCCCCGATGTAGAAGGGCGACAGCGCCCGTCCGCCTGCCTCCAGAGTGCCTTCGGCCGCCAGCTTGAGGCGAGAGGTGACTCCGGATACCGATCGCGGTGCCGAGAGCGCAACCCCGTGCGACGTTCCACCGCCGATGATGAGGAGGTGGCCGTCGCCAGGGGCCTTGTGCTGCCGGTACCCGAACCGGACGCCACGTCGGGTCGGGTGCACTGCAAGCACAGTGCCCCTGGCTCGGTAGGAGTCCCGGTCGCCGAGCCAGAGTGCGGTGCCGATCCGCGGTCTGAAGTGAGTCTCAGGGTGGCGGCGGTGCAGTGTCGCGAGCTCGGCTTCGGAAACATGGCTGACCCAGAGCGTGTCGGTCGGCAGCTGGTGGCGCCGCAAGGTACTGACCCAGCTGCTGATCTCCTCGACGCGGGGAAGCTCGCCGTCGTCGATGGGCAGATGCATTGCGAATCCCTCAAGAGTGAGCGCCGTGATGTCAGGGACGGCCAAAGCGACGGCTTCTTCATCGAGGCCGAAGCGCCGCATCGAGGTGAGGAGCTCTACGACGACACGGCGTCCGTGACCTGACAGAGCACGGACTGCCTCCAGCGAGGAAGCGGTGAGCACCAATCGGTCGTCGTCGGCTGGCTCTGGGTCGATCGCGGGGTGCCAAGGAGTGAGAACAAGGACGTCACCGCGGAACGCGTCGTGCACCAGCGGCGCCTCGTCGAGCATTCCGACCGCGAGCGTGTCGCAGCCAAGCCGCTCGGCTTCAGCGCCCAGCATGGCGAGGCCGAATCCATACCCGTTGCCCTTCGCCACTGGAACGATGTTGGGGATCTCGGCCTTTAACGCGGCAGCGTTGGCACGCCAGCGCTTGGACTCGATGTGGAGAGCGAACATCAGCTATCGGCGCCCCATGTAGTAGGTGAAGGCCTTGTGCAGCAACGGATTGAGCGGGTAGTCCCACTCCCCGATGTATTCGGCTGCCTCCCCGCCCGTTCCCACCTTGAACTGGATGAGGCCGAAGAGCGGGTCGCTGGAGTCGAGTGTCTCGGTGATCCCGCGAAGGTCGTAGACCGAGGCGCCCGCGGCGTGCGCATCCTCGATCATCTTCCACTGGATCGCGTTGCTGGGACGCAGCTCGCGCCCCTCGTTGGTGGAGGCACCGTACGAGTACCAGACGTGGGTGCCGACCTTCACCCAGGTGGTGGCAGCTAGGAGGCGACCTTCATGACGAGCGAGGTAGAGCCGGATGCGATCAGCGCCGGCTTCGGCTCGCATCTCCTTCCACATCCGCTCGAAGTAGCTGAGTGGCCGGGGGGTGAACCCATCGCGCTGGGCCGTCTCGACGTAGACCTCGTGGAAGGCCGGCAGGTCAGACGCGTCTCCGAACGCCACCTCGACTCCGGACTTCTGCGCCTTGCGGATGTTGCGACGCCAGAGCTGGTTGAAGCCGCTGAACACCTCGTCGAGAGTGCGGCCAGCCAGCGGCACCTGGAAGACGTAGCGCGGCTGGAAGTCGCCGAAGCCGGCGCCGGAGCTCTGCCGCGTCCACCCGTTCGACTGAAGCTCCGCGACGACCTTGACTGCCGCAGTCGATGTGGAGTCGGCCGGTACGTCGGAGAGGCGTTGCGCGCTGCCTGTCGCGATCGCTTCCTTCAGGGTGCGAGCTTCCCAACGGTGGGCGACGACCGGTGGACCCATCTTCACGGAGAACGCTTTGCGCCGCCGAAGGTGCTCGAGCAGGGGATCCGTCACGGTTGCGGCTGGGTAGCGATCCCAGTCGATGACCGGGCCCTCGGGCAGGTAGGCGAGCGCACGGGTGGTACGTGGCAGAGAGCGGTAGAGCACGAGTGCGGCACCCACCAGATCGGCACCGTCGAACCAGCCGAGGCTCTCGTGCGTCCAGTCGATCTTCACCGCACCCCAGCTTGGTGTCTGGAGGAAGGAGCCACTGGCGTCGGTCACGACGGCGAGGTGCTCGTCGGCGGTGATCGGTCGGACCACCAGGGGCTGATTCACGGCCGTCAGCCTAGTGGCGACGGTTCGATGGGTGACGCAACGTAAGGCGGGCCCCCCGGAGAAGGCCCGCCTTACGTTGATCGTCGTCGGACTACGCGGGCGGAAGCACCACCGTTACTTGGGTGTTGGAGGTCAGCACGATGCCGGCCGCAACCGTGGTCGTGCGGCTCAAGCCACCACCGATGTTCTTGGTGACGGTGAACGCTCCCAGAGACGTGTCCGGGAAGAGCCGAACACTGGTGATGCCGAGGGTGTTGCTCAGGCCGTCGCCAAAGATCTGCTGGGTGATCTGAGCTGCCGGCTGGCCCGCGACCAACACGGCGGAGTTCGCTGCGTCGTAGGCGCCTGTCGCGATGGGCCGGACGACCGCGTTCCCGACCGGTGAGCCGTCGCTGTTGACGACCTTCACATCGAGCTTGACCGTGGCAGGCAGGTTGACGTTCCACGGAGTGGTTCCGTCGGCGGTGCCGTCAATGGTTGCCTTGAACGACCGCGGGATGTTGGTCGGTGGAGCAACGGTTGCCGAGAGCGACCGGCCGTTGAACCGGGCGAAGACGTTGCCGGATGCAACCTCGGACGAGAAGGCACCGGCGGCACTGGTCGGGGCGCTGGTCGAGTCGACCTGCCCACCCGCTGAACGAAATGCCGCAGTGAGCCCGCTCTTGGCGTTCCCCAGGCTGTCCTTCACGATGCCCGTCTGGGGCACGGTCGGCGGTGCGAAGAGGGTGATGCTGGTGATGGTTGCGGTGTCCTTGATGGCACTCCGCGAGAGGAAGTCTGTCGTTGCACCACCAGCTGACTGGGTATAGGCGCCGCAGAGCCGCCCGAAGGTGGTGTCCTTAAAGGCGTTGATGACGACCTGGCCCGACGCGTTGGTAACCGCGCCGGTGAAGTCTTGCGTTGGCGCCACTGCGACGGTGCCGGGCAAGACAACGGCCGGATCCGCGGTGGGAGTGGTCGTGCTGCACTGAGTCACCGGTACGCCGGCGATGTTCACTCCAGCCCGCTGCACCTGGGCCGTGATGGCGGCAGCTGCTGGCAGGGTGAACGGGAGCACTCCGTTGCTGACGACGCTGGTGCCGATGTTCTTGATGGACCATGTCTGGGGCAGGCCAGCGATTGGAGCAGCCGGGCTGATCAGGTCGACGGTTGCGGTTCCGACGATTACTGTCGCCGAGAAGGCTCCAGTCGCGCCGGTGGTGGCCGCCACCGCGGTGTTGGTGCCGACCTTGATGTTCACCTTGACGCCGGCAACTGCGACGCCACCGGCAGTTTTGACGGTACCGGTGACGGTGGTGCTGGTGGGCGGTTTTGCCTGAGCGGTTCCGAGCAAGCCGGTGCTCAGCAACCCAACGGCGGCCACAGCCGTGACTGTGGTGGATCGGCGCAGTGAGCGCCAAGAAGAAAGCGACATGGACGTAGGCCCCCCAAGCGGACGGAATGGTGCAGGTCGTCGAAACCTAGGCCGTACGGGTGGCTGGAGGGTGCCATTCGCCCGAGATCGTCCGATTGGACGACCCCTCTCACTCACTGTGACGGCCCCATCACGTCCCGAGGCCCGCCGAGTGCGTGGCTGGTTGACGGTCAGAGCTCGACGTCGACGACAACCGGCGCGTGGTCGCTCGGCCCCTTGCCCTTGCGCGCCTCCCGATCGACGTATGCGTCCCGCACAGACAACTGCAGCTCGGCGTTCGCCAGCACGAAGTCGATCCGCATGCCCATGCCTTTGTGAAAAGCACCGTCGCGGTAGTCCCAGAAGGTGAAGGGGTGGTCGCCCTT
This sequence comes from Candidatus Nanopelagicales bacterium, assembly GCA_038316135.1. Lineage (GTDB taxonomy): Bacteria > Actinomycetota > Actinomycetes > JAHEKZ01 > JAHEKZ01 > JAHEKZ01. The sequence goes on along the minus strand of JBBQAL010000021.1, from coordinate 15,902 downwards.
GAGCGCGCGCGGGAAGACGTCACTCAGCCCTAGGGCCTTCACGGCATCGAACGCTGCACGCTCGGCGTCCGTGACGTGGGTGGCGTCCGCAAACTTCGCTGGGTCCCAGACGTCGGCGTCGGTCGGTGCCACGTTGAAGTCACCGACCACGGCCAGCGGGGCGGACGCGGCCACCTGCGCTTCGAGGTGAGCGGTGAGCGCCCCGAACCAAGCCAGCTTGTAGGTGTAGTGCGGGTCATCGGGAGTCCGCCCGTTCGGGACGTAGAGCGACCAGACGCGGACACCTCCGCAGGTCGCCCCGATGGCTCGCGCCTCGAGAGTCTCAGAATCTGGGAAGCCGGGGTCGCCGGGGAACCCCCGCTCGACGGCGTCGATACCGACCCGCGAGATCAGGGCGACGCCGTTCCACCGTCCCTGCCCGTAGTGGGCAACCTCATAGCCCAGGTCGCCGAATGCATCGGTCGGGAACTTGTCCTGCGCGACCTTTGTCTCCTGTATGCAGAGCACGTCGGTGCCACTTGCGTCGAGCCACTCGGTGACACGGGGCAGCCGGGCCGTGATCGAGTTGACGTTCCAGGTGGCGATCCGCACCTCCGCAGCGTAGCCACCCTCGGCCGCGGGACCGCCCGACCGGGTGCTATCCACAGGACTTGATTCTCGCCCCCCATCCCCAGACGATTTCGTCGTACGTCCGCCTGACCGGTAGTCTGGCCAGGCTGTTCCCGGGCATCTGCGCTCGGGCGCAACGATCGCATCGCCCTCCTGTCACGGAACGTCCGTGACCGAATAGTCCGAAGGAGGTGGAGTACGCATGCGTCAGTACGAACTCATGGTCATCCTCGACCCTGACCTCGAGGAGCGCACCGTCGCTCCCTCGCTCGATCAGTTCCTCACCGTCATCACCAAAGATGGCGGCACCGTGGAAAAGGTCGACATCTGGGGACGCCGTCGTCTCGCCCACGAGATCGACAAGAAGAGCGACGGCATCTACGCCGTCATCGACATGAAGGCTCAGCCGGACACGGTCAAAGAACTCGACCGCCAGCTGAACCTGACCGAAGCTGTGCTGCGGACCAAGGTCGTCCGCAAGGACGGGAAGTAGGTCTGCCATGGCCGGCGATACCGTCATCACCGTGGTCGGCAACCTGACCGACGACCCTGAGCTTCGCTTCACGTCGTCAGGCGCAGCCGTCGCCAACTTCACCGTGGCCTCGACTCCGCGCTTCTTCGACAAGAACACCAACGACTGGAAGGACGGCGACGCTCTCTTCCTGCGCTGCTCCATCTGGCGCCAGGCTGCCGAGAACGTGGCAGAGACCCTCACCAAGGGCGCTCGGGTCATCGTGCAAGGACGCCTCAAGCAGCGTTCATATGAGACGCGCGAAGGCGAGAAGCGCACCGTCTACGAGCTCGACGTCGACGAGGTCGGCCCCTCACTGAAGTACGCCACAGCGAAGGTCGCCAAAGTCACCCGCGGTGGTGGGGGCGGCGGCTTCGGTGGTGGTGGCGGCGCACCGGCACCGGCATCGGCCCCAGCCGACGACCCTTGGGCGTCAGCCCCGGCCGTTGACGACGAACCGCCCTTCTGATCAACCAGTTCGGACCCACAACCCCATTCATCCCATCCCCGCCTGGTGCGGGGCCCTGAACAGGAGCACCACGATGGCCAAGCCTCCGATTCGGAAGCTCAAGAAGAAGGCCTGCCAGTTCTGTAAGAAGAACCCGCAGACCATCGACTACAAAGACACAACCCTGCTGCGAAAGTTCGTCTCCGACCGCGGCAAGATCCGCGCCCGTCGCGTCACCGGCAACTGCACGCAGCACCAGCGCGACATTGCCATGGCCATCAAGAACAGCCGCGAGATGGCGCTGATGCCGTACTCGTCGACGGCCCGCTAAGAACGCTCAGAAAGGGTCACGAGATGAAACTCATCCTTACTCAAGATGTCAACGGCCTCGGCGCGCCCGGCGACATCGTCGAGGTCAAAGACGGTTACGGCCGCAACTTCCTGCTTCCGCGCGGCATGGCGCTGCCATGGTCGCGGGGCAGCGAGAAGCAGATCGTCACGATCAAGCGGTCACAAGACGCTCGGGCCATTCGTGATCTCGGTCACGCCAATGAGGTCAAGGTGCAGCTCGCATCGCTCTCGGTCAAGCTCGAGGTCCGGGCCGGCGACGCCGGACGGCTCTTCGGCGCCGTCACTGTTGCTGACATCGTCGACGCGGTTTCGGCCGCGGGCGGCCCTGCGCTCGACAAGCGTTCGGTGCGGCTGGCCTCCCCGATCAAGACCATCGGGGCACACAAGGTCACCGTGGCGCTCCACCCCGAGGTGGACGCCGAGGTCGAGGTCGACATCGTCGCCGCCTCAGCCTGACCCCTGTTCTTCAACAACGCGGAAGTTCGTTGGGCGATGACCCCAGCGTGCCTCCGCGCTGTTCTTTCTAGGATCAGTCCGTGACACCCGAACGAAGCCGCCTGTCAGTGATGACGCACCTCGCGCTGTTCGGCGGGCGGTCAGCCTCAGCACTGTCCCGTCGGATGGGGAAAGGCCGCGGATCGCAGGTGGGCGGCAAGCTGGCCTACCGCCTCTGGCCCCGGACGCTTGACGACCTCGCGAGGGGACGCACCACGCTGCTGGTCTCGGCGACGAACGGCAAGAGCACGACGGCCACCCTCGCCGCTGCAGCCATCAGCAGCCTCGGGCCGACGGCGTTCAACGCGACCGGTGCCAACATGGAAGAAGGGCTCGTAGTCGCTCTCGACGCCGAGCGGTCGGCTCCGTATGCGGTCCTCGAGACCGACGAGGCCTACCTCGATGTCGTGGTGCGCGCCACCCGTCCACGCGTCATCACGCTGATGAACCTCGGCCGTGACTTCCTCGAGCGAGGAGTCAGAGCCAAACGCCTCGCTGATTTGTGGCGTCAGACCCTCGCCACCATTGACTGGCCCTGCACGGTTGTCGCCGACACCGACGATGCTCTCGTTGCGTGGGCGGTCCGCGGTTACTCCGACGTCGTATGGGTCTCCGGTGAGGACGCCTTCATCGACGACGCGATGATCTGCCGCGACTGCTACGTGCGCCTCGACCGAAGCGCACCACCCCACTGGCAATGTGTCAGCTGCGGCTTCGAGCGCGCAAAGCCTGACTGGTGGTTGGAGGGTGACTTTGCGATCGGACCGACCGGTGTCGTGGAGATTCCGTCGGCACTGCCTGGGCACGCCGCTTCGATGAACTCGCTCTTCGCACTGGCGTCATCGGTGGTCATGGGCGTTCCCGGTCAGCTGGCGGCCGCAGAGATAGCCCGAATCGACAACGTCGACGGACGGTATGCCCCACACCGCTACGACAACCACGAGATTCGGGTCCTCCTGGCCAAGAACCCAGCGAGTTGGACTGCGTCGATCGAGACGTTGGTGGCAGCCAGGGCGGCTGACCCGAGCCGCTCGATCGTGCTGATGATGGGCGCCCGCGGCCATGGCGGCGGGCAGGACACCGCGATGCTCTGGGACGCCCCCTTCGAACGCCTGGCGGGAATCCCGGTGACGACAACGGGGTCTCGTGGTGACGAGCTGGCACTCAGGCTGGCCGTGGCTGGCGTAGACGTGAGGCGCGAGACGTCCGGCGAACTGATGAACGCAGTCCGAACGCAGCCGGCTGGACCAATAGATGTGGTTGCGAACTGGCCTGCGTTCAACGCACTACTCGACACCATCGGCCGCGGTGCATGACGGACCGACTGGTTGTCCTCGACCTCTACCCCTCGCTGTTGGCGCCGGAAGGTGACCGCGGCAACGCGCTCGTCCTCGCCCACCGCGCGCGGCAGTACGGCGTCGATGCGGAGGTCGTCGTTGTGCATCCAGGCGACGCCGTTCCGACCGCCGCCGTCGTGTGTATCGGCGGAAGCGAGGACGTCGACCTGACGGTCGCAGCACAGCGACTTCGTGCGTCCGGAGACCTAAAGCGCCTGGCTGAAGGGGGCGCCGTGATCTTCGGTGTTGGTGCCGGCTACGTGCTGCTTGCCCGCACCTTCGGCGACTCGAGCGGTGAGCGTCATGATGGTGCCGGGCTGCTCGACGTTGAGATGCGCGATGCCGGGCGGTTCGTCAATGGCCCCGCTCTTACCGCGGTCAGCCCCGAGTTCGGCCTAGGGCCGATCACCGGTTACGAGTATCACGGTCGGGTTGGCGTTCTGGGGGGCGCCGCCGAATCCTGGCTGAACCTCGAAGTCGGCACCGGAGACGCTGGTGCGGCCGGGGCGCGCCAAGGGTTGGTCGTTGGTACGTGGATCCATGGCCCGGTACTGCCCCGCAACCCGCACCTCGCCGATCTCCTGCTGCGTTGGGCTGACGTCGCTGTTGACCCCGATGGTTGTCCTGAGGACCAGATCGCCGCTGCGGTTCACGAGCGACGGGTCACCGAAGCCCGCCGCTGAGGGCCGCTCCTCAGGCCCACCTTGTTGACCAGCATGTGAGAACGCCGGTTCCGACTTTTGTCCACAGCCAGTGGACGCCGATGGTGCAGGTCAGGGCCTCAGGCGAGCTGATATACGAAACAATCCCCAGGTGCGTCCCCAGGTCCCTCCCCGGTCTTGGTGAGGCTTTCCCCAAGATTTCTTCAACTATCCCCAGGTTCGTCCACAGGGGAACTTGGGACTGTCTGAGCCGCCCGGTAGAACCATCAGTGGACTAGGCGGTTGCCCTGGTTCACCGATGATTGCGTGAACGAAGGAGGGCGCCGGTGACGGTCGCCGAGCTGCCAGGACGCGGTGGTGCAGATTTTGCCGCATTCGACCGCACCCCGCCCCAGGATCTCGAGGCTGAGCAGAGCGTTCTCGGCGGCATGCTCCTGTCAAAGGACGCCATCGCTGACGTGGTCGAGGCCCTCCGCGGCGGCGACTTCTACAAACCAGCGCACCAGACGATCTACGAGGCAATCCTCGACCTCTACGGCCGAGGCGAACCGGCTGACGCGATCACCCTCTCCGCCGAGCTCACCAAACGAGGCGAGCTCGGCAGGGTCGGCGGCGCTCCTTACCTCCACACTCTGATCTCTTCGGTGCCGACGGCAGCGAACGCCGGGTACTACGCGCGCATCGTGTGCGAACGCGCCATCCTTCGCCGTCTCGTCGAGGCCGGCACGCGGATCACCCAGATGGGGTATTCCGACACCGGAGAGGTCGACCAGGTTGTCGATCGAGCGCAGGCCGAGATCTACGCAGTCACCGAGCAACGAACGAGCGAGGACTACGCGCCGCTCGCCGAGATCATGGAGGGCACCCTCGACGAGATCGAAGCCATCGGGTCTCGCGGCGGCACGATGGTTGGGGTCCCTACTGGCTTCACCGATCTCGACAACCTGACCAACGGCTTGCACCCGGGCCAGCTGGTGGTCGTCGCCGCCCGCCCCGGTCTGGGCAAGTCCACCCTAGCCCTCGACTTCGCCCGATCGGCATCGATCAAGAGCGGTCTGACGAGCGTGATCTTCTCGCTCGAAATGACCCGCAACGAGATCACCATGCGGCTGTTGTCCGCCGAGGCGCGGGTTGGTCTGCACCACATGCGTACCGGCAGCCTTGGTGACGACGACTGGACCAAACTCGCTCGCAAGATGTCCGAGGTCGCGAGCGCCCCCCTCTTCATCGACGACAGCCCGAACATGACCATGATGGAAATTCGAGCGAAGTGCCGTCGTCTCAAGCAGCGGCACGATCTGAAACTCGTTGTTGTCGACTACCTCCAGCTGATGAGCAGCGGCAAGCGCGTCGAGAGCCGTCAGCAAGAAGTCGCGGAGTTCTCTCGTGCGCTGAAGTTGCTCGCCAAAGAGCTCGAGGTACCCGTGGTGGCGCTGAGCCAACTCAACCGTGGTCCAGAGCAACGCACCGACAAGAAGCCCATGCTTTCCGACCTTCGTGAGTCCGGCTCCATCGAGCAAGACTCCGACATGGTGATCCTGCTCCACCGCGAGGATGCGTATGAGCGCGAGTCACCGCGTGCCGGCGAAGCCGACTTCATCTTCGCCAAGCACCGAAACGGGCCGACGGCCACGATCACCGTCGCTTTCCAGGGGCACTACTCACGGTTCGTCGACATGGCCCACGGCTGAGGCTGCACTTCACGATTGCAGGTTTCGGCGCATCACAACGCGGGTGATCCCGCCCGTCTTGCTGTTCGTATCGGCGGCCCACGAGAATCCCGCCTTCTCGAACATCGAACGCGTCCCGGTGTAGGCAAACGTCCCACTCATACGTGCCTTGGCATTGTCGGCCGGGTAACCCTCAAGGATGGAAGCGCCTTCCGCGCGGGCGAAATCCACCGCCCCGCCAAGCAACGCGGTGGCGACGCCCTCGCGTCGGTGGCCCGGCCGCACCACAAAACAGATGACGCTCCAGGCGGGTTCATCGTCGACCCGGGGAATCACCCGCGAATGCATGAGCCGGTAGTAAGCGGACCGAGGATTGACCGATGACCACCCCACGACAGTCGCACCTCGATAGGCGAGCAGGCCCGGCGGGACCCGTTGTGTGCAAAGTTCCTGGAGCAGCGCCGCACGGCTCTCGCCGGCTTTCATGCGCGGGTCGCCGCTACTGAATCGGTAGGACAGACACCAGCAGGCCGGTGAACCCGGCTTCTTCGGGGCTAAGAGCTCCCGAAGATCATCGAAGCGGTCAGCAGTTGAGGGAACGATGTCGAAGGACATGCGGTCACCCTAGGAGAAGTGCCCTTGAGGGCCGAGAATGCTGGCGTGAGAATCCTGGCGATTGACCAAGGCACGTCCGGCACCAAGGCGATCGTGGTCGAAGACGGTTCGGTGATCAGCCTCGCCGAGGTCGACGTCCATCCTTCCTATCCCGAGCCAGGAGCGGTCGAGCAAGACCCGCACGAGCTGCTGAGCTCCGTCCTCGACGCTGGGCGCCAGGCGTTGTCCGCGGCCGGTGGCACCGCGGACGCCGTGGCGTTTGCCAACCAGGGTGAGACCGTCTTGGCATGGGACCGGGTCACAGGACATCCGATCTCTCCTGCCATTGTCTGGCAGGACAGTCGTGCGCAGTCCATCTGTGACGAGCTCAGTGATCACGCTGACTTCATCCGAGCCCGCACGGGCCTGGTCCTCGACCCCTACTTCTCGGCCCCGAAGGCAGCGTGGCTACGTCGACACCTCACGACCGAAGGGGTGGTGACCACCAGCGATGTCTGGCTGGTTCAACAGCTCACGGGGGAGTTCGTGACCGACGTTGCCACCGCGAGTCGTTCACTCCTGCTCGACCTTGACGCAGTTACCTGGGACTCCGAGCTCCTGGACCTCTTCGGGCTCACCGACGAGCCCTTACCGCGGCTGGTCTCCAACGACGAGGTGGTTGGAGCAACATCGGTTTTTGGCACCGAGATACCGCTCGCCGGGCTCGTCGTCGACCAGCAAGCAGCTCTGCTCGCCGAAGCATGCCTGCAACCGGGCAACACCAAGTGCACCTACGGCACCGGGGCATTCCTACTCGCGAACACCGGAACTGCGGCTACTCGATCACAGCACGGACTGACGTCGTCAGTGGCCTGGCGTACGAGTCATGGCACGCAGTACTGCCTGGATGGCCAGGTCTTTACCGCGGCCTCTGCCGTGCAGTGGATGGTTGAGATCGGACTGCTCGACGATGTTCGAGCGCTCGACTCCGCTGCCGCGCCCGACGGTGGCGACGTCAGGTTCGTACCCGCCTTGGCTGGGCTTGCCGCTCCGTGGTGGCGGTCAGGAGCACGCGGAGCCTTCGCCGGCTTGAGTCTGGCTACCACCCGAGGGCAACTCGTACGCGCCGTGATTGAAGGCCTTGCCGCAACGGTCGCTGCGTTGGTGGCCGTGATGGCCGACGACACTGGCACAAGGCCCACGACTCTTCGTGTTGACGGCGGATTGACTCACTCAAGGGTCCTGATGCAGGCCCAGGCCGACATCCTGCAGGTCCCCATCGAGGTGTATCCGTCGGCGCACGCAACCGCACTTGGCGCGGCCACCCTGGCCAGTCTCGCCGTTGCTTCGACGGCAACACTGGCAGAGGCTTTGAGTCCGTGGTCTCCTGTGACCGTCTACGAACCGCACTGGTCGGCCGATCGTGCTGCGGACTTCATGGCCATGTGGCGCACCGACGCCGACCGTGTTGCGGAGGATCACGCGTGACGAAGAAGGTCTTTGACATCGTGGTCGTTGGCGGTGGCGTTGTCGGCTGTGCCGTCGCGCGTGAACTCTCCGGCTATCAGTTGTCAGTGGCGCTCATCGAGGCCAAAGCCGACGTCGGTGATGGAACCAGCAAGGCGAACACTGCCATCTTGCATACCGGGTTCGACGCATCGCCAGGATCGTTGGAGTCACGCTTGGTACCCCGTGGCTGCGAACTGCTGAAGACCTATGCGGTATCGACCGGGATCCCCGTCGAGAGGACGGGTGCGTTGCTGGTTGCGTGGAGCACCGACGAGCTCGGCGCTCTACCGGGGCTGCGCGACAAAGCAGCCAAGAACCGCTATCAGCGGTGTGAACTCATCAGTGCGGAGGCCGTCTACGCGCAGGTTCCGACTTTAGGAGTCGGAGCCCTAGGCGGGATGACCGTTCCCGACGAGTCGATCATCTGCCCCTGGACGACCACGCTGGCACTGGCGACAGATGCCATGACTAGAGGGGCGTCCCTCCTTCTCCAGCACGAGCTACTCGGCATCTTCGTCGGGGAATCGGAGACCACCCTTTCTACGTCTCAAGGCGATGTGCAGTGTCGCTGGGTCGTGAACGCCGCGGGATTGGGTAGCGACACCATCGATCGACTCTTTGGAAACGACCGATTCACGATCGTGCCGCGCAGGGGAGAGCTGCTGGTCTTCGACAAGTTTGCCAGGCAACTCGTCGACACGATCGTGCTCCCGGTTCCGACATCGAAGGGTAAAGGCGTTCTTGTCAGCCCGACGATCTACGGCAACGTCATGCTTGGTCCGACCTCCGAAGACCGCTCCGACCGGTCCGACACTTCGACTTCTGAGGAAGGCTTCGCCTTCCTGTTGGAGAAGGGCCGGCGGCTCATGCCGGCGCTGCTCGACGAAGAGGTCACCGCCAGCTATGCAGGTCTGCGCGCAGCCACCGAGCACTCCGACTACGTCGTAGACATCGACAGCGAACAGCGCTACCTAGTGCTTGGTGGAATCCGCTCTACGGGGCTCACCGCGTCAATGGCGCTCGCCGAGCATGCAGTGCAACTACTTCAGGAATCAGGTGTCGTGATGTCTGCGCGACGCGAACTCCCTGAACCGCCGCGCATGCCATCGATCGGGGAACAGATGGTGCGGCCGTTTGCCTCAGCCGAAGCCATTGCGCAGGACTCCGACTACGGAAAGGTTGTCTGCTTCTGTGAGCGGGTGACCCGTGGGGAGATCCGCGATGCCCTGGCTGGGCCGCTGCCCCCCTCTGATCTCGACGGACTGCGCCGCCGCACCAGGGCGACCATGGGTCGCTGCCAGGGCTTCTTCTGCGGCGCTGACGTCGACGCGCTCATGAGGGGTGCTGCGCGATGAGCACATCGCCTGAGCTGGTCGACGTCGTTGTTGTGGGTGCGGGTCCTGCCGGGCTCACCGCCGCACGTGACCTGCGGAACCAGGGTGTGGGGTCGGTCGTCGTGCTCGAGCGAGAGGCAGAGGCCGGTGGCATACCGAGGCACAGCTACCACACGGGCTACGGCATTCGAGACCTGCGACGAGTCATGAGCGGGCCGAGCTACGCGCGACGACTCGTCACCGAAGCCGTTCTATCCAGAGCCGACGTGCGAACTCAGTCAATGGTGACCGGGTGGGACGATGACCGCACCCTTTGGGTCACCAGCCCCGCCGGTCGCTATCGGATCCAGGCGCCGGCAATCGTCCTGGCAACGGGCGCCCGGGAGAGGCCGCGTACCGCGCGGATGGTTCCTGGCGATCGTCCTGCTGGCGTTCTCACCACGGGCCAACTGCAGAGCCTTGTCTACACGCACGGTGGCGAACTGGGTGGGACCGCGGTAGTGGTAGGCGCCGAGCTCGTCAGCTGGTCGGCCGTTCTGACGCTGAGACACGCAGGGTGTCGGACAACGCTGATGACGACACAGCACGCTCGCCCCGAGTCGTACGCCGCCCTCACCCTGGTCGGTCGCTCCGCGCTCTCGGTTCCAGTTGCAACTCGCACTTCCGTGACGCGCATCATCGGCCACGACCAAGTGCGTGCTGTCGAGGTGAAGGACCTCGCTACCGGCAGACGACGTATTGTCCCGTGCGACGCCGTGGTCTTCACCGGTGACTGGATCCCCGACCTCGAGCTGGCTCGACTTCGCGGAGTCGAGATGGACGTCGGCCACCGTGGTCCTGTCGTGGATTCGACGTTGTGCACCAGCGCCGCGGGAGTTTTCGCCGCAGGAAACCTGATTCACCCGGTCGACACCGCAGACGTTGCCGCTCTGGACGGTCGCCATGTGGCTGAGCAGGTGAGGCACCACCTGAAGGGTCACCCGCCTCGGCCAAAGGGGGTTCGAATCGCCGTTCGCGAGCCCTTTACCTGGGTCAGCCCCGGCGTGATCAGAACTTCGACTGTTGCACCGCCGCGGTCTCGGGTGTTGCTGTGGTCGAACGAGTTCCGGGCGCTGCCCACCATCGAAGTGAGCCAGGATGGTGAAGTCATCTGCCGACGCCGAGTGCCCTGGCCGGTGTCGCCGGGGCGCATCTTTCGGTTGCCGTGGGGCATGTTCGCGGAGGCCCACCTTGACGGCGGAGACGTGGTTGTCTCCATTGCATGACCTCGGATATCTAGGGTCAGATCAGGGACGTCAGACCCTGGGCGGGTGCCCCGCGGCGGGAGAGACTTCAGCCAGGGGTGGTGCCCATGTTTGTCGATCGCAGGGATGCCGGCCGTCGCCTCGGCCAGCTAGTGAGTGGGCAACTCAGCGGGCAACTGGGTCAAGGCGACATCGTGGTGCTCGGTGTTCCGCGTGGAGGGGTACCAGTAGCCGCCGAGGTTGCCAACGAGTTACACGCGCCACTGGACGTCATCATTGTTCGAAAGCTTGGCGCTCCCCGGCAGCCTGAGCTTGCGATGGGGGCGGTCGGCGAGGACGGCGTCAGGGTGCTCAACGACGAGGTGGTTCGACGGGCGTCAGTCGACGCCGATGAATTGCAGGCGCTCTCCGAGCGGGAGTGGCTTGAAGTGGAGCGGCGCGCGCAGGAGTATCGAAGTATGCGCCGACGTGAGTCCCTGGTCGGTCGCACCGCGGTCGTCGTTGACGACGGCATCGCGACTGGGGCAACGGCACGGGCCGCCTGTCAGATCGCCTCCGAACATGGTGCTCATCGGGTGGTACTTGCTGTGCCGGTGGCGCCACTCGGCTGGACGCGCGACTTCGCGAACGTTGCCGATGACTGCATCGCGGTCGAGACGCCAACTGAGTTCTCATCCGTCGGCGCGCATTACCGGGACTTTCACCCGACGAGCGACGACGAGGTGATGCAGTACCTCGGCGTGGCCGAGCAGTGGACCCTGGTCGAGCTGGGGCTCAGGCGAGAAGACGTCACTTAGGGTAGTGGAGTGCCTACGCACCGAAGTCACTCTCCGCGAACGGGGTGCTGTCCGACCGAACGATGGCAACCGAGCTCGGTGACCGTCCAGAATGGGGGCTCAAGGTCGGCGGTCGCCTGCTGACTTGGTCCACTAGGGGGAGTCATTCGTGGTGCGCGCACCTCGCGTCGTCGGTCGAGCCGGAGCTGTTGCCGTGGTGCTCGTCACAGCCATGAGCGGTGTGCAGCTCGCTCTGTCGCCGCCGGCCGTCGCCGCCGATACGAGTGACGTCATTCCGAGCGCTAACCCGATCGACATCACGCCGCGGATTCTTGACGAACAGGCGCGTTCGATCGTGCAGGTCGGAGACCGGATGGTGGTCGGAGGGAACTTCACCCAGATCCAGAACGCGGGAAGCTCGACGGTTGTCGACCAGCCGTATGTGTTCGCCTTCGACGCGGTGACCGGCAAGATCGACACCAACTTCTTGCCGAGTCTCAATGGTGAGGTCACCACCGTCCTGCCGCACCCCGATGGCGACAAGGTATGGGTGGCAGGCGCATTCAGCCAGGCGAACGGGGACATGCACAGCCGCATCGTGCTGCTCAACCTTTCAACGGGACAGGCGGTCGGATCCTTCGACCCTCCGGCGATCAGCGCCGAGATATCCTCGATGAAGTTGGTCGGTGACCGGCTCTACATCGGCGGCGAGTTCAGCAGCATTGGTGGCGACGCCCACACGGCGCTGGCCACGCTAGACCCAGTTACCGGTGACGTGACAACTGCAATGGACAGCACCATCAGCGGCACTCTCCAGGGCGGCAAGGGCGTCACCGGGATCAAGACCTTTGATGTGTCGCCCGACGGCTCTCGACTGGTGGCGATCGGGAACTTCGCACGGGTGGACGGCAAGGACCGCGTCCAGTTGGCGATGTGGGACACCAGCGGACCAACTGCGACGCTGCAGAACTGGGCAACCCAGCGACTCGGCGACACCTGCAACCCGGTCTTCCCGACGTACGTTCGCGGCATCGACATCTCACCGGATGGCAAGTTCTTCGTCGTGGTCAGCACGGGCAGCTACCGCAGTGGCCAGCTTTGCGATACGGCATCACGTTGGGAGATGAAAGGCAGTGGGACGGGCCGAAAGCCGACCTGGGTCACGTACACCGGCGGGGACACGCTCACCACCGTCGAAGTGACCGGCCCGATGGCCTACCTCGGTGGGCACATGCGCTGGCTCAACAACCCTTACAAGGGTGACGCCGCAGGCTCGGGAGCCTGGCCCACCGAAGGCCTGGCGATCGTCGACACGCGCAACGGTCTGCCATTCAGCTGGAACCCAGGACGCGAGCGAGGCTTGGGGGTCTTCGACTTCCTCCCCACCGAGTCGATGCTGTGGGCGGTGTCAGACACCAACACCTGGGCCGGTGAGTTCCGCCAGCGACTGGCCGCCTTCCCATTTGCCGATGGCTTCTCGCTTCCCCCGGACGAGATCGGCCGACTTCCAGGTGACGTCTGGCAGCTGGGGGCGGTACCAGGCGGGGCAGCCGATGACCAGCGCGTCAGCGGGTTCGACGGCACAGCGGTCAACGCGCAGATCACCGAGGCTGGGGCCCAGAGTTGGGGTACTGCCACCGGTGCGTTTGCAGTGGACGGCACCGTTTACACAGCATGGGACAACGGCACCTTCACGGCTCAGTCGTTCGACGGGCATACCTTCGGCATGCCGACGGTCATCGACCTGTATGCGGGCGACCCTTCAACGCCTGGGTACGCGAACAACTTCGTCAACGACCTCGCGTCGATCACCGGGATGTTCTTCGACCCAGGGCGCGCGCGGATCTACTACACGATGCAAGGTTCAGCTGCCCTCTACTGGCGTCCCTTCACACCGGAGAGCCAGGTAGTCGGCGCGGCGCGGCGCACGCTTCCGAAGGCGAGCGCGCTCAGCCCCAAGCGAGTACAGGGCATGTTCCTGACCGGTGGCCAACTCTTCTTTGCTGACCGGACGACCGGATCGCTGAAGCGGATCGAGTTCCGTGACAACCGGTTCGTCGGAACAGCGTCTGTTGTCAATGAGGCAATCGACTGGCGGGCAAACGCTCTGCTGCTGTCCAGCCAGTGGGCGACAGTGGCACCCAACCCCGCCCCCGTTGCCGCGTTCACCAGCGCCTGCACCGGGTTGACGTGTGACGTCGACGCCTCCAAGAGCAGCGATGCTGATGGGGGAGTCGTCGACTACAGCGTCGACTACGGAGACGGAACAGTTCTGTCCGGCGTCAAGACCCAGCACAAGTATGCAGACGACGGCACGTACACCATCACGGTTACGGTCACAGACAACCGTGGTGAGTCGGGCAACAAGTCGCGCAGCGTCAGTGTTGCGCGTCCGGCCAACATCGACCCGTCTGCAGCCCTGAGCATCGACTGTTGGGGGCTCGACTGCGACATGGATGCTTCAGCGTCGACCGACTCTGACGGCAGCATTGTGACGTATGACTGGGATTTCGGTGACACGTCGGCGGTCTCTGGGCAGACCGTGAACCATGTGTTTGCCACGGGCGGCACCTACCCGGTGACCGTGACTGTGACCGATGACCGTGGGGGGGTGGACACCGCATCACAGGAGCTCACGGTCAGTGAGATACCGACCTCTGTCGCCTTCCGCGCAGCGGGAAGTACGGACGGGGGCAACGGGAACCTTCCTTCGGTGGCGGTACCGGCTCCCACGCAGGTCGGTGACCTGATGCTCCTCTTCATCAGCAACGGGACCGATCGCACGGCCGACACCCCCGGTGGGTGGGACGTGCTGGGGACTCAGTCCGACGATGAACTGCGCACCCAGGTGTTCTGGCGCTTCGCCACCGCAGCCGACATCGGAACGGTGGTAAACGCTCGTCTTCGCGATGCGGGTGGGCAAGCTCAAGCTGCGCCGAATACCACAACGATTGCGGTCTACTCCGGCGTGGACACGCCTCCCGTGGTCGACTCAAGCTCAACGGCCGAGCCAACGCTGGTCAATGGTGGAGTGGCGGACCACACGACGCCCCAGATCGCGGTGCCGACTGATGGACCGTGGGTCGTGTCGTACTGGGCTGATCGCACGGCATCGCTCACCACGGCATGGACGGCTCCTGGTGGTGAGTCGCTTCGGGCCGACGAGTACAGCAGCGGAAGTATTTCTCGCGTCTCGTCGCTCCTGACCGACGGCAGTGGCCCCACCCTGGCTGGAACCCGCGGCGGCCTGACCGCGACAGCTGATGGGGCTTCGCGCAAGGCCACGATGTGGTCGATCGTGCTGCGCAGCCAGTAGCGACTTAGATCCAGTGAGCAGGGTGATCGCACTCGCCGGCTCATGCCACCCTGGCCCGACGATCGCCGTCACATCGGTCGCGGTCCTCCTTGGCGTCTCGGCCGATCTCAGGGGCGCCCTGCTGCTCCTCGTTGGGGTGACTGTGCTGGTAGGTCAGCTCTCGATCGGTTGGTCGAACGACTGGTTGGATGCCGATCGAGACGCGGCGGCCGCCCGCACCGATAAGCCGACCACTACTGGATCGATCTCGCCGTCGACTCTGCGAGCAGCCGCACTGTCGAGCCTGGCGCTTTCGCTGCCCCTTTCGATGATCGCCGGATGGAGTGGTGCCTGGCACCTGCTGCTTGTCGCTTCGGGCTGGGCCTACAACCTGGGACTGAAGAAGACCATCTGGTCACCCGTTCCCTATGTGACAGGTTTTGGGGCGCTGCCGTTGTACGTGCTGGCGGTTGCGGGCGTCAATGGTCAGTGGTGGCCGGCGGTGGCAGGTGGGCTGCTGGGCCTATCAGCGCACTTTGCGAACGTGGCCCCCGACGTGGCCGAGGATCGCGCGTCCGGGGTGTGGGGTGCGCCCCAACGAATCGGCGCGCGAGGCTCGCTCATCGTCGCGCTGGTGTTGCTCGGCAGCGTTGGCGCCCTGCTGCTTGCGGAGCTGCAGCTCAGTGGGGCAGCGATGTTCCTGAGCGGTGCGCTGGTGCTGCTGCCACTGGTTGGTGGATCAGTTTTGGTGGCGCGGAATCGGATCGGTAAACCCGTCTTCACGCTGGTCATGGTGGCGGCAGTGGCTGACGTGGTGCTGCTCCTGCTCGCCCCGTAACGATTTCAACCCGTAACGATTTCAACAGGGGACCTATGGCCTCTCACCCAAGATCGTCTTTCTGGGGTACGGTCGCCCTGCCGACACGGGGGCATCAGGTTCACGTGCGGTCGTCTACTGGGGGTTGACGTGCCTAGTCGCCGACTGTTCTCTGCCGCGCTCGTAGCTTCGCTGGGTGCAGCATTGCTGCTGCCCACGTCAGCAGGGGCCGACAACTCCACCTTCCCAC
>JBBQAL010000099.1:0-10528 GCA_038316135.1 Candidatus Nanopelagicales bacterium | reverse complement strand
GTCCGCGCGGCGTTGGTCCATGCTGCGGGCATCGCCAGCACCCAGGCCGTTGGCGCCGCCGGAACCCAGCTGCTGGGCGGCGGTGGTCAGGGTTTGTTGGATCTGCCGGCCCTGCACCCCCGGGAGGAGCGCCCACAGCTCGCACATGCCGTCATCGCCGGCGGTGATGACCACCCGACGGTCCGCCAGCGCGCGTTGCCGGCGCTGCTCAGCGGCGTCGGGGTTGGCGGTGATCACGCGGCGGCGGAGCCATTCCCGCAGCTGCGGCGCTGTGCGGGCCCGGCCTGGCTGCCCGTCTGGCCCGGTGGCGTAGGCGACAGCGTCGGCGGCCACCTGCTGCGCAGCGTCAGCGGGCAGGTAGCTGACCTGTTCGCCGATCACGGTGACTTTGCGGGCGTCGAGCTGGCCGGCCCGCCACGCCCGACCCACGACCGGCAGGTCAGCCGCGTGGCAGGCGGTGCCGTACTTGATTGAGGCGGCCATCTTCGTGCACCCCAACAACACGGCGATCTCGTCGGGAACGAACTCGGCTCGGCACTGTTTTGACCACATCGGCGCACCGGACGCGGTGACCTCGGCTCGGTCGGCGACCTGGGCCCGAAGGCCCATCTGCACCATCGCTACCGCTTGAGTTGCTTGCAGCATCGCCATGGCGTGCTCACACTCGATCACCCGATCCCGCAACTGGTCATCGCCCAGCTGCGCCGCCGCCGGCGCAGCATCGAGCAGCCGATCAACCTGTTCGGCGATGCTGACCGTCGAGGGGCCAGCGGTGGAGGAGTCCATGCCCTGCACTCTGCCACCCAGGTCTGACAAGTCCCCAACCTGTTTCCCCAGACCCACAAAGAGAAACTCGACCGTCAACCAACTGCGCACTCGACGAGCCTGAGAGTCAACCAACTGTGCACTCGACGAGCAGTAGGGCTCAGAGCTGGGGCGCAAGCTGGGTGCGGTAGAGGTCGGCGTACAGACCAGCCTGGTCCAGGAGCGTGTCGTGGTCGCCTCGCTCGACGATACGGCCGTCCTCGACCACCAATATCTGGTCAGCTGCGCGCACCGTGGACAGGCGGTGCGCAATCACCAGCGAAGTTCGCCCCTCAAGCGCAGTGTCGAGGGCCTCCTGGACGTATCGCTCGGACTCGCTGTCCAGGTGAGCGGTTGCCTCGTCCAAGATCACGACAGATGGCGCCTTCAGCAGCAGCCGAGCAATAGCCAGGCGCTGTTTCTCGCCTCCCGAAAGCCGGTGCCCCCGATCGCCGACGACGGTGGCTAGACCCTCCGGGAACGACCGAACGAGGTCTTCGATCCTTGCCGACCGCAGGGCGTCCCACATCTCAGGCTCCGAGGCGTCAGGTGCGGCGTAGCGGAGGTTCGCCTCGATGGTGTCGTGGAAGAGGTGGGCGTCCTGCGTGACAACGCCGACCGAACGCTGCAGAGAGCTCAACGACACGTCACGGACATCGAGACCCCCGACCATCACCTGGCCGCTAGAGACGTCATAGAGCCTGCTCACCAAGGACGTCAAAGTGGTCTTGCCCGCCCCTGACGGTCCCACCAGTGCGACCATCTGGCCCGGTGCAACCTCAAAGCTGACGTTGTGCAACACCGGTCCCGACGGCGCACTATCGGTGCGCGCCACGGCCTCCAACGAGGCGAGCGAGACATCCTCGGCACGCGGGTACGAGAAGGAGACATCGTCAAAACGCACCGAAGCCGGACCGCGCGGTAGATCGACGGCGTCCGACTTGTCGGCAATCATCGGTTTCAGGTCAAGCACCTCAAAGACCCTCTCGAAACTGACCAACGCTGTCATGATATCGACGCGAACATTCGACAGGGCAGTGAGCGGACCGTAGAGACGTCCGAGGAGCGCCGCGAGGGCGACCAGCGTGCCAACGGTGAGCGTTCCGTCGATCGCCAGGACGCCGCCCACTCCGTAGACCAGAGCCGTCGCCAAGGACGCAATCAGAGTGAGCGCCGTGAAGAAGGCCCGGTTGGCCATCGCGATCTGGATACCGATGTCGGCGACTCGCCGGGCCCGTCCGCTGAAGTCTGCCGCTTCTTCATCAGGGCGGCCAAAGAGCTTGACCAGCAGTGCTCCCGAGACATTGAACCGCTCGGTCATCGTCGAGCTCATCTCGGCATTGAGCTGCATCGCCTCGCGGGACATCTCAGCAAGGCGGCGCCCCACGTAGCGGGCCGGGACGAGGAAGACCGGAAGCAGTACCAGGGCCGCCAGAGTGATCTGCCACGAAAGGGCCAGCATGGCGATGATCACGACCACCAGGCTGATCGCGTTGGAGACCACACTCGACAACGTCGTCGTGAAGGCCTGCTGGGCACCAATGACGTCACTGTTCAGGCGAGAGATCAGTGCCCCAGTCTGAGTGCGGACGAAGAACGCCAATGGCATTCGCTGCACATGATCGAAAACCTGGCTCCGCAGGTCGTAGATGAGCCCTTCACCGATCCGGGACGAATACCACCGCAGGATGAGCGACAGTAATGCGTCGAAGACCGCTAGCGCGGCAACGATCAGGGCAAGCGTGACCACCACCTGCTTGTTGCCGGGCGTCACTCCGTCATCGATGAGTCGCAGCAGCAGAAGCGGGCTGGCCACCACCAGCAGGGCATCGATGATGGTGAGGGCGAGGAAGTAGGTGATGGGTCTGCGGTAGGGAGCAGCGTAACTAGCAACCCGCCGGACCGTACCGGGGGTGAGCTTGCGTTCGGCAACGCTTCCGTCCCGCGCAAAAGAGCGCAGTGTCGACCAGCTTTGTTGACTCACAGGTCCTCCGGCAGAGCGTCAGATGGGTGTGGAGACCGCCCCACCCTAGAAGTCGCAACGTACCAACGCCGGGGACCCTTCCCCGCTACGCGTTCTGCGAACGCCGCCCCGAACTCTAGGACTTCCCGCGGGTGGCTCCTCCGCGACCTCGAAGGGTCGCACCTGACTCCAACAGGACACGGTGCACGAACCCGTAGGACCTACCCGTCTCGGCGGCGATGGAGCGGATACTGCGCCCGCCCTCGTACTGCTGGCGAAGTTCGTCTGACAGGGTTCCACGCTCATCACCGGTGATGCGCCGGCCCTTCATCAGCTGTGCCACGTCCGCCTCCTCGTCTGGTGATCCATCACTGCAAATAATGCGGGATCTGTCGAGGTCCGGCCACTTGAAAGTGCGCTGGCCGATCAGGCGAGCGAGACCAGATCTGCGTAGTCAGCGGACCAAAGGTCCTCGACCCCGTCCGGAAGCAGAATCAACCGTTCCGGAGCCAGAGCCTCGACGGCTCCTTCGTCGTGGGTGACGAGAACGATGGCCCCCGGGTACCGACGCAGCGCGGCAAGAATCTCTTCACGGCTGGCCGGGTCGAGGTTATTCGTCGGCTCATCGAGCAGGAGCACGTTTGCACTCGATACGACGAGGCAGGCAAGGGCCAGCCGGGTCTTCTCGCCACCGGAGAGGGTGCCGGCGGGCTGGTAGACCGTGTCACCGATGAAGAGAAATCCGCCCAGCAGACTGCGCGCCTCAGACTCGCTCAGACTCGGCGATGAGGACAGCAAGTTCTCCAGCACGCTGCGTTCAGGGTCGAGCGTCTCGTGCTCTTGCGCGTAGTAGCCAAGTAGCAGCCCATGACCGGGCTGCACTGCCCCGGTGTCGGGCTTCTCGACACCGGCCAGCATGCGAAGCAGCGTCGTTTTGCCGGCACCGTTCAGTCCGAGCACGACAACGCGTGAGCCGCGGTCGACCGCTAGGTCGACGTCGGTAAAGACTTCCAAGGATCCGTACGACTTCGACAGCGATTCGGCGGTGAGGGGTGTGCGCCCGCAGGCCGCGGGCTCAGGGAACCGAATCTTGGCGACGCGGTCACTCTTGCGCTCACCTTCGAGCGCGTCGGTCAGCCGATCAGCGCGCCGCAGCATGCCTTGCGCGGCTTTAGCCTTGGTTGCCTTGGCGCGCATCCGCTCAGCCTGGTCACGAAGTGCGTGCGCCTGCTTTTCGGCATTGGAGCGCTCACGGCGTCTTCGCCGCTCGTCGGTCTCCCGCTGTTGGAGGTATGACTGCCATCCCACGTTGTACACATCAAGGACGGCTCGGTTGGCATCGAGATGGAAGACCCGATTGACGGTGTGGTCGAGCAGTTCGACATCGTGCGAGATCACCACGACGCCACCGGAGAAAGAGCGCAGGAAGTCACGGAGCCAGACGATCGAATCAGCGTCAAGGTGGTTGGTCGGCTCGTCGAGGAGCAATGTCTCAGCGTCGCTGAAGAGGATCCGGGCCAGCTCGACGCGGCGGCGCTGCCCTCCTGAGAGAGTGCCAAGCGGCTGCGCCAGTACTCGCTCTGACAATCCGAGGCTTGCGGCGATCCGGGCCGCCTCGGACTCGGCCGCGTATCCACCAGCGGCGGTGAACTCCGCATCCAGCCGGGAGTAGCGCCGCATGGCTCGATCTCGACTGTCATTGTCGGCGCTGCCCATACCGCGCTCGGCAGCCCGAAGCTGTTCGGTAATGGCGTCCAGTCCTCGAACGCTCAGAATCCGGGCAAGGGCCCGTTGCTCGAGGTCGCCGGTCCTGGGGTCCTGCGGGAGGTATCCGATGCTGCCGCCCCGCTGAACCGCGCCAGACGCCGGCTCGCCCTCGCCAGCGAGAACTCGGGTGAGCGTGGTCTTGCCGGCTCCGTTGCGACCGACGAGGCCGACCTTCTCCCCTGCTGCGATCCGGAAGCTGGCATGCTCGAGCAGCAGCCGAGAACCGGCCCGCAACTCGATATCGACAGCGTTGATCACTGGTTCAGTATGACGAGGTAGCTGCCCCCTCGACGAATCGCTTTCGTCGGCCCGACGAGGTTCAGACGTTGAATCCGAGGGCGCGCAACTGTTCGCGGCCGTCGTCGGTGATCTTGTCGGGGCCCCATGGTGGCATCCAGACCCAGTTGATCCTGACCGCGTCAACGAACGGGCTCAGCGCCACCTGTGTCTGGTCCTCGATGACGTCAGTCAGTGGACACGCGGCCGACGTGAGGGTCATGTCAATGATGGCGGTGTTGGCTTCGTCAACGGTGATCCCGTAGACGAGACCAAGGTCGACAACGTTGATCCCGAGCTCGGGATCAACCACATCGCGCATCGCCTCTGTGAGGTCGTCACCAGTTGCGGTGACCGTTGCTTCACTCATGACCTTCTCCTGTTTTTGTGGCTGTGCTTGACGTGGCTGTGTTCGACATGACTGTGTTCGATATGACTGTGTTCGAGACTGCCGAGCGCGTTCTCGCCACTAGCTCGGGGCGGGTGGAGGGGCGGACTGTCCCACCGGCCTGTGCAACGGCGTCCTTCCATGCCATCCAACCCAGCAGTGCGCACTTGACCCTGGCGGGGTACCTGGCAACGCCAGCAAATGCGACAGCGTCCTCGAGGAGGTTCTCATCTGGTTCGATGGTGCCTCGGGACTGCACCATCTCGAGGAACGACCCAGCAACCCCGAGGTCGTGGTCGATCGACTGACCGATGAGCAACTCGGTCATCACCGACACCGAAGCCTGGCTGATCGAGCAACCGTGTGCCTCGTAGGAGATGTCCTCGACGGCGGTGCTGTCATCGCTCAGGTGCACCCTCAAGGTGACTTCGTCACCGCAAGTGGGGTTGACGTGATGGACCTCGGCCTCGAACGGTTCTCGCAGGCCCTTGTTCTTGGGCGCACGGTAGTGGTCGAGAATGATCTCTTGGTACATCTGCTCGAGGTTCACGGTTGTACCCCGAAGAATTGCTGGGCCGCAACGATCCCTTCGACGAGTGCATCGAGGTCGTCGGTGTCGTTGTACACGTAGAAACTGGCCCGTGTGGTGGCCGCGACCCCGTAGCGACGGCACACCGGCCACGCGCAGTGGTGGCCCACCCGGACGGCGACACCTCGATCGTCGAGAACCTGCCCCACGTCGTGGGGGTGGATGCCGTCGACCACGAAGCTGATCGCTCCGCCCCTGTCGGCGGTCGTGGGTGGGCCTATCACCGTGACGCCACCGAGTTCGTCGAGGCGACCCAAAAGGTACTCAGTCAGCCGCTGCTCATGTGCCTCGACATTGGCCATTCCAAGGGACGTGAGGTACTGCACAGCAGCGTGAAGTCCGACTGCTTGCGAGATGGGCGGTGTCCCAGCCTCAAAGCGCTGAGGTGGTGGAGCAAAGGTGCTGCGCTCCATGAAGACCTGTTCGATCATCGACCCACCGGTCAGGAAGGGAGGCAGTGCTTCCAGCAGGTCGCGGCGTCCCCACAAGACACCGATGCCGGTGGGGCCCAGCATCTTGTGCGCAGAGAATGTCACGAAGTCGACGTCGAGGTCCTGCACCGAGAACGGCATGTGCGGCACGGACTGGCAAGCATCGAGCAGAACGAGCGCGCCGACCGCGCGTGCTCGCGCCGCAATACGGGCCACCGGGTTGATCGTCCCCAAGATGTTGCTCTGGTGCACGAAGGAGACGACCTTGGTACGAGCGTCAATGATCTCGTCAAGATGCTCGAGATCGAGCCGGCCATCGTCGGTCAAGGGAAGCCAGGCCAGCTCCGCGCCAGTACGGACGGCCAGCTGCTGCCACGGCAACAGGTTGGCGTGGTGTTCCATCTCGGTGACGACAATTCGGTCGCCCGGCCCTAACCGAAAGCGCTCGGCCTCCGGGCCGCCCATCGCCGCGTTGCCCATCGAGTACGCCACCAGGTTGATCGCCTCGGTGGCGTTCTTGGTGAAGACAATCTCATCGAAGGCACCACCGATGAAGCCGGCCACCGCACTGCGCGCAGCCTCGTACGCGTCAGTTGCCTCCTCGCCCAGTGCGTAGGCGCCCCGATGGACTGGGGCGTTGCTGCGCAGCAAGAACTCACGCTCAGCGTCCAGGACCACCTCAGGCTTTTGTGACGTCGCTCCGCTGTCGAGGTATATCAGCTGGGCTCCGTCGCGCACCGTTCTGGCCAGTATCGGGAAGTCACGCCGAATCGCCTGGACATCCAGAGTTGGGGTGTCGAGATGGATAGTCATGGTTTCAGTTCGATCCTGCTGACGCCAGATCGAGACCAGCAAAACGCTCGTACCCCTCGGACTCCAGAGTCTCAGCCAGCTCGGCTCCACCGCGCTCGACGATACGTCCACCTGAGAAGACATGAACTTGGTCGGGCTTTACGTAGCGCAGAATCCGGGTGTAGTGCGTGATGAGCATGACGCCGGTCTCACCAGACTCGCGGACGCGGTTGATCCCCTCGGAAACCACCTTCAATGCATCGACGTCGAGCCCGGAGTCGATCTCATCGAGAACGGCGATCTTCGGTCGTAAGAGCTCCAGCTGAAGAAGCTCTGACCGCTTCTTCTCGCCGCCGGAGAATCCCTCGTTGACGTTGCGCTCGGCAAAGGCGGGGTCCATGGAGAGCCGGTCCATCGTCTCGCGAACCTCCTTGACCCACAGCCGGACCTTCGGGGCTTCCCCACGAACGGCCGTAGCCGCGGTCCGCAGAAAGTTGGTCACCGAGACCCCGGGCACCTCGACCGGGTACTGCATAGCCAAGAAGAGCCCTGCCCGTGCGCGTTCGTCGATGCTCATCTCCAGGACGTCAGCATCGTCGAGGGTGATTGAGCCGGAGGTGATCTCGTAGCGCGGGTGCCCCGCGATGGCATAGGCCAACGTCGACTTGCCGGATCCATTCGGCCCCATCAGAGCGTGAGTCTGCCCGCTCGCAATAGTGAGGTCGACCCCGCGCAGGATCGGTCGTGCCCCATCGTCGGTCTGAACCGAGACGTGTAGGTCTTTGATGGTCAGGACACTCATGTCAGATCACTGCTCCTGGTGGCGACGAAGACGGTGCCGTCCTCGACTTTGACGGGGTAGACCGGGACGGGGTCGGTTGCCGGTAACGACAGTGGGTGGCCGGTGCGCAAGTCGAACTGAGAGCCGTGCAGCCAACACTCAAGTGTGCAGCCATCGACCTCGCCCTCAGCCAACGAGACCTGTCCGTGCGAACAGATGTCGTTGATGGCGAAGACCTCACCCTCGGTGAGGACCACCGCGATGGTGGTGCCGTCGATGACGGCCTTGCGAGGTTCGCCATCGACCAGGTCTGCGAGAGCGCAAACCTGAGCAAAGTTCTCGGTGGTCATGAAGCGGTAGCCCTTTCCAACTCAGTTTCCAACGCTGCGGTCAGCCGCTCGGTTACGAACGCTACGCCGATTCGATCGCGCAGCTCGGCGAAGAAGCCGGTCACCACCAGCCGGCGGGCCTCTAGCTCAGGAATACCGCGGGCCATGAGGTAGAAGAGCTGGTCGCCATCGAGGCGACCGGTGACACTGGCATGGCCTGCACTCGCGACGTCACCAGTCTCGATCTCCAGGTTTGGGACCGAGTCGGCCCGCGGGCCGTCGGAGAGCAACAGGTTCCGGTTGATCTCATAGGTCTCGGTTCCTACTGCGCCTGCCCGGATCAGCACATCGCCGATCCAGACCGAGTGCGCGCCTTCGCCAATCAAGGCACCCTTGTAGTTCACATTGCTCCGACAGTTCGGTGCACTGTGGTCGACAAAAATCCGGTGCTCATGGTGCTGGTTGGGATCGGTGAAGAACAGACCCAGGAGCTCGATGTCGCCCCCTGGGCCGGCGAATGTCACCTCAGGGGTGGTCCGGACAACCTCGCCCCCGAGCGACACGACGACGTGGACGACTCGGGCGTCGCGACCGACCTCGATGTGGTGAGTTGAAAGGTGCACGGCGTCCACGTCCCAGTCGAGCAATGAGACCACCGTGAGATGTCCTTGGTCACCGACCCGGATCTCGAGGTTGTCGGCGTAAGTCGCCGACCCCACGTGGTCGAACACCACCACGGCGGATGCGAGCGCCTCAACCTGAAGCAGCACATGCCCGAACTCCGCAGCGGCTGAGCCGTTGCCGTGCGCGCGCACCACGATTGGCTCAGTGAGCTGGGTGTCCTGCGGCACGGTCAGAATGGTTGCCGTCGTAGTGGCTGCGAAGGCCAGGGCCGCGACGCGATCTGCTGGCACGCCGACGGTCCCGAGTCTTGGGTCGTGTTGCGCCCCCTGATGCGCCACTCGCTCGACCTTGACGTCGCTCGGAGCCTTCACCTCAACGCTGACGCTTCCGGAGCCGACAACGGTGCTCGTGTCCTCAATGAGCAGGTCGCGCAGTTGCGACATCGGCGTAAAACGCCACTCTTCCTCGCGACCGGTCGGAACCGGAAAGTCAGCCGGGTTCCACGACCGCAGCCGCTCACTGCGATCGATAGCAGGGACGTCCGGCCGGATGCCGGACTGCTTAGACAACGGAGCCACGGTTAGCCCACCGCCCCTTCCATCTGCAGCTCGATCAGCCGATTGAGCTCAAGGGCGTACTCCATCGGAAGCTCACGCGCGATGGGCTCGACAAAGCCCCGAACGATCATCGCCATTGCTTCGTCCTCAGTCATTCCGCGGCTCATCAGGTAGAAGAGCTGGTCCTCAGAAAGCTTGGTGACGGTTGCCTCGTGCCCCATTGACACGTCGTCCTCGCGGATGTCGGCATAGGGATAAGTGTCGGAGCGACTGATGTCATCGACGAGTAATGCGTCGCACTTCACGGTCGACTTCGATCCGTGGCACCCTTCCTTGATCTGGACCAAACCGCGGTACGAGGTGCGGCCGCCACCACGGGCCACCGACTTCGAGATCACGTTGGAAGAGGTGTTCGGTGCCGCGTGCACCATCTTCGACCCGGCGTCTTGGTGCTGGCCCTCTCCGGCAAAAGCCACCGAGAGGGTCTCGCCCTTCGCGTGCTCACCGACGAGCCACACGGCCGGGTATTTCATCGTGACCTTGGAGCCGATGTTGCCGTCGACCCACTCCATCGTGGCGCCTTCGTGAGCAACGGCTCGCTTGGTCACGAGGTTGTAGACGTTGTTCGACCAGTTCTGGATGGTGGTGTAACGACAACGGGCGTTCTTCTTGACGATGATCTCGACGACTGCGGAGTGCAGCGAGTCGCTGGAGTAGATCGGCGCAGTGCAGCCCTCGACATAGTGAACGTAGGCACCCTCGTCAACGACGATTAGCGTGCGCTCGAACTGGCCCATGTTCTCGGTGTTGATCCGGAAGTAGGCCTGTAGTGGAATCTCAACATTGACGCCCTTGGGCACGTAGATGAACGAACCGCCCGACCAGACTGCGCTGTTGAGCGCAGCGAATTTGTTGTCGCCGGACGGAATGATGGTGCCGAAGTACTCGCGAAAGAGCTCAGGTTGCTCGCGCAGCGCCGTGTCGGTGTCGAGGAAGAGCACACCCTGCTGCTCGAGGTCTTCACGGATGGTGTGATAGACGACCTCGGACTCGTACTGCGCAGCGACACCTGCGACCAAGCGCTGCTTTTCAGCCTCGGGGATGCCCAGCTTGTCGTAGGTGTTCTTGATGTCCTCGGGTAGTTCTTCCCATGACGTTGCCTGCTTCTCGGTGGAGCGGTCGAAGTACTTGATGTTGTCGAAGTCGATCCCGGTGAGGTCTGACCCC
>JBBQAL010000110.1:0-8908 GCA_038316135.1 Candidatus Nanopelagicales bacterium | reverse complement strand
CTAACCCACTGCCCGCCGAGTGCACATCTGATTGACGTTTCAAGGTCTCGAGTGCGCAGCCGCTTGGCGCTCAAATACGCGGAGTTGTTCCGTATTATGGAATCAGATCCCCACGATTTGGAACACGGGTGCTCCGTGTGTTGCCATATATGTGTTCCCGTTTAGCGCGCCGGCCGAGGTCGGCTCTTCCCCAGAGGTGTGCAGTGAGTTCAGTCGTCGCCCCAGTCGAGCGTCTCGTCAAGCGTTTCCAGATCTGGCGGTACGAAGAGCAGCATGTTGCCCGCTTGCGGAGTACGCGCGACGCCAACGAACGCCTACAGATCGCCAGGGCCAGCCACCTGCACTGAGGCCACCGGCCCTCCCAGGTGTGTCACCCTCGAATCAGTCGAGGGGAGATGGCCATGAGCGGCATCAGCACGTTCGCCAAGGACCTCTGGACGCGGCTGCGCATCTGGCGCTATCGGGCCAACCAGGCCGAGGTCGCGCGACAGGACCGTGACTCCGAGGAACGGCTCAGGATGGCTGAGGAAGGCATCGACCCCTACGGCCCCCCAAACACCGCCCCGATGTAGACGGCTTGCGCGTCACGCCGACGGTGGAATGTTCGTCCGGTGGAACTTCAAGAACGACTTGCTGGGCGTCGGACCACGCTGCCCCTGGTAGCGCGAGCCGTACTTCGCCGAACCGTACGGATGCTCAGCTGGCGACGAGAGCCGAATCAGGCACAGTTGCCCGATCTTCATCCCCGGCCAAAGCTTGATCGGAAGCGTGGCGACGTTACTCAGCTCCAGCGTCACGTGACCGCTGAAGCCAGGGTCGATGAATCCCGCTGTTGAGTGCGTCAGCAGCCCCAGACGACCGAGCGACGACTTGCCCTCCAGGCGTCCAGCAACATCATCGGGGAGCGTCACGACCTCGAACGTCGATGCCAGTGCAAACTCTCCGGGGTGCAGGATGAACGGCTCGTCGCCGTCCGGCTCCACCAAGCGGGTGAGTTCCGGCTGCTCTTGAGCTGGATCGATGTGCGGGTAGCGGTGATTCTCAAAAACCCGGAAGTAGCGGTCGAGGCGGACGTCAATGCTGGAGGGCTGAACCATTGAGGTGTCGAACGGTTCGAGCTGGACGCGTCCAGCGGCGATCTCGGCCTGGATATCGCGGTCGGAGAGGAGCACGGCGCGAGACTACTAGGCAGCCAACGCCCCGTGGCCCGGACGGGTCGAGGTGCGGCATAATCACTGCTGTTCGCCCCCAGGGCGAGCCGTGCGGGTGTAGTTCAATGGTAGAACATCAGCTTCCCAAGCTGACAGTGCGAGTTCGATTCTCGTCACCCGCTCCACTCAGAACCCCTAGTTTGTATGGGATATCGCCTCGTAGGGAGTGCACGCCATTGACCTCAACCCGCTTCGAAGGACCCCTACTAGCCGATACTTAGCCCACGTTTAGCCCACGATTCGTATCCTCGTCAAAAGCGACCTACTTGCCGCCTCTGATACCTGTGGCATGGTCCCTTCTGGTTGATCCAGGGTGTTTGAGCGTATGTTGCCCGTGACGGACAGGAGGGCTCTGGCTGATTCGGCTATGGCGAAGCGGCGAACCACGCCCCTGAGCAGGTCGTCCGTAAGCTGCGTGAGGCGGAAGTTCGTCTCGGGTAGGGCGCGGATGTGCTCACGGTGTGCAAGGAACTCGATGTTTCCGAGCAGACCTACTACCGGTGGCGTAATCAGTACAGCGGGTTGAAAGCCGACGACGCCAAACATGGCGCCTAGAATGCCCAGTTCAGAAATGGCCCATTTATCCGTCTGAGCAGATGCTTCGAGTGACCAGGCACAGCTTGTCGGGGTGGTCGTACCAGCTCAACACGCCTGCGTCGCGCGAGTTCTGACCAATAGGTCGCTGCACCTTGGTTGAGTGGCTGATGCCGGTATCCTGCTTCATCCAGTAGCGGACCTCGATGGGCGCTCCGCTGTTGTTCTGATCGCGCCAGATGATGAAGGGATATGCCAGGGGGGTCCAGTCGCTCTGGCTCGAGTCGGGGTCATACTTCCACCAATCGTCGCCCTGCGATGCGGGGATCTTCACCCAGAGACAGTCCCAAGCAGGGCTGTCACTTCCGTACCAGTAGCACCGATCGGTTTCGGCCCCGCCGCGGGTCTGAACATTTGCGGAGCCGTCGAAGTCGTTCAGAGAGCCATTCGGGTCATAGATCTGGTTGTAGTCGTTCGCGCACCCACCGCTTGCACAGCCAACCCACTTATACGTTCCCCACGGGTGCTGATAGGGGTTCTTGTTGTCGCACAGCTGAGACCTGATGTGATCAATAGCCTGGCCTGCTCCCCATTCACTTGAGAACTTGGCGTCAGCCACTGCGCCGCCCTCACTACTGGAGTCGTCCCACTGCCAAATGCCGACTCCCGGATTCCAGAACATCCGTTTGTAGTTCTGGTTTGGCAGGTTTCGATTATTCCAATAGAGGCGGTCAACCCTGTCGAAGCGCGAGAGCGTCATGGGTGCGGGCACGTCGCTGTCGTCGAACACTGATTCGTTCCAACTGATCGACAGCGCCCTAGCCTTGAGCTTGGCGGCAGAGGCGTCGCCGCCACAATGGTTGGCGTCGTTAGCCTTCTGCTGCACATGGCTCAGGGGGACGTCGCCGAACTTGTGTATGGCCCCGGCGGGGATCGCTCCGGCGGAAAGGATCGCTGCTGCTGCGATCGCTAGAACGAGCCCCGTACGACTGCCTCTCATGATGACTCTCCAACGCCCCACCACAGCGTGGCGAAGCTTGTTAGATCCTTTGCGATCAACGGATCATCGACTGAGACGCAGAAAGGCGTCTGATCTCCGTAGGTCGTCTTATCGGTTTCATCGATCAGGAACGGCTCGGCAACGTAGACCAATCGCCCCTGTCCGTCCTGCCATGCCAGCACGTTGTCGATCCCTGAAAGAACTACGTCTCTATCCGTTGGGGTGACCGCGAGACACTCCAGATACGGAAGCGGCGGCTCAAGTCCCCTTTCGCTGTAGGACAACCGCTCCTGGGGCTCCTCATGGCCATAGGGCGCTGGGTTATCATCAACGATGAATCGGAGGCGTCGGTCTGTGCCGGTTGGAGCGGCGTCCGCCAACGCCTCGAAACGCACATCGGCTACTTGCTCGGCTTGCGTTTCGCTTACTAGGCGCACGGGAACCGGCTCGCCTGGTCGTGCCTCTGGGACGCCCGTGGAGGCTTGAACCTGCTCCAACTGTTGGCCCTTCGCGTCGAGCAGAGTCGCGGTCACCGTTATTGCGCCCACCGTGGTCAAAGTGTCGTTCCGAGCTAACACGTTGCCAGTCCACGTGCGGCCGGGCTCAACGCCCAAGGATTTGTCGAGCACTGTGATGCCACGATCCCATTGAAGCTGAGAATAGAACGGACCGGTGAAGCCGTAGTAGGAGGCCATCGTCTCCCAAGCGGAGGCTCGGTCAATGTCGTAGTCGACGTATAGACGGTTTGGGCCAGGAGCGATGCTGTCGCCGGGATCGGCCGGCAGTAGAAGTGAACTCACGTCGCGGATGGCTGGCATGCCCTCTGGTGGGAGTGGAAGTGTCGATGACGGCGAAGGATCAGGCGGCTCTACATCGCCATTGGCTGCCGTACTGCCGCTGGGACTATTGCCGCATGCCGACACGAGCACCACGGACAGAGACGTTCCAGCGACAAGGCGCCATAACTTTGAAGTCATGTGAATCCTCCCGAGGCTTCTCTGGTGACCCTAGAAGGAAGTTGTTCCTTTGACGTCGCCTACTCGAACTTGTCACCTAGTGTTCACTTGAGTCGGGTCAAGTGCCCAGGGTGGCGGGGTCTGTCCCCGGTTTGGTGTTGACAGTTGGCGAGGCCGACAGGTCCCGCGGCGCTTTGGCAATGGAGTCACCTCATTGTCGGATGCACGCAGCACCGTGAACGCTGGTGAACCGAGACATTCTCAACCACTTCGCTTGGCAACGCTCAGTTCGGCACGGCCGCTGGCTCAGGCGTTGACGTGCATGCACTGAGCGCCAGAGCAGCGGCGCCCGCGTCGCCAGCCGGCCCGGGCCGCGTATCCCCAGATACCACTGTGTGCATCGAGCTTGGGGTTCTCGCGAAAGCCTCACGCGAGCGAGGTTCGCGTGTCGACCGCTCGCCTTGGATGCTGTGTCGCTGCCAGCTTCCGTCCGATCGCTGTCCGGGTGCTTCGCTGTTGTCCGCGCTTCCTCTGGTCAAGGCGCTGGCTGCCGGATTCTTGACCCCACGAGTGTCGGCTCATGGCCCCCCGCCGGATAGGGGTCACCTTCGTGCTGCCGCTGACGGTGTAGTGACGGAGATGTTCACGTTGCGTTGACGCTTCCGTGGGGGTTGCGTCGTGGCTGACGTGAAGTTGTCGGAGAACGCCCACAGACGGGTACGGACGCGAGGCACGAGAACCGGGTCTGTTGCTACGCCTTCCACGTTTGGGGCCTCGGTGTTGGTCCCTTCCTTGCACACCTCTCTGCATAGGTCCGCAAGGGAGCCACGATGTTGTCAATCGGGTTGATAGGTCACGCGCAGGGCGCGGCGGATTACTACGTCGCACGCCAAGCGGGATGCGCTCTGGACTACTACACCGGAGTCGGGGAACGTCGAGGAACGTGGACGGGGCCAGGCGCCGCCTCGCTGGGGCTAAACGGTGAGCTCGACTTGGACAGCGAGACCGTGTTGCGCGGTTTGCTCGCTGGCCTCGGACCCGACCAAGAACGCCTGGTCGCTGCCGTCCATCGGTCCGATCCGCGGGGTCGTGTCCCCGCCGCTCCGTTGGTCTCCGCGGTCCGCGCTGCAGCGGCGACTGCCGGCCTAGCTCCGGATCTATTCCTCGACGAGGGTCCAGCCGCAGAGTTCGCACGGGCCGCACGGGCGTTAACTCATCCATCAGCGGCCAACTCTGGCGTGCGGGCCGATGTCGCGATGCGGGTCGCAACGGCTGCCGGCCTCGACGCACACGTCGTATATGCCACCGCCGCCCCCGAGTCTCCCGACCTCCTCACCGCTGCACTACGTCATGTGGGGCAGCGCGTCGATGTCCGACGCGCTGGGATGGACCTGACCTTCTCCGCACCCAAATCCGTAAGCCTGCTGTTCGCGTTCGGTGAACCAGCCATTGTGGGGGCGGTCCGCACCGCACACGAGGTCGCGATCGGAGAATCGCTCGCCTACCTAGACAAGGTGGCCGGCCACGGCTTGCGCGGACATCACGGTGACGGGAAACGCGCGAACCGGATCGGCACCGACGGACTCATTGCGGTTGCCTTCGAACATCGCACTTCGCGCGCAATGGACCCACAGCTCCATACCCATGTTGTTGTCCCCAACGTGATTCACGGAGCTGACGGACAGTGGTCCGCCTTGGACACTCGCGCCCTGCATCGGCACGCCCGCACCGCCGGCTACCTGTATCAAGCCGTCCTGCGCTACCAGCTCACCACGACACTCGGTGTCGAGTGGCAGCCGGCGCGTCGTGGGCAAGCCGACCTCGCCGGGACACCCGTCGAGGCGGTCGCGCTGTTCTCCACCCGACGCGCCCAGATCGAAACCCACCTCGACGTGACCGGAACCACCGGCGGCCGGGCTGCCCGGATCGCCTGCCTTGCCACTCGCCCCGACAAGCCCGCCCTCGCCTCCTCCGACGATCCCCAGGGATTGCGGGAGCAGTGGGCTTCCCAGGCCCGCGACGCTGGCATCGATCCCGACCGACTCGTACACGACGTGCTTCAACCAGATCTGGAACGTACCGATGCCTTGCCCGCAGACGCGCCGTATCTGGCCGAGCGCCTCCTTGGGCCAAAGGGGCTGACAGAACAGACGACCTCGTTCGACCGAGCTGACCTGCTGCGCGCGTTGTGCGAGCAACTACCCGCAGGCACACCGGCTAGCCACGACCACCTGCAGGTCTTGGCTGACGAGGTCCTCGCCAATCCCGCCGCGGTACCACTCAGCGATGACGACTCCCACACGCTCCCAGTCGGGGTTCCGTCGAGGTGGACAACCCAAGATTTGCTCACCGTCGAAGCCCAGGCCCTGACCCTCGCGGATGTTCTTCGCGACACTCGCGACCCTGGGGCCGACTCCGCTTTGGTCGAGCAATGCCTTGAGATTGCGTCACTGACGGACGAACAGGACAACATGGTTCGTTCCCTGACTTCGCCGGCCGGACGACTGCGGATCGTCATAGGTCCCGCCGGAGCGGGAAAGACCGCCGCCCTTGCGATAGCGCATCGCGCCTGGCACGCCCAGGGACGCAGCGTTCACGGGTGTGCGCTTTCGGCGTTGGCCGCCCGCGGAATGCAAACTGCCACCGGAATTCCTAGCACCTCAGTCACCGCGTTGCTCAGTGAGCTCGACCGTGGCCGCACCCGCGTTGAGCCGGACACGGTGCTGATCGTTGATGAGGCGGCGATGGTGGGGACCCGAGCCATGCGCCGACTTCTCGAGCACGCAACTCAACGGAGCATGGCCCTGGTTCTTGTCGGCGACCCGGCCCAACTCCCGGAGATCGGAGCCGGCGGCCTGTTTACACGGCTGGCCGAAGACCCCGCGACCACCGTCTTAACTGCGAACCAACGGCAGCGATCAGCCTGGGAACAGCGTGCGCTTAGCAGGCTTCGAGACGGCGACGTCACCGCTGCGCTGGACACGTACCTTGACCACCAACGCATCCACGTCAGCCCTGACTATGAGCACCTACAGAACAGGGTCGCCGACGACTACCTAGCCTCGCTCGGCCGGAGCGAAGACTCCGGGGCAGCTAGTGGGGTTCTCGTCATCACCGCGACGAGGCGCCATGCCGCCCAGATCAACGGCGCCATCCGAGATCGCCTGACGGATCGGGGCACCATTGTCGGCCCAGAACTGCTATGCCGAGTGGGCGATGACCCCCTCTCTCTACGCCGCGGGGACCTCGTCATGGTCGTCGCAAATGATCACAACCGGGGGCTGCTCAACGGCGAACACGGCCACATCACCACCGTCGACGCTGAGCGGGGGGAGCTCGTCCTGGCGACCACTGACAACAGGAGACTGACGGTCAACGCCAGCTGGGCCGCAACGCATCTGGGTCACGGCTACGCCCTGACTGCGCACAAGGCCCAGGGCCAGACCGTTGGCAAGACGCTGATCGCTGGCAGCGCCGCACTGACTCGCGAGACCTCTTACACCGCCCTGTCTCGTGGGTCCGCCAGCAACCACCTCTACCTTGCCCCGGACATATCGCTTGACCCGGCGGATGACGCGGCCCAGGCATGGATCACAGATCACGCCCTCAGCGATGCAAGTCAGCGCATGCACACCACTCGCCGGCAGTCTCTCGCCACCGACCAGAACCCTCGCCTACGCCACGAGCGTCCCGCGACACCGACCGGCCCGGTCATCAGCACCTAACCACAACAAGAGAGGACCCCCAATGGCCCAGAGACACGTTCAGACCGGTGCCAAGGTCATCGCGTCGACCCCTGCGCCCGCCGATCTGCTCGACGTTACCGACGCTGCGCGACATCTTGGGACACCCGTACGGTTCATCCGTCGTCTCGTCGCCGAGCGTCGCATTCGCTTCTACAAGATCGGTCGGTACGTCCGAATCGACAGCAACGATCTCGACCACTTCGTTCAGGACGGGCGCATTGATCCGAGTGGTGGTCCGCGACGGTAGAACCGTGAGATCGCGCTACTCGCCTCGGGTGCGACTCCCCTTTCGCACCACCGAAGCCGCGCTCCTGTCGATGGCGTTGGCAACTCGTTGTGAGTGTTCGAGGGTTGCGTGCTGATATCGCTGTGCGGCCTCTGGCGTTGAGTGCCCGGCCATTTGCATCAGCGTCGCAAGAGTTGCGCCGTGCTCGGCGGCGGACGTCATCGCGGAATGCCGTAGATCATGAGGTCGAGCGTCGGGCCGGCCGATTTTGTTCAGTCCGCGACGCATCACCTGGGAGTACCCGTCGAGAACATCGCGGCCGCCACTGGTCACGAAGACGAGCTCATCTTCGGTGGCGTCGGTTCGAAATGACTTGATGTGTCTTTTCAGTTCGGCGGCGACGAAGGCCGGGAGTGGCACGACCCTCGCGCCGTGCTCAGACTTTGGGCTGTCGACGGTGAGTTTTCCACCAACACGATAGAAGCGCCGCGATACTCGAACCGACGGTGTTCTCCGTCGTAGATCAAGGTCAGCCAGTCGCAGGGCGGCCAGTTCGCCAGCCCGCAGTCCCGAGAAGCCTGCAAGGACGACGAAGGCTCGGTAGTGGTCGGGAACTCCCGCGGCGAGTCCGGCGATCTCCTTGACCGTCAAGACCGGACGTTCAACCGAACGTGGATCTCCAGCTCCTGGAATACGACAGGGATTGCGAATCAACAACTCGTCGTCTACCGCCGTCTGGAGGATGGCACGCAGCAGTCGGTAGGCCCGTGCAACAGTCGCAGTGCCGTCGCGACCGGTCGCGGATAGCGAAGACCGGAGATGCGCACCGAGACGTGCATGCCAGCGACGCACGGTGTCCGGTTCGATGTGGTCAAGCAACTTGTCCCCGAGCGAAGGTTCAATGTGGCGGCGAAAATCGATCTCGTACTGGTGACGCGTCGACTCCTTCAGGCCAGGGCGATTGCGAAGCCAGGTTCGCCCGAACTCAGCGAGCGTTTCATCGACCCGTCGTGGGGCCCGATACGTTCGGCGCAAGATGTCGGCTTCGACCGTTGCTAGGTAACGCCGCGCGTCGGCCTTGGTCGCGAAGGTCTGCGTCGCGCTCACTCGCTGACCGTCGGGACCACGCCAGCGCACGCGCAGTCGCCCCGAGGGAAGCTTCTCGACTGAGCCGAAGCCCTTTCTGCGACCCTGAACACCACCATCGGACGCGGCTCGCCGACCAGGCATCATCG
>JBBQAL010000026.1:0-32579 GCA_038316135.1 Candidatus Nanopelagicales bacterium | reverse complement strand
GGGGTTCCGGATCGCGATTGCGATCGATGCCAGGCCGGCCAGGCTAAGGCCGATGGGGCGCTGATCCTCCACCGCGATGAGGGGTAACGCCATCACGACGACGAGCTGTCCCACCACAAACAGGGACGCAGACAGCGTGGGAACTCTGCGCTCGGTGGGCCAATGCCGCACGACATCTGCCGCGGCCAACCAGAGGGCGCCGAGCACGACGATCGTCCACGGGTGGTCGATGGCGTCCCACGGAGCGAGCGCGGCGTACGAAACGGTGAGGGCCGCTGCTGCAATTCCGAAGAGTCGTCCGTCGCGAACAAGCAGTCCCGCAGCCACAGCAGTCGCGGCGACGAGCAAGAACCACCACCCCGTCGTCGTGCGGTTTTCGGTGACGGCCATCGTCAGTGCGCCGATGCTGAGGCCGAAGGTTCCGAGCGCGACTGGTGGCAGCGTCCGCTGCACGAGCTTCCGCAACGGCGCCGCGATCTGCTGTCGCTCGATCGCCAGTGCAGCGAGTGCGATGATCGACCCCCAGACCATGAGCGTCATGGGCCAGTCGTCCTCGCTGGCGCCCATCCGATCGACAACGATGACGGTCAGCGCACCGCTTGTACTCCAGCCCAACCATGCCGGACGCGAGTCTCGCAAGCGCGTAGGAACGAGAGCGACGACAGCGATGACCAATCCAAAGGCCGCCACCGTCGGAGTGAATTGTGCAGTGGTTTCAGCGCTAGCGATTCCAAGGACCAACGCACCCGTGGCCATCAGCAGCGTGGCTTCGATTACCACCCGACAGTTGCTGGGCAGTGTGTTGATGGCTAGGCGGGCGAACGCTACGTACCCGAGTGCGATCGCCCCGGCCACCACGGCCCACCAGGCGTCGTTGGTGATGGCGTTCCTCGCGTCCAACGTGAAGGCCAGGGACCCAGCTACCGCGGTCAGGGCGACAGCTGCCGTCAGTGAGCGAAGCACAACCTCGGACAGATCGGTGAGTGCGCGCGCGACCCTGATCGCATCGGTGCCCTTGAGCTCGTCGACCATGGCTACGCAAGCCCAGGCCACCGCTGCTGCACCTGTCACCACAGCCAGCCGTGCGCTGCTCGGCGGAGCATCGGCGGCCACCATCACGGCAAGCGCCCCGAGCGCCAAGGACGCCAATGTCATGTGCCCGAGTACGGATGCGGATGCGCGCGTGCTCCAGTGGGCGGGCAGCGTCACGACAACGCAGACAGCAGCGGTCGCCCCCAAGCCCCACCCAACAGCAACAAGGTCACCGGAATCGTCGATCGCCAAGACGGAGAACACCCATGCCTGCGCGAGTACCCCGACGACGGTCCACGTGACCAGCGCGGGGTACCTGGTGCGGGTGGTGCTGAGCGCGAGAGCGAACAGCAGCGCAGCAAGCGGCGCCTGCCACGACCCGTCGAGGGCAGAACTGTCCGCCGACGCTGGCCAGAGCACCGTCACGGTCGCTGCCAGTGCGAGAACTACGGCAAGCCCAGCGGACGCGCACGCCACCCACTGCGACCAGAAGGTCTCTGTCGTTGTCCGGACCCGAAGGACAACGGCACAGCTGGCGAGCAGCAGGCCGGTCACGAGTAGCCCCGCGGGCCAACCGATGGCGGCGACGGCGCCCATGACGACACCACCGGGGAACAGGGCCGCCGCGCCGGCAAACGATCGTCGCTCACCACCGCTCGCGTTGCGGCGGTGATACTCCGCCCAGCCGGTCGCGGCTGCGAAGGCGGACGCAGTCACCCACGGAGACGTGTCGAGGCCACTGCGTGCCGCCAAGAGTCCCAGCCCCACCGTGACTGAGGTTGCGATGGTGAGCGTTGAACCTGGAAGCCGCTCTTCGAGTGCCTCGATGCCGACGACGATCCCGGCCGCGGTGACCACCAAAGCCGTCGCTGGCCAACCGTCGGTGGATCCAGCCAGCAGTGCCAGCAACGCAAGCACGACCAGGGATACCGGCCCCGAGGTCAACGTGGCCCTGGCGAACGGCAGCTGCGGTCGCAGTCGGGCAGCGAGCAGTGTTGCGCCAGCGGCGACCGACATCACCGCGATCTCAATGGCACGGGGCTGGGCAACGGACTCGCCCTGGGGGACCGGGTCGAGCCACGACAAGCTGAGTAACCCCGCTGCGAGCCAGGCGACGGGTGCAACAAGGTAAGCCAACGCGCTTGTGGGATGGATTCGAACCCAGAGTGCGTATCCGAGCGAAATGGCGAAGGTCGTTGCCGCGAGCACGCCCGTCAATGCCACTCCCGACGGGTCTGGGGGCACCGGCGCGTTGTCGACGAAGGAGGCGACGGCGACGATGGGAAGGAGCAGCCCCCCTGCCACCTCGAGGGCGGCTGCGACCACCCGCGTCCCGCGTCGGTCCAGCATTGCGGCGCCGACGAACAAGGCTCCCGGAATGGCGAGCTCAGCGACCGGGCGCATGCCCGGGTTGATGTCGGAGAACGACCACACCACGAGTCCGAAGACACCGGCGAAGAGCAATAGGACGCCGAGGTACGCAAGTCCATGGATGGCGAGGTCTGACTTCACCGTCTCGCGTGTCTCTCGCCACCAGCGCGTCACTGGGTTGCGAGGTGTGAGCTCGGAGGGAAAAGTGAGCCGCGGTGTAGCCCCCGCGCCGCGGGACGTCGTGGCGGATGTCGGCGCCATGG
Source organism: Candidatus Nanopelagicales bacterium (assembly GCA_038316135.1). Classification (GTDB taxonomy): domain Bacteria; phylum Actinomycetota; class Actinomycetes; order JAHEKZ01; family JAHEKZ01; genus JAHEKZ01. Next base: position 29,913 of record JBBQAL010000026.1, on the reverse strand, counting down.
GTGTGGTCGCTCGGCCCCTCGGTGCGGGATCTGGCTCCCACGCCCGATCGGTAGTTGGTGCGGGCCGGGCTGGAGCCGGCCGCTGAGCGGGACGGGTCGCCCACCGCTGTGCGTACCCGACCAGCGCATCGAAGGTCCTCGTGTCGATGACACCGTCGGCCTGCGCTTGGCGAAGGATCTCGCGAGTCACTGCGACACCGGATGGCGGAGCGGCGCTGGCGTCAACGAGCGGCGAGAGAGTCATCCCCTGGGTGTTCGAGACCCACGGCGACCAGCCGTCGTCGAAGTAGCGCTGTCGGTTGGATTCTTCGGGATCGACGTACCAGCCAGTCGGGACTCCAGAGCTCATAGGGATGATCATGGCGGTACCGGTGTGCGGATGGAGTCCATTTGGTGTCTAACTGAGAGTGACATCACCCCCGCTGGGCAGGAGGATTCCCTCCATGGAACTCAAGCTTCGGGTCATTGACCTGACACGCCCCTTAGACGAGACATCCTCGCTATGGCCGGGGATACCCCCGTTGGTTGTTGAGTCGACGGAGACCATCGAACGCGATGGATCCTTTTCCCGGCGAGTAACGCTTGACGAGCACAGCGGAACGCACTTCGACGCCCCCAGCCATTTTCGAGACGGGGCAGCACACGTTGCAGACGTACCAGCGGAACAGTTGGTTCGGCCGCTTCACGTTGTCGACTTCACCCGTCGGTCACAGCTTGACCCGGATGCGGAACTGACCCCGGCCGACATCAGTGAACACGAGGGGGCGCACGGAGCCATTGCCGCCGGATCGATCGTCTTTCTACACACGGACTGGCCAGACGCGTCCGGGGCCGCGGCGCTTCGCTTTCCGGGATTCGGCGTGGAGGCGGCCCGCGTCCTTGCCGAGCGGGGCGTGGTTGGACTTGGCACGGACACCCTGGGCATCGACCCAGGGCGAGCCGTTGAGTTCCCCGTCCATCGCGACATCACGCTGCCCCACGGGATCTGGCACGTGGAGAATCTGACGAATCTCGCTGCAGTACCTGCTTCTGGTGCGTGGGCCGTGGTTGGAGTGCCTCGGATGGCTGGCGCTTCCGGCTTCCCTGCTCGTGTCCTGGCGATAGTGTCCGAGCCGGGATGAGCCGGCCCTTGGCCCGCCACTGCCGGTGGGGAAAGGTTTCCTGATGAAACTCCGACCGTGGTGCCTGGGCGGGGCGATCTGATGGGGCGCGTCAGCGATCCCCTTCGAGAGACCGGGCAGTCGCTCGCCACCGTCTTCAGTAACGCCGGCCTGCGTCGTCTCAACTTGGCCTTCGCAGGTTCGGCCATCGGTGACTGGGCTTACGCAACGGCGATTGTCGTGTGGGCCTATGACGTTGGTGGCGTCGCTGCGGTTGGAATCTGGGGAACCGTTCGACTGCTGCTGATGACCGTGACCACGCCCTTTGCCTCCACTCTTGTCGATCGGTTCCCTCGCAAGGCAGTCATGGTCACCTCCGATCTCACCCGGGCCGTGCTCGTAATCGTCGGGGCCGCGTTGATTTGGATCGACGCTCCGGTGCTCATCGTGTACGTCCTAGCCACGGTGGCTGCGCTTGTGGGAACGCCGTTCCGACCCGCGGTTGCCGCCGTGCTCCCAAGGCTTGTCGACAGTCCCGAAGAGCTCACTGCTACGAACGGAACCCTGAGTACGTTGGAGAGTTTGGCGTTCTTTGCCGGGCCGGCGCTCGGCGGTGTCCTATTGACAGTGACTGAGGTGCCAATCGTCATCCTCTTCAACGGACTGACCTTCCTCTGGTCTGCCGCCCTGGTCAGCCGGATCAACCTGCCGAGTGAGGTGGAGGAGGCTGAGGTCACCATGGGGGAAGACAGGCTCGCTCTCGACGAAACGTCGGGGAGTTTCGTCGACGAAGTAACTGCCGGGTTCCGCGAGATCTGGCAGCACCCCGATCTGCGGCTGGTATCACTGGTCTACTGCGCACAGACTGTTGTTGCGGGTGCCTCGATTGTGTTTACCGTTGCCGTCGCGGTCGAGACGACCTCGTTTGGTGCTGATGGCGTCGGCTACCTGAACAGCATGCTTGGGGTGGGAGCAATTGTCGGTGGGTTCCTGGCCATTGCGCGAGCTTCCAGTCAGCGGCTTGCTTCCGACTTCGGCATCGGGGTGTTGCTTTGGGCGATGCCGCTACTGCTGATCGCGATTTGGCCGCAGGCTTGGGCCGCGTTTGCGGCGATGTTCGTGATTGGCGTGGCGAATCCCGTCGTCGACGTGAACGCGTCAACAATCCTGCAACGCCTGGCCCCCGATGAGGTGTTGGGAAGGGTGTTTGGGGCGCTGGAGACGGTCCTGATTGGGTCTATGGCGCTTGGGTCTATCGCCATGCCATTGCTCATTGCAGTGCTTGGGTTGAACTGGGCGCTTGCGGTTCTCGCGCTCTTGGTCGTGGCGCTGGTGCTGCCCTTGATGGTGCGACTGCGCCACCTCGACATCACGCTTCGGCCGCCAGAAGGTTTGGACCTGCTCCGAGAACTGGCGCTGTTCGCCCCCCTGGAGTTGAAGTCGCTAGAGCTCGTGGCCCGACGACTGGTGCGTATCGAGCTTCCGGCCAGTTCAGTCATCATCCGCGAGGGCGATGAGGGGGACAGGTTCTTCGTCATTGAGTCGGGACGCGCGACTGTCACCCATCGTGGCGAGAGGCTCTCGGGCATGGGGCCGGGTGATCCTTTCGGTGAGATCGCGCTGCTCCGTGACGTGCCGCGCACCGCTACCGTCACTGCCGACGAGCCGATAGTTCTGTTCGCTCTCGACCGTCAGCCATTCCTCAACGCGGTGACTGGGAACAGCGAGGTGAACAACCGGGCAGACGACCTCATTGCACAGCGGATTTCTACCTACTGAAGGCGCGCTTGGGCTGCACCAGGATTCCTGGTCTCAGTCTCACGGAAGTACTGCAGCGAGAGCAGCGTGGGCGCACGCACCATCTTGCGCACCAGTGCCGCCACTGACGCCGAGCGCACCGGCCAGGACGCCATCGTCGAAGATAGGCAGCCCACCCGCGTAGACAACGATGCGACCGCCAGCGGTGGAGGTAAGCCCCCAGTCGGCACCACCAGGTTGGGATGATTCGTGCAAGTCTCCCGAATGCATCTGCCACAAGGCTGAGGTGTAGGCCTTGTCGGCGGCAAGCCTCATGGCACCAAGCGGCGCGTCGTCCATTCGAGCCGATGCGATGACGTTTCCAGTCGCATCGGTCACCGCGACAGCCACTGGAACACCCGAAGACCCTCCGTAGGCTGCAGCTGCTTCGACCAAAAGAAGGGCGGTTGTCAGCGTGATTTGGGGACGGTTCACGAAGGCGTCATCCACCGGATCCTCCTGAGCAACGTGGCTGCGCTGAGAAGCGTAGCGGCTCCCTCCAACCTGGCCTGAGCTTCGTATGACCCGGAGAATACCGGGAGACGGTCCTCATCGAGGTAGGACTCCAGGACAAGCCCTGGTCTCTCGACGCCACCGCGGGTACGGTGGCCCGCGTGCCATTTCCTGCCGTGCACCCGAGTGTTCGAGCGCAGCTGGCAACCGGAGCCCTGATCCTGACTCTGGTCGTTGCCCTGCTGATCTGTGCTCTCCCGGCTGCTCATGCTGCCGATGATCCGACCGTGACGCGCAAGTCGCGTATCTCCCAGCATCACCGGGCGACGATTGATTTGAAGACCTGGAAGTCGTCGGCTCATGGTCACGACATTTCGCGGAGAGAGTCCAGCGACGTCTGTGACGCGGTGAGCTCTGGTGGTAGCTATCGCGGGAAATGGCAGATGTCTCGGTCGCTGTGGCGCAGCTACGGGGGCCGGAAGTTCGCCCGCGTACCCGATCGGGCAACCTGCAGTGAACAGGACCGCGTGGCTCGACATATTTGGGTCGACCAGTGGTGGTGGCCTTGGGGTGGTTGACGGTCAGTCTGACAAGTCTGGTCCGTGGTTCCCGGTGACGCACTTCACCGACGCAGATGACAAGAAGGGACAGCGGAGACAAGAATGGCACCGTTGACGATCGAAGGTTACGCGAGCCAACTCAGCTATGTGGCCGGCGAAACTGTGTCGCTGTGTTGCTCAACAAATGCGCGACACTTCTCGTTCGAGATTGCCAGGGTCGGCGGTACTCGCGAAATCGTTTGGAGCGACAACGACGTTGTTGGCAAGCTTCACCCAACTCCAGAGCGCGCGTCCGAGGTGGGATGCGGCTGGCCAGCTTCTGCTCAGGTGACCGTTGCGGAAGAGTGGCAATCTGGCTACTACGAGGTCGTGTTGCGCGCTGTCGACGAGGTGACAGGGAGAAGTCAGGAGTCGCTCGCCTTCTTTGTCGTGCGGGCCTCCGGTGAAGCCCAGCCAAGAGCGTCCATCCTGCTGGTCCTTGCCACTAACACCTACAACTCATACAACGACTGGGGAGGGCCGAGCCTCTACACGGGGGCGGTACGAGCGTCATTCCAACGTCCGATGGCTCGAGGTTTCCTGCGCAAGCCAGAACCGCACATGCGCTACCCGAACTTGGACGACGTCTACGACCCCGAGCATGAGCGGTTTCGAACGTGGGCCGACCTGCATGGACTTGCGCGGTGGTCGGGGTCGTCAGGGTGGTACACCTGGGAACGCATGTTCGTGCAGTGGGCTGAGCGAGCCGGCTATGCCGTTGATGTTGCGGTGAACGCTGACCTTGAGCAACACCCAGGGGTCGTGGACGGCTATCGCATGTTGGTCAGCGTCGGACATGACGAGTACTGGTCGTGGAGAATGCGCGACACGGCGGAGTCATTCGTCGAAGAAGGCGGCAACATCGCGTTTCTTTCGGGGAACTCGGTGTGCTGGCAGGTGCGCTTTGAGGATGACGGGAACACCATGGTTTCGTACAAGGCTGATCCGGAGGCCGACCCCTTGTACGGAACGGATGAGCAGCATCTCGTCTCGACGCTGTGGTGCTCACAGCTGGTCGGACGGCCGGAGAACTACCTCACCGGCGTGAGCTTCGCGCGGGGCGGCTACATCCGGATGGGCAACGCGGTCCCGAAGGCGTCTGGCGGCTACACGGCTTGGCGCCCTGACCACTGGGTCTTCGCCGGTACCGATGTCCACTATGGAGACCTGTTCGGGACCAAGGACTCAGTGGTCGTCTATGAAGTGGATGGCTGCGAGTTCACGCTCTCGAGTGAGAATGGGCTCCCGGTGCCGACCGGGCTAGACGGTACTCCAGAGACCTTTACGATTCTGGCTACCGCACCGGCCCGACTCTGGAGCTTTCAAGAACTCCCTTCGCGCTACCGATCCAGTGAGAGCGGCGACCTGGAGGAAACGGCCGCGGCAGTGTTCGGCGAAGCCACTCCAGAGTCCATCGCACGAGTAGCCCACAACCACGCTGTGATGGGCCTCTACACAAGGGGAGGGACCGTGTTCACCTCTGGCACGACCGATTGGGCGTACGGCTTGGCCGGTCACGATCCCGTGATCTCGCAGATCACCCGCAACTTGCTCGACGCCTTCTCACACCAGGAGATCGACCATGGCTGAACGACCACTCATCCCGGTGCTACGCGTCCAGGGCTCGCATCGTGAGGTTGGTCGCCAAATCGGTGCGGCCTGTGCAGTCGCGGTTCGTGCCGAAGCAGACTTCGGTCCGGATATGACTCCCGGTGACGGACGCACCATGGCTGAGCAAATGCGGGTCGCCGAGGACTATCGAGCCGTCACCAAACGTCTCATGCCACATCTGGTGGAGGAACTCGAAGGCGTGGCTGAAGGTGCCGGTGTTGACCCCCTGTCCGTGTTCGCCGCATCGGTCGAGGAGATCTGGGCCGAAGCTGACGACCCGTCGGAGGACTCCGTCGGTTCGTCGCTCGGCAGTGAGCGTGGTCGCTGTAGTGACCTGGTTGCTGGCCCGCCCGCGACAGCGGGAAACACCCTCCTGGTCGCTCACAACAACGACCTCGATGCAAGGGTCGACCCAAATCTGATTGCCATCGATTGGAACGTCGATGGCGAGCCTCGGGTGTTCAGCATCGGGATCGGTCCGTGGATCAGCGTGGGGTGGAACTCTGTTGGGCTCATGGTGAGTGGGAACGAGATCGCGCCCAATGATGAGCGGGTCGGACTCCCGCGTCTACTGCTCGTTCGAGAGCAACTGCGTCAGACGAGTATCTCGGGAATGATGGGCGCGGCTCTCCATCCTGAGCGCGCCTCGTCCTACAACAACATCTTCGCCCACCGCGACGGCGAGGTTGTCGACGTTGAAGGATCGGCCACTGATTCGGTGACGATGACTCTGAATCCGACGGGCACCTTGGTTCACACGAATCACTACGTGTGCGACGCCATGCTCGGTTATGAAGGAGACCCGGAGTACGCCGAGCTCTCAGCCATCCGATTCAACCGCGGCATGCAGCTGATGGAACAGGCATCGGCTCAGCCGCGCACGATCAACGAGGATCGCCTGATCGAGATGCTGAGTGACCATGAGAATGCGCCGGATTCGCTCTGCCGACACCCCAGCCCGGGGAGAACCTCGGTGACTGTGTTCTGGTGCATCACAAATGTGACAACGGGCCAAGTTACCTTTGGTCGCGGGAACCCGTGTGACTCGGTTCCGCAGAGTTTCCGCTTCGAAACTGCGTGACTGAAGCCAGCTAGAGGGAGCTGAGAAACACCTCTGAGGCGTCCATTTGGGCGATGATATCGTGGGCGTGCTGGCGTACGGCCTCTGTGGTCTGCTCACCAACAGCGAGGCGCCGCGGGGCGTCGGTGCGGGTTACTGCGCCGACGATCGCATCAACACAGACTGTGGCATCAGGAGCTGCGTCGCCGCGCATCCACTCAGTCCACTCGTCCTGCTCTCGCCATTGGGCTGCGTACATGCCCGACCCGTCTCTGTCGGCGACGGTCGATGCTTTGCTCGAGATATCGGTCCGGAACTCGGAGGGTTCGACGAGCACGACGCGGATGCCTTGAGCGACTACCTCCTGTGCGAGTGCCTCGGTCAGACCTTCCAGCGCAAACTTCGAGGCGCAATACGCGCCCAAGAGCGGGTAGCCGACCTGCCCAGCAACACTCGAGACCTGAATGACGGCACCGCGTCCTACGCGCAGCGCCGGCAGCATCGCCCGAGTGACTGCAGCGGCGCCGACGACGTTTACATCCAGCTGACGTCGTAGTTCGTCGGCTCCCAACTCCTCGACCGGACCATCGAGAAGGTGGCCGGCGTTGTTGACCAGAGCGTCGAGTCGTCCCCAGCGACTCAGCACCTTCCGACCCAACTCAGCCACAGCCACATCATCGGTAACGTCGAGAGCAACAGCTTCGAAAGACAGCTCCGAAGCAGTCGAGGTGTCGCGAACGGTGCCGAGCACCTCCCAGCCGAGAGCACCGAGCCGCTCGGCAACGCCGCGGCCGAGGCCGGACGAAGTACCGGTGATCAGCGCGTGGGGCATGGCGGCACGCTACCCGGCGCCATGGCCGAAGGGACCAGCACTTCCGACGCCGCCGACACGACGCGTCGCGGCGGCAACATGAATGCTCTCTCACCCGCTAGGCTCCAGTAGCCACTTCCGAGGAGGACGCTATGTCTGACATCACCCCGCCGCCGCCACCACCACCACCCCCTCCTGGCTACGGAGCACCCACCCCGGGACCGAGCGGTGGCCAGCTTGATGCTGGCGCGGCCATCGGCTACGGGTGGAATGGGCTGACCAAGAATCTGGGCCCGTTGGTGCTGATCGCCCTGGTGGTCGTTGCGATCCAGATCGGGTTCTCAATCTTTGGCAGTTTCTTCGACAGCTTCATCCTGCGATTCACCTGGAACATCGTCACAACAGTAGTGAGCTTCATTCTCGCCATGGGACTGATTCGAGCGTCTCTGGCTGTGGTTGACGGTCGCACACCCGAAGTGGGGATGCTGTTTCGATCCGAGGGGTTCGTGCCGTACTTGGTCGCATCCATTCTTGTCGGTCTCGCAGTCGGCATCGGCCTGATCTTCTGCATCATCCCGGGTCTGATTCTTGCCTTCCTCTTCGCTTTCTATGGTTACGGCATCGTCGACGGACGCACCGAAGACGGCATCGAGTCCATGAAGATTTCATGGAACTTGGTGTCCTCAAATGTGGGAGCGCTCCTTCTGCTCTTTGTACTCGTGATCCTCATCAACCTCGGTGGTGTGCTGCTGTGCGGCATCGGCCTGCTCTTCACCTATCCCTTGACCGCAATCGCGGTTGCCTATGCGTGGCGGACGCTGACCGGTGGGACGGTGGCCCAGCTCGCCTAGACGCCTTACCTCCATCCGCACACGGCCTTGGCTTCGCTCGGCCATGATGTTTGAGTGAATCCCGAGGCCGCAAAAAGTGCGTCGGCGCGCTACCGGCGTGCGTTAGAGGCGTCGCGTGAGTTGGCAGCCGCCCAGTTCGCTGCCGCACAAGCGGGGGAACAGCGGATGCAGTCTGAAGATGTGCTCGACGAGCGGCTCCGAGCGCTCGACCAGCTGTCCGGTATCGGACCGGCGACCTGGTGGCCGCGCCTGCGTGGACAGCTGGCCGATCGACTCGCGCCGCTGTCGGCAGAGGTGAGCAGGGCACAGGCGGACGTTGTGTCTGCCAAGGCTGCACATCGAACTGCCGTAGAACGGCTCATGTTCGTCCAGGCGAGGGCGGACGACCTGCCAGCTGCCCGGGAGACCGCTGCCGCGTCTCTGTCTGGCGCCGACGGCGATCTCGCACGCGGCGTCCTCGTGGAGATCAATGAAGTTGCTGAAGCTCTCTTTGCCGCGCAGTCAGCTCGTCTCTCGGCCACCCGAGTGGCTGCCGAACTCAGTACGGCAGCGGGGTGGTCGACCTATGACACTTTCCTTGGCGGGGGGATGATGGCATCAGCGATCAAGCGGGATTCCGTTGAGTCGGCCGGCGATGCGGCGAGGCCCCTGGTGGGTCTTCTGGCCCAGTTGCGCGAGGAACTTCAGGACCTAGGGGCGCCAACCGCCTACTTCGATGTTCAGACGAACGATCTCACTGCGTCACTGGACGTCTGGTGGGACAACATCTTCTCCGACTGGTCCATGCACAACAGGATTGACGATGCCCAAGAGCGGATTAAGCGGCTCATCGCTGGACTCGATGAGCTCATGGAGCAGTTGGGCCAACGCAGGCGCGAGGCATTGGACCGGCTCGATGCTTTGATCGCCGCGGAGAATGGTTCTATCGATTAGCTGGCTATATCTGTCTTGACCGTTGTGGGCTGGATTCGCCTACTCTCGATGTCATGGTGGTCTGCCCGGCTTGCAGTAGCGAGAACGGCGACGGCTCTCGGTTCTGCAGTAGCTGTGGAATCAGTCTTGAGGTCGGCCGCTCGCACGAGGAGCGGAAGGTCATCACTGCGCTGTTCTGCGACCTGGTCGGGTCCACCGCACTGGGCGAGCAACTCGACTCCGAAGATGTATCGCGCCTCTTGAGTGCCTATCGGTCGATCTGTCGCCGGCGGATCGAGTCACACGGCGGGGTGGTGGAGAAGTTCATCGGTGATGCGGTCGTAGGCGTCTTCGGAGTCCCGATCGCTCACGAGGACGATCCGGAGCGGGCTGTTCGCGCCGCGCTCAAGATCGTGGATGACGTGAACGCATCTGACCTCGACGTCGAGGTTCGGATCGGAGTCAACACGGGCGAGGCTCTCGTGCGGCTCGACGTAGACCCACGGCTGGGCGAGGGATTCGCCACCGGTGATGCCCTGAACACAGCAGCCCGACTGGAGAGTGCGGCACCGACCATGGGGGTAGTCGTGGGTATGCAGACACATGCCGCCAGTAAAACCACCATCGCCTACCTGGACATGCCCGACGTCGTGGCCAAAGGCAAGGCGCGACCGGTGTCGGCCTGGCAGGCACTTCGCCCCAGTCCCATGCAATCGCAGAAGGTACGCGACGAATCCCCCTTCGTCGGACGCGAGCTGGAGTTGACGTTCTTGAAGCAACTGCTGGACCGCTCCAGATCGGCACCGGCGACTGAGTTCTGCACGATTATTGCCGAGCCCGGTCTGGGCAAGTCGCGCCTGGTGCGTGAGCTCGCCAAGCATGTCGATCGACTGCCGGAAACCGTCACCTGGAGGCAGGGGCGTTGTCTTCCCTACGGCGAGGGGATCTCGTTCTGGGCACTTGGCGAGATTGTCAAAGCGGAGGCCGGCATTCTCGAGTCTGATGACCAGGAAACCGTATCGAGCAAACTCGACCGCGCGATTGTTGAAGAAGACCCACAGACTCGTAGTTGGGTCAAGGCCCGGTTGGCTCCTCTTGTGGGATGGGAGACCGCCGGTGGCACCCCACAACGACAGGAGGTTTTCGCAGCGTGGCGCAGGTTCCTCGAACAGATCGCAGCCAGCGGCCCAATGGTGCTGGTTGTCGAGGATCTGCACTGGGCCGATCCAGCCTTTGTGGCGTTCCTCGAAGAGCTTGCCTTGCGAACCGTTGGCTTGCCCCTGCTGGTAATCGTCACGGCCAGACCTGAGGTCGAAGAGCACCATCCATCGTGGCCACCCGGTCGACATTCAACCGTGCTTTCGTTGCCGCCTCTTTCCGACAACGAGCTTCAGGTGCTCATCACGGAGACTCTTCCGCGACCACAGTCAGGATTGGGCCGGGTGATCTTGGATCGTGCAGGCGGTTCGCCGCTGTACGCGGAGCAGCTATCGGCGATGTTTCGCGATCGGCAAGCACCAACGGATGACGAGCCACTCGACGAAACGATAATCCCGTCGAGCGTCCAAGCTCTCATTGCCGCGAGAATCGACGGGCTGCCCCCTGGCCCCAAGCGAGCGCTCATGAACGCCTCGGTCGTCGGGCGAACGTTCTGGGCAGGTGCGGTCTTCGAGTTCGATGCGGATGCTGAGCTGGATGCATCGTTCGCCGAGCTTGTTCGTCGAGATCTCTGCCGCTCAGTACATCCGTCAACCATGGAGGGTGACCAAGAGTTCGTCTTCTGGCATGGGTTGGTTCGGGACGTCGCCTACGCTGAACTCACCAGGAGTGAACGCTCCCGAATGCATGCCGCGACCGCTCTGTGGCTCGGCCGTCGTACCGGGAACGCGATGAGCGAGAACGCCGAGATTGTCGTTCATCACATCGATGCAGCCTTCAACCTGGCGCCAGTGGCGGCTGAGCTTGACACTGATGCGTTGCAGAATCTCTTGGCGGAAGCCCTGATCTCGGCAGCGCAGGCATCAATGCGGACTGAGGTGCCAAAGGCGATCGAGCACTTAGAGAGAGTTCTAGTCATAGTTCCGCAAGGTGATCCCCGCCGTTGGGACGCCCTCCGGCTGTTGGGGCATGCGCTGCACGCATCTGGTGACCTGACACGAGCATCCGCCATCCTTGAAGAGCTCGTTGCCCACCAACAAGCCGATGGCGACGATGACGCAGCGGCAGATGCGGCGATTCAGCTTTCCGGAACGATGTGGATGATGGGGGAAGGCGAGCAGGGCGATGCTTTGGTGGCCAGGGTTAAGGAACGGCTCGGGCCAACGCCGACGCCAGCCCTTGCAAAGCTCTTGGCATATGAGTCGATGAACCTGAGTCTCGACCATGACGATGTCCCCGCCATCGAGTTGGCGTCGAAGTCGCTTGCAATGGCGGCGAACCTCCGCGTTCAGCCGCCACCGCGGGCTCTTGGCGCTCGAGGAATGAGTCGAGTGAGCATGGGCGACCTCGAAGGAGAGCGCGACATCCGGCAGGCCTGCGATGGATTTCTTCAAGACCTCAACCCTGGTGGCGCGTCCACCATGCTCTTCAACCTCGCGGATGTCATGAGTGTGCGGGGCCCGCGGGTCGCCTTGCCGTACTACGAAGAGGCCACCGAGCTTCCCGAACGGTTCGGTCTTGAAGGAGAAGTGTGGGTCGGTCGTGCGGGGCGACTCGAGTCGCTGGCCAAGATGGGGCGCTTTGACGATGTCGAACGTGAAGCATCACCCATCCTGGATTGGGCTGTCGGGCACAACGACGCCTTCACTCGATTTACCGTGATGTCGAGTCTCGCCGTGCTGGACATCACCAGAGGTGGCGGCTGCGTGGATCCAAGTGAGCTTGCGGACCTCGCCAGACGCATGGATAACTACGACGGTCTCGTGCGTGCTGCTTGGTTGGGTCTGGAGGCCGGAGCCACCGATATGGCAAGTGGAATCCTTGACGAGGTATCCACCCGTGTTCTGTTGATGAGTGCGCTGTTGCTCAGCCGCGTCGCGGTCCGACTCGGTCGTCCCGAGGTTGCCCAGAGTTCTCTGGATCGCACGACGCCCTACTACCCGGCGCAACATGCGGCGCTGTTCTGCGCAAAGGCCATCCTCGCTGAGGCAGACGTCGACTATCTGACGGCGAGCAACCACTACACAGAGGCGGTGCGGATTCTCGAAGAGCTCGGGGCTGTACCGGACCAGGCCTATAGCTTGGCGGGGCTCGGGCGCTGCCTCGTTGGGTTGGGTGAGGCCGAGCCCGGTGTCGCGTATCTGACCCGCTCGCGCGAGCTGTGGAAGGGCCTCAAGGCAACGCCCCGAATTGCTGAGATCGACTCTGTACTCTCGGCCATGACAGCGGACTGATGGGACCGCCAAGAGGCAAGTTGGCACTGCGGTCGGCAGCAACTTGAACGGGTCAATCCTGGTACCCGGGTGCAACGCGCTCTAAGAGACGTAGCAGGGCGGACCATGCTAAATGCATTGCCTCCGGGTCACCATAGTCGCCGATCACTGTCCCCTCGTACTGCTTCGCGGTGTACTCGGAAACCTCAGGTGAGGGAAGCCGAAGCTTTCCGGCTGTAGCTGCTGCGATCTGAATTTCGCATGCCTTGTCGAGGTAGAACATCCGCAGGAATGCCTGGGCTGCCGTTGAGCCGATCGTGAGCAGCCCGTGGTTGCGCAGAATCATGGCGTTGGTCTTTCCGAGGTCAGCCGCCAGTCGCTTCTGCTCGTCGAGGTTGAGCGCGATCCCTTCGTAGTCGTGGTAACTGACGCGGTTGTAGAACTCCAAGGACATCTGGTTGACCGGGAGTAGCCCACCCTCGAGAGCGGCGACGGCACATCCCGCTCGCGTGTGGGTGTGAAGAACGCAGAGCGCGTCCTCACGAGCCCGGTGGATCGCTGAATGAATGACAAAACCTGCGGGGTTGACCCGTGCCCCGGGCACATTAACCGACTGGCCATCAAGATCGACTCGTACCAGCGATGAGGCCGTGATTTCTTCGAAGAGGAGACCGTAGGGGTTGATGAGGAAATGGTGATCGGGTCCCGGTATCCGTAGTGAGATGTGGGTGAAGATGAGATCGGTCATGCGGAAGTGGGCAACCAGGCGGTACACAGCTGCCAGCTCGCGGCGCAACTGTTGCTCGTCTGGCCCAGGGGACGCGCTGACTTCGGCATCAGAACTCGTGACAATCATGGTGTCATCGTGCGCTAGTGAGCATCCATCTGCAACGGGGATCACCGGGCGGCGAGCAACACGAGGTCACCTTTCGGCCTTGGCCATTGACATCGGATTCCCGCGAGGAGTAGGCAGGGGCCAGCCAACCCGAGGGGACACCGTGAACGGACCGATCGAGAACGCGCTGAGCCGCCGTAACTTCCTGGGTGGGGCGGTGATGCTGGGTGGCGCGACGATCTTGACCGGTTGTGGCAGCCCGGCCGTCCAAGACACTCCAGAAGCGGGGGCATCGCGGCCGCCGATGGAGCAAGAGCCGGGTGAGCTCTCGATCATGGAGTGGGGAGGCTACGAAGCCGGCGGAACGAAGGCACAGGCCTACGGTCTGGTAGCGGGTACCGACTACACGGACAAGTACGGTGGCAACTCGATCAGCTACACGTACATCAACAACGACGACCAGGCGCTGCAGAAGGCCACGGCGAGCAACACCTTCGATCTCATGCACCCGTGTGTCGAGGACCTCCCTGACTACGTCTCACGGGGACTCGTCCAGCCCTTCGACACAGAGTTGCTCGCGAGCTTCGGTGAGCTCAATCCCTTTCTGCTCGAGGCGGGGCAGATCGATGGTAAGCAGTACATGATTCCGTGGGACTGGGGCTACGGCAGCCTGCTTTACCGCAAGGACCTGGTGGATGAGGCGGACGCCACAGGCTGGGAGTTGGCGTGGAACGAGAAGTACGCTGACAAGATCTCACTCTGGGGCGGCGCCTCGACCAACTTTGAGATCGCCGGACTGCTCCTGGGCTTTGCGAACATCGACGACCCGAGCCCAGATGAAATCGAGCAGGCCAAGCAGAAGTTGATCGACCAGAAACCGCTCAACAAGTTCTACTGGGACAATGAGTACGGCCAAATGCGACCGGCTTTTCGTTCGGGCACGATCGATATCGCGTACTCGTGGCAGGCTGCCTACGCGTCATTCGCCGACAAGGGAATGGACGTCGGATACATGGAGCCATCTCAGGGACGGTTGTCGTGGCTCTGCGGGTTCCTCCTCGGGTCAACAACCGAGAACTACTACCACGCACACGATTATGTGGAGTCGTTCATCAATCGCAAGGCCTCCGAGGACCTGGTCAACCTGTACTCATATGGGGCAGCCAACACGGCAATCGACATCAACCGGATTGAGAACCAGGCGCTGGTCGACTCACTGAAGCTCGATGACCCAGCGGCAATCTCGAGCGACGATGTCCACCTCCAGACGTGGATGCCGAACTCGGCGGCCATCGACACCGCTTGGCAGGAGGTTGTGGCCTCCTGAACGTGCAGGAAGCGACCCTTGAGCGGTCGGTGAGCAAGCCGGCCGGCCGACGGTGGCGTCCAGGGCGTGGTTATCTCGTGCTTCCCCCGCTTCTCTTTGTCGCTCTGCTGATCTTCGCCCCGATCATCTACATCGCGCTGTTCAGTGTTGGCCTTCGGTCCAACATCCCGGGTACCCAGGTCGCATTCTCGCTAGACAACTGGGACAGCTTTCTGTTGGGCGAGAACAACCCGTTCCGGGCGCGCTTCTTCTACTCGATGCGAGTCGCGTTGATCGTGTCAGTTGTGACAACCATCGCGGCCTACCCCCTTGCCTACTTCCTCTCCTTCGTTGCGCGGCAGCGCCGTTACACCCTCCTCCTGTTGTTGCTCGCCCCGTTCTTCACCAGCTATCTGCTCCGGGTTCTGGCCTGGCAAATCATGCTGAACGACGAGGGGGTAGTGACCTGGGCGGCGCGGGCGGTCGGGTTGGTCCCTGATGACGGCAACATTTCGTGGCTCATCTACTCGACGTTCTCGGTTTCGCTGGTGCTCTTCTATACCTGGGTCCCATTCGTGACCCTGCCGATCTTTGCCGTCCTGGAGAACATGGACCACCGCCTTCTGGAGGCGGCTCAGGACCTCGGCGCCAGCAGGTGGACAACCTTCTGGCGAGTCACCTTCCCGCTCAGTCTGCCCGGGGTCATCGCCGGTTTCGTCTTTGTGATGATCCCGACAACGGGTGAGTTCATCACCCCTCTCTTTGTGGGCGGGGCCGACAACCAGCTGTTCGGTAATTCGATCCAGGCCTTCTTTGGAACGACTAACTGGAACCTCGGGTCGGTGCTTGCAATGGCGCTGATCATCACCGTTGTCATCCTCATGTTGATCTTCGGCCGCTTTCTCAATACCGACCTCAGGGCAGCACCAAGGGGTGATGAGACATGAGGACGGGCGGGGCGGTTGGCAAGGTACTTCTGTCGATCTACTTCGTGCTCTTCATGGTCTTTCTATTGGCACCACTGGTCGTCCTGGTTGTCTTCGCATTTGATGACAGCACCACCGCGACCCTGCCTCTGGAAGGCTGGACCACTCATTGGTTCTCTGAGGCCTTCACCAACGGGCAGCTCACCAACGCTCTGGTTCGGAGTGCGACGATCGCTGCTGTAGCCGCCGTTATCGCCACGGTTCTAGGCCTGATGGCGTCGGTGGGCCTTACCTCGGACCGCCTGCGCCTCAGGTCCCTGACGGTCGCCTCGCTGATGCTTCCTCTTGTGGTTCCCTACATCTCACTGGCGGTCGGTCTCGTCATCTTGTTGCAGGCGATCGCGGTGCAGACGTCGTTGACCGCAGTGGTTCTTGGGCACGTTGTGATCGCATTGCCCTTTGCAATTCTTGTTCTCCTCCCTCGGTTGCGCACTCTGGATCCGTCAATGAACGAGGCTGCCCGCGATTTGGGTGCTGGAGACTTGACGGCCTTTCGTCTGATCACCTTGCCGCTCCTTGGCCCTGCCTTGGTATCCAGCTTCCTCATCAGTTTCGTGACCTCGTTCGACGAGTTCGCCATCGCCTCGTTCCTGGCGCCATCAGGTCAGCCGACCTATCCGGTGTTCCTGTACGCCAGTTCGCGCACGCCCGCCCTCCTGCCGCAGGTCATCGCCATCGGAACGCTGGTGATTGCGCTGTCTATGGCGCTGGTGCTGGTGGCAGAAGGTGGGAGGCGTTGGGCCGAGAAGCGCCTGGTCGGGGACCAGGAGTTCGACGACGAGGTCTCTGAGGAGAATCTCGCTGAAGGACTTGTGATATTGGGGGACTCATGACGAGGCTTGTGCATAAGAGTCGAGCCGTGCAGTTTGGAAGAGGGGAGGGGACATGGCCGGAGGACAGGTAGAGCTGGTTGGCCTGACCAAGCGGTTTGGCGCCTTCACGGCTGTTGATGGCATCGACCTGGACATCCCAGCTGGTGAGTTCTTCTCGCTCCTGGGCCCGTCTGGCTGCGGTAAGACGACGACACTGCGCATGGTCGCTGGTTTCGAAGAGCCCGACGCCGGTGAAGTCCGGCTCGATGGCCACGACATGTCTCGAACGTCACCAGCAAAACGGCCTGTCAACACCGTGTTCCAGAGCTACGCCCTCTTTCCGCACCTGCGCATCAGTGACAATGTGGCCTTCGGTCTTCGCCGTCAGAAGGTGTCGCGCGCAGAGGTACGCAGCCGAGTCAGCGAGGCCCTGGAACTGGTGCAGCTGAGCCAGTACGCCAACCGGAAGCCGAACCAGCTCTCAGGTGGGCAACAGCAACGAGTGGCCTTGGCGCGCGCTCTCGTGCTGAAACCATCGGTGCTGCTCCTTGACGAACCCCTTGGTGCGCTGGACGCAAAGTTGCGGCGACAACTGCAGGTTGAGCTGAAACAGCTGCAAGAACAAGTGGGGATCACTTTCCTGTACGTCACGCACGATCAGGAAGAGGCGCTCACGATGAGCGATCGGATTGCTGTGATGAACTCTGGTCGAGTCGAGCAGGCGGGCCGTCCGCGCGACATGTACGAGGAGCCAGAAACGGCATACGTTGCTGACTTCCTTGGCGTCTCCAACCTGATGCGGGCCACGATCACCGAGGCTCCGGGAGCAGTGGCAGCCGTGCAGCTAGGCGATGACTTCACACTGACGGCTGGTGCTGGAGACCTCACGCTTCGAGGAGAGGCAACAGTCACGATCCGGCCTGAACGAGTGGTTCTGGAGAGCGCAGGAACGACCGGTCCTAATCGGGTGCCCGGCATGGTGATGCGCACGGTCTACCTCGGCGCCGCTCAGCAGGTTCACGTGCAGATGGCGTCGGACCAGACTCTCACGGTGCTGGCCTCCCATCAGGGCGACGAACCCGTGCCCGAGCTTCCTCCGGGAACTGCGGTGACTTGCTACCTCCCGGCCGCAGCGGTCCGGGTGCTGCGCCCGTCAGCCAGCCCTGCTCCGGTGCAATCGAAGTCTGCAGTCCCGACTACGTGAGCCCGCGGTTCTGGTCAGGAGGTGCGGCAGTAGCCGTGTGTGCCGGCGTGCTGGTGTTGCTCTCCGGCTGTGGGAGTGACCCGACCGAACCGCGCTTAACCGTCGAAGGAGCGCTCAGTTCCAGCGAGCGGCAGGGACTTGTGGACCTTGCTGTCAGTGCGGAGCAACTGCCTCCACTGCGAAGAACCACCCAACAACTCTCCAGCAGTGATGTTGCGGCTCAGGCGGCTCTTCCCGACCTGGAGCAGACGCTCGAGGCCACTGGGTTTGGGGGCGGCGTGAAAGTCGAGTACCGGGGTGACTCGCGGCAGCTCACGGGAGTAGAGAGCCAGGTCCTCATGTTCTCGACCACGGAGGGCGCCATCGAGTTCAGCGACTATCTGGTCCAGCATGCCGCCAGCTTCTTCGGTGATCCCATCAAGGTGAAGGCCATCGTCGTCGACGGTCGAGATGGTTGGCGCATCGACCCTCCCATCTGTGGCTGCGCTGGTGCTCAACCGCTGAGCGCGGGTGCTGTGCGCGTCGGAACGAACGTCGTCGTCCTCCAGATCACCGGACCAAAAGCAGACCAGACGTTGGTGCAGGATCTCTTGGCGGCATCTCTGAAATCCTCGCCGTAGACAACGCTCAGGAGGAGAGTCAGGTCAGCTGATCGAAGCCTGGTAGATGCTTTCGATCGACGATCCCAACGTGGCGTTGAACTCGTCATCGCTCTGCTGCGCCGAAAGGCCTTCGGTAAGTGCCCGCGAGAAACTAGCAATGACTCCGTGGTTCTGGGCCAACTTGTGGTTGGCATCTACTCGGGAGTAGCCGCCGGACAGTGCCACGACTCGCACTACTCGGGGATGGGCGGCGAGGTCGCTGTAGAAGCCGGGAGCGCTCGGCAGCGTGAGTTTGAGCATCACGTTGTGGTCGTCGGTCAGCTGGTCGAGTTGGGCGAGGATCGCTGCCTTGAGCAGCACCTCAGCCCCTTCCTTCTTCGGGCTATGGATGTCGACCTCTGGCTCGATGATCGGAACGAGGTCGGCTCCGATGATGCGCCGGCCAATCTCGAACTGCTGGTCGACGATGGAAGCGACACCGTCAGCGTCGGCCAACTTGATCACCGATCGCATCTTGGTGCCGAAGACCCCGTGTGAGGCTGACTTTGCGAGGAGGGCGTCGAGATCTGGGATCGGCTTCATGAGCTGGACGCCGTTGGCCTCATCTGCGAGCCCTTTGTCGACCTTGATGAAGGGGACAACGCCCTTCTTGTTCCAGAGATACTCCGCCGATCCCATTCCTTCGACCTGACGATCCATTGTCATCTCGAAGAGGATGGCCCCGAGCACCCGCTCGCCGGTGAAGGCTGGGCTCGTCATGATCCGGCTACGCATCTGGTGCATGAGGTCGAACATCTCAGCTTCCCCGGAGTACGCAGAAGCCTCGATGCCGTAGAGGCCCAGTGCTTTGGGTGTACTGCCACCGCTCTGGTCGAGTGCCGCGATGAACCCGTTCCCGCTCTTCATCTTCTGCAGCATTTGCTCGTTCACCGTCGGCCTCCTGTGATGCGCTTGGTCGTATACATGCCTCCGGCGACCCTATCGAGGGTTCAAAACGATGGTCCACATGGTGGCCATGGTCCCAACCTGGGAGGCGACCGCGGTCAGCCCGCCGTAGGACATGGTTCCCACGGGGCCGCCGGAGTCGGCCGCGAGGGCCGTCGTCCGGCCCGTGCTCGTGGTGCCCTGGTACTGGCGCACATTGACCCCGGCTGGCGCCGTCCAGCCAGTCGTCGATGACGACTTGTTCGACCAGAGCGAGATGGCCCATGAGCCGGCCGTGCTGATCGTTGATGGGGTGCGGTGGCCGGCTGCCTTGGTCAACTCGGCGGCGGAGGCGACACTCCCGATCGGTGTGGCAGCGTTCGTTCCGGAGTAGGCCAGAATTTGAGCCACCATCTTCGTGCCTGCCGACGAACTTACGCGCACCGGGACTCCTGCATCGCCTGGCAGTGCGGCCCTCGTCCAGACGCGCGACTGCATGGACTCATCGAGCTGGCGGCCAAGGTCTTGCCAACCGGCGGGGGCGGTCAGTGAGATGTCAGAGCGGTTAGCGGTAACCGACAGGAGCAGCGTGTCGCCCGGTTGGACAGCGGCCGGAACCCGGGGAGACGCCGATGTGGCGTTCACTGCTACCCCGCTCGCGTCTCGGAAGGCGATCGGATCGACGGCTGCAGCCGTCACCTGGATCGTCTTCGCCGCACCATCGACCGCACCCTGGGGATCAAACGTCTGGACGGAGACGTTGTAGGTGCCCGCCCCGGCGTAGCTGTGCTCGGGGTTTGGCCCTTCGCCCTGCGTGCCGTCGCCGAAGTCCCAGGTGTAGGTGAGGGGACTGCCTTCTGGATCCCACGACATCGCCGCGGTGAAACTGCACGAGAGTGCGGTGCATCCCTTCACATCGAGGACCGCGGCCGGTGGCCTGTTGACCATAGGGCCAATCGGGACTACGCGTTCGAGTGGGACAAACTTGAAGTTCTGGTTACCGGACGTGCCCGGGGAGGTGTTGGCATTGTCCTGACAGACGAAAGCACCCATCGGGAAGCTCGGCCCGAGATCGCCAGCCCACGCGGCGATGCCGTCGGTGCGACCGCAGCCATCAGTCTCTGCGCCGTCCACGACTGAGAACGTGTGAAGGAAGGCGTTTGAGCCGGAGCGCTCGTACGCCGCGTAGTAGTTAGAACTGTCCGACCCTGCCTGGGCCGAGGCCATGACGTATCCCTCACCAGCTGCGTTGCTGACCAGGGTCAAGCCCTCGATATCGGGGGCCAACCGTCCACCGGCGCTGAGCACTCTGTCCACGGCAACCCGATCGCCGCTCGATGTCCCATCCGTCGGCTCGGCACCGTATCGCCACAGGGCCACGTCTTCTTCAGATATGTAGAGCCGACCCAGCTCGTCGTCTGCGACGCAGCCCTCAGCCTCAGACCCGACGGCCCACTGCCGAACCTTGCTGGCGTCAACGAGACCGTCTGCGTCGGTGTCGCTCAGAAGGTACTGCGCAACGGTGCCGGCGCGGCTGATGACGAACGCGTAGGTGCTGCCCGTTCCGGCGCTTCGGTACAGGCACAACCCTTCGCCACCGGTGGGCACGCTGATGCTGCCGGCTCCTGAGTCGGTGATGTTGCTGAGTAGCCGCGTCTCTGGATCGATGGTGTAGAGGCGCAGTCCTGCGCGGTAGACGGCAACAATGTCGCGGGTCTGGCCGCCGATGTTCACCCCGGTGTGCACATCGACGTTTCCGAAGAATCCCTCCTCGATCCGCTGCAGCAGCTGACCCTGCATGTCGTAGACGTCAAGGGCGCCGCCCTTGTCGTTGCCGATCACCACTGAGCGAGACGGATCGGTGGGGTTGGGCCAGATCGCGGGGTCGTCGGCGGCGTCGCCGGTGTGCAACACCGGCTCGGTCTCGACGAGGGCGGTCGCCTGCACGTCGATAGGCGGAGGAGGCGGCTCAGCGACTCCCGTGCCGAGATCGACCTGGACGAATGCGTCGTCCAACAGGCCGAGGTACTGATCGGGGTCGGCGAGGGTCCCGGCCCCTTTGGAGCCGACGAGGTAGCTCTTGGTGCTGCTGACCGAGCCGGTTGGCCCGGTGCCGGTGGCAACGACCTCTCCGTCAAGGCGCACCTGAACCTGGTTGCCGATGCGGGCGCAGCCCACCTGGTGCCAGGTACCGTCAGCTGTAACCACAGCTCCGTTGGTGAACACGTGCAGGATCCCGGCCGATCCTGAGACCCGACAGCTGAACTGCGCCGCTCCACCCACCGGAACCACCGACAACTTCCACTGCCGGTCTCCCCAGTTGCCCTTCTGCATGACGTTCCATGCGCCAACGCCGCGGGTCAGTGCGATGCGAGCACCGAACGAGAAGTCGGCGGTTCCGGGGTTCAGCGAAGGGCGGTCAGGTGTCTCGACAACGCTTCGCCCGCGGAAGTCGAGTACCCCGGCTTCGTTGGCATCAACGTCGCCCCAGATCGTGGTGCCGGTTCCATAAGGATCGAAGGTCACCAGCCCGGGTGAAAAGGTGAGTTCAGAGACCAGAGCAGTCTCAGCACTGGCAGGGGCGACGAGGGCGAACCCGGTGATCAGCACTGAACCAACGGACGCCAGTGCGGTGATTGGACGAACCAGTCGGTTGCGCAACTTTCCCCCAACGCCGGTGACATCGCCCAGATTACGGCCCGAGTCTTGCACGAGCCGGGCACCGGTCAAAGGCGTCCCCCACCAACCGGAAGGCTCAGCTACTCAGCGCAGCGGGTTGAATGCGCAGAGTTCGGTCGGCGTGGTCCTGCCGGCGATGCCCGCAGCGGCGAGTCGTGCCGTGACGGGGCCGAGCACCATCCCCTCCATCGCATGTCCTCCCACGCACCACACTCTGGTTGAACGGGTGGGGCCGACGAGTGGCATCCCGTCGGCGCTGATCGGACGCGGGCCGACCCACTCCTCGGTGCGGTCATCGAGGTCGACGTTGTCGAGCATCGGACGCGCCGCCTCCACCATGGCCCGAACTCGTCGTTGGTCCAGAGGTGCACTCGGCGACCGGAACTCCATCGTGCCGGCGATTCGAAGTCGACCTCTCATCGGAGTGCAGGCGAGGTGCTGGTCGGGCAGATAGATCGGGTCGTCGAGGGGAACATCGGTGCGCGCACTGAAGCTGTAGCCCCGCCCCGCGTGAACCGGAACACGAACGCCGAAGCGACGTGCGAGGGTGCTCAACCAGGCTCCGGTACACAGGACGACTGTGTCGAACCGGCGGATCGATGGCCGCCCGTCGTGGATGACCAGCACCTCGACGGCACGTCCGACATCACGCAGCGAGCGAACTTCTCCGCCCAGCTCGATCGATCCGCCCCGCTCAACGACAGACTGCGCAAGCGCAGGCACGAAGCGCGTTGGATCGAGGAAGCGTTGATGGAGAAGGCCGACGCCACCCTGGACGTTCCTTGACACCGCAGGACTTGCCGAGCGCGCGTTGTTGCGGTCCATAACGTCAAAGTCCACCACGACGCCGTGGTCGCGCAGATGCTGAAGGTGACGAGCAAACTCGTCGCGTGCGTCAACCGATGTAAAGCACGCGAGGTGGTAGCGCGATAGCGTCGGTGCAGCTGAGACACCTCCGGCTGCGAGAGCGTCGTAGGCATCCAGGGCCGCATTACTCAGTGGCACGAGCGCTTGCAGCGACCGTTCCCAGCGCGCGGAGGTGCAGTTGCTGGCGAAGCGTAAGAGAAAGCGGTACAGGTCGGGCCCGGCGAGGATGGGGATGGCGATGGATGAATCGCGCCTGGTTAAGCCTTGCAGGCCCATGCGAAGCGTTGCCGGAGACGGCAGAGGTGTCGCGTCGCCGGACATCAGCCAGCCCGCGTTCCCCCAGGAGGCACCGGCAGCCACGTGGGAGCGCTCAATCACAGTCACGTCGAAGCCGTGTTCCTGCAGGAACCAGGCCGTCGACAGGCCGACGATGCCTGCTCCGACGACAGCAATGTCCGGCATGGTGTCGAATCCAGTGAGGCGCCGAGTGGGTGCTATTGCTCGCTACGAGGCGAGGGCATCGCGGATGGAGTCGATCGTGTTCTTCTCGACTTCTTCGCCTTCGGGCGCGGCGTCCGAGACGCGCTGGGCCAGGGCCAAGACGAGGTCGCGGTAGTCGGCGAGGTCTTCTGGGTCTTTGGCCTTCAGGATCTCGACGGAGGAGCGGAGTGCAGCCAACGCGCCGTCTCTGAGTTCGTCGGGCGACGAGCGAACCTTCCAGCCGGTGCCGTGCGTTCCCGCCAGTTCGCGCGCGAGCTCGCTGGTGCTTTCGTGCGATTGGGTGGCGAGGAACTTCGCCAGGGCTCCGGTCTCTTTGAACGTGGAGGTGAACCCTCGCTCGCTGATCGAGACCATCATGCCGGCGCCGGTCAATCCTCTGTGCAGTGTGTTCCACTCGTCTTCGGTGAAGTCAGCCTTGGCAGCCATGGGTGCTCCTCTTCGCAGCGCACGGCCCGCGTTCTCCGTGCTCCAGTATTGGTGGGTTCACCGTACCCACCCCGGGCCGAGTGGTGCGACGCCCTAGAACTTAGGCTGCTGCGAGGCTTTCGCCCCAGGAGCGTGCTCGCTCCAGCTCACCGTCGAGCAGATCGCCAGTCGTCCCAGTGACGAGGAAGGTCTCGGGATCGACCAGCTGCTTGAAGCCGCGGTGGCGCAACTTGCGCTCAGCCGCTCTAGCAGCTGAGCCAGGCAGATGCGGTTTGGCAACCTTGGTGTCGAAGGCTGCGGTTAGCAGTCCTTGGTGCGCCACCACCCCGGCGATCCATTCGCGGATCCCATTGTGTTCGGCGGCTTGTGCGTCCGCGCCCTGTTCGGCTGCTGATTGACGTGTCGAAGGTCGGCTCATGCCGAATGCGTGGGTGGGACCGCCGACCACGACGAGATCGATGTCGTCGGGGATTTCGAGCGGTGCATCCCCAACGTCCAGCAGGGTGACGTTCACCGTCGAACGTAGACCGGTGGCGACCGCTTCCGCGATTTCGTGGGTGTTTCCGAACATCGACTCGTACACGACCAACACCTTCTGCATGACTGCTTCCTCTCGGTCCCGCCCCGCTTGTTTGCGCTTTTCTCAAGCGTGCTGCGCGGAGCGGCCGTCGGCCAGAGGCCATCGTCCCGTTCCCGGCTAGAGTCCGCCGTGTGAGTCCTCGCCTGAAGCCTCCAGAGGGTAAGGACGCGGCGGCTGGGCTGCTGCTGGGGCTCGCCAACGTCCCCGGCGGACTGGCGATGGGTGTGTTGGCCGGTGTCAGCCCTGTCTCGGGGCTATACGGCTATCTGTTCGGCACTTTGGCGGGCGCGTTGGCGACGAGCTCAGTCCTGATGTCGGTGCAAGCTACGGCGGCACTAGCGGTGCTGGTTTCTGATGTCCCTGGAGTGGATGGGTCTGCGGCTGGGCTCTCCACCCTCGTCACCCTGACCGTGCTGACGGGTTTCGTCATGGTTGTCCTGGGGCTGACCAAGACCGGCTCGGTAGTGCGATTCGTCCCGCACTCAGTGGTCACTGGGTTCATCAACGCCGTGGCCGTCACCATTGTTCTGTCGCAGGTTGCCGAGCTCACTGGATACCGCTCAGCTGAGTCGCACCGCGTGCTCCGGGTGGTGGACACGGTCGCAAATGTGGAGCTGGTCGATCCGACCACTGTGATCGTGGCCCTGACCACGATCGTCCTGATCGTGGTGCTCGGTCGCACCAGGCTTGGTGGATTCGGCATGGTCGTAGCGATCGTTGCGGTGTCGGCGGTCGCCGAGCTCGGTGGACTCGAGTCCGTGCGGCAGGTGACCGATGTTGCCCAGATCCCATCTGGGCTGCCAGGACCCGAGCTACCGCAGCTCTCCCAGGTGTTGGGGCTGCTGCTTCCGGCGGTCTCGCTCGCGTTCGTCGCGCTGGTCCAGGGCTCGGCTATCAGCCAGTCGGTGCCCAACCCGGATGGCCGCTATCCCGACATCTCAGGTGACTTCCGTGGCCAGGGGGTTGCCAACGTGGTTTCCGGGGTACTTCAGGGAATGCCCGTCGGAGGCTCGATGTCGGCCACCGGGATCCTGATCACGGCAGGAGCTCGAACCCGTTGGGCGAACCTGGTGGCTGGCGGGGTGATGCTGATGATCATCCTGCTCGTCCCAGGGCTCGCCAACCTCATTGCGATGCCCGCGCTGGCCGGCCTTCTCACCGTTGTCGGTATCCGGACTTTCCGCCTGCACGAGGTGGAGATGGTTTGGCGAACGGGTCGAACACAGGCCGCCGTGATGGTTCTGACGTTCGTTCTCACCATCGTCGCCCCGTTGCAGTTTGCGGTGCTGGCAGGGATCGGAATGTCGGTAGCGCTCTTCGTGGTCAGACAGTCCAACAAGGTGGTCATCTACCGCTGGGTGCTCGATCCAGGAAATCGATTCCCGAAAGAAGGCCCACCTCCGCGCGAGCTTCCAGAAGGCGAGGTCGTTGTCCTCACGACCTACGGAAGCCTCTTCTTCGCGTCTGCTCCGGTCTTTGAGAGTCAACTTCCAAGAGTGACCGAGCACTCGCAGAACGCCGTCGTCGTCCTCCGTCTCCGCGGTAAGGAGGATCTCGGTAGCACGTTCATCACGGTACTCACGCGCTACCGCCGGTCTCTGGAGTCGGTCGGTTCGTATCTAGTGCTCTCCGGCGTCGGAGACCGAATTCTTCGCCAACTGCGCGACACCGGTTACCTGGACGAACTGGGTGCGGCCAATGTCTTTATAGCAACGGACTCGGTAGGTGAGTCCTTGCAACATGCTCTCGCTCGTGCCGAGCAACTACGGGCCGGCCCGTCGGCAGACGGCTCTAATTAGTCGAGTCGCCGCGCCTGCTGAAGATCGTGGCGACCACCGCAGCAATCACGGCGATACCCACAGCGATCAGGATCCCCTTCATGACCCCGTGGCTGGACGCATCATCCAAAGCCGCGAGGTCGGGTGACTCGATGACCTCGAGGACGTCGGTCGTGGTTTGGCTCATGGCGCTACCCCGTTCTGTTGGGTTCGGTCACTGTCAACCTACGTCGATCCCGGTGAGCTCCGAAAGGGTCTTTCGGCTGGGCGTCGGCTACTGGGAAGGCCATCTGCTGACACTCTTGGTCCCATCAGGAGGTGCCCAGGGATCGTTCTGGTGACTAGGGTCAATATCTCGACCAGGCACCGAGGGTGCAGACCATGGGCGAACAGGAAGTGGCTTTGATCCCGGCCGTTACCGTTTGCATTGATGAGATGTCTCACGACCTTGCTACCTGAACCTATAGCCACAACAAGAACCGAAAGGTCATCCATGTTGCATGAACGGCACCGCATCCGCGACAAGGGCGTTGATGAGATCTTCGCCTCATCCGACGTCTCCGTGGTCCTCCCGAAGTACCAACTTCCCGAACATGAGCATGACCCCCGACACGCCCTTCGCATGGTGGCCGACGAGCTGATGTTGGACGGTAACTCTCGGCAGAATCTGGCCACGTTCTGTCAGACGTGGCTGGAACCTGAGGTTCACGAGCTGATGGATCTGACCATGGACAAGAACATGGTCGACAAGGATGAGTACCCGCAGACCGCCGAGCTCGAAGAACGATGCGTGCATATGTTGGCTGGCCTCTGGAACTCCCCGGCCACCGACAACTCGATCGGAACGTCGACTACCGGCTCGAGCGAAGCAGCCATGCTCGGGGGAATGGCTCTGCTCTGGAACTGGCGTGCGCGTCGCCGGGCCGAGGGCAAGTCGACCCATCGGCCCAACCTGGTGACCGGTCCTGTTCAGGTCTGCTGGCACAAGTTTGCTCGCTACTGGGACGTCGAACTGCGAGAGATCCCCATGGAAGGGGATCGACTCATCATGACGCCGGAAGAGGCACTCAAGCGGGTTGACGAGAACACCATCGGCGTTGTGCCAACACTTGGTGTCACGTTCACCGGCGACTTCGAACCGGTGGAGGAGGTCCATCGCGCGCTTGACCAATTGCAAGCTGAATCAGGGCTTGACGTTCCCATGCACGTCGATGGAGCCAGCGGCGCTTTCCTTGCCCCGTTCACTGCACCGAACCTGACCTGGGACTTTCGTCTCCCACGGGTGAAATCCATCAACGCCTCTGGCCACAAGTTCGGTCTCGCGCCCCTCGGCGTCGGCTGGATCCTGTGGCGTGCCAAGGAAGACCTGCCCAAGGAACTGATCTTCGATGTCAACTACCTCGGTGGGAACATGCCGACGTTCGCACTGAACTTCTCCCGTCCTGGTGGCCAGATTGTGGTGCAGTACTACAACTTCTTACGTCTCGGTCGCGAGGGCTATCGCAAGATTCACCAGCGGTGCTACGACATTGCGATGTATCTCGCGGAGGAAATCGACCAGCTTGGACCCTTCGAAATCCTGAGCGATGGCGATCCGCACAAGGGAATCCCAGCGATCTCCTGGAAGCTGAAGGAGGGCGTCGACCATGGGTTCACCCTTTTCGACCTAGCTGATCGGTTGCGCGCGAAAGGTTGGCAAGTACCCGCCTACACGATGCCGGCTAACCGCGAGGACATGGCAGTCCAGCGCATCCTGGTGCGCCATGGATTCAGCCAAGATCTCGCGAGCCTGCTCATGAATGACTACCGCGATGCGCTGAGCCACTTCGGTCGGCACCCGATCGCAAAACCTATGACCGAGGCCGAGGCTGGGGGCTTCACTCACTAGGAACGTGGTCGGCCTTCAGGTAGGAGGCGCTTAAGTCCCGCGAGGTGGAACGGGACCATGCGCGGTTTCCGCCGTGTCGAACGCGCCAAGCCACCGTGATACGCCGACGGCGGTGATGTAGGCGACCGCGACCCCGACGGCGACGAGCGGGATCACTCCCGTCCCGCTGCTGGCGGTGAGGAATGACGCGAGCAGGATGGCTGTCCACGGCAGTTTCAGGACCGCCACCGTTGCCGCACCGACCGCAACCGCTACTGCTGGTGTCAGCGAGAAGCCGGGTAAGTGGGAGGCCATGAGCCCGGCGGCCGCTCCCAAGAACAGGGCCGGAAAGGTCGGACCACCGCGGAAGCTGCCCAGGGACATGCTGTAGGCCAGCCCCTTGCATATAAGGAGCAAGGCGAGCGCACCCATGGACCACGTGTCGGCACTTGAGACGAGGCCGGGCAACTGCACCTGACCGTCGAACAGGACTTGCTCTTGGCCCTTGCCGGTCACCCGGTCGAAGATAATCGCCAGGACCGCAACGAGCACCCCCACGACCGGTGGCACCAGGAAGGGCCGCCGCACAGCCAAACGTTCTGTCCGCAGACCGCCGCGCATCAGCAGCCGCGCACCCGCCCCGATGACTGCGGCCAAGACAATCGTCCAGCCGAAGTCGACGAGGTCCGCCCGCGGGAAGGCGGGTAGTGCCAGGGGGGTGATCGCGTAGACGCTGGTACTTAGCCCTTGGAACGACCCCAGCCCCAGGGTCACGAGTGTCCCAACCCCGGCACCCAGCAATCCGGGTAGCAGGACCAGTCGCTGGCGAGCCCCGCCGATCGCCGCCGCCTCGATGATAATCACCGCCGCGATCACCGGGTTGCCGAACAATGACGTCATTGCCGCGAAGGAGCCGACCGCCGCCACGAGCACGGGAACCTGCGGCGGCAGCTCGCGCTTCGACAGCCTCAGGGTCAAGAGGGCGAGCCCGGCGCCAAGCGCCAGCAACGGAGCCTCGGGCCCGAGGACCAGGCCCAGCCCGATCGTTGCCACAGCAGCGAGCAGGACCCCCGGGAGGTCCCTGACGTCCGGCGACCCCCTCGGGGCCAGTCCGTGCGCGACAACGTGTCCACCGTTTCCGGGCAGTCGAGAGATCGCGAAAGCGGTGATCAGCCCGGCTATCAGCAAGATCGGGATGGGCCACCAGATCGGCTCACCCGCTTCGAATCCCAGAGCACTCGGGGCGTCCACGAACACCCACGTTTGCATCAGGGCGGTGAGCTCCAAAAAAGCCCACGACCCGAGCGAGACGACCAGACCGACCACGGCGGCAACGGCCAGAAGCACCGCGAACGACTTGCTCTCGACCAGGTCGTCGACCTGCTCAACAGTAAGTTCCGGATCTGGCATGTGGAGGAGACTAGCCGGATCGCCTAGCTCACGACATCACTGCTCTTTGGCGGCGAAGACTCCGGCAGCATCCGGTTCCTGATCTGCAGCGCGATGAATCGATACACCGCGACCGAGAGCACTCCAGCCCCCACGAAGCCATGAACAATAAGAACAACGAGGGGAAGAGCAGGAGGCGTTGCGGCACAGTGATGGTCCATCGCAGAAGCGACTGCAGGACGTATCGTGTGCCGGTCTCGTTGATCTCAGGAGGTCTGGTGAGCCTAGCCCGAACAGACTCGTCCTCTAGCGGGGCGGATGGCCTTCTCCTGGAGGCCGCAGCGGCCGGCGACCTTCCAGCAGTTCGAGAGGCGATCAGTTCCGGTGCCGCGCTCGAGGCGCGGGACGCTCTCGGGCGCAGTGCACCCTTGCTCGCGGTTGCCGAGGATCGCCTTGACGTCGCTGCCGAGCTGGTGAGGCGTGGTGCAGATCCTGATGCGGTCGATGATCAGCGTGATACGCCATGGCTGGTCACCGGAGTGACGGGGAGCGTCGCGATGCTGGAGGTGCTGCTTCCCGCGGGACCGGACCT
>JBBQAL010000010.1:0-46962 GCA_038316135.1 Candidatus Nanopelagicales bacterium | reverse complement strand
AGGTCGAAGGACACCTTGAGTCACTTGCTGCGGAGTTCGAACTCACGATCCAAGCGAAGCAGCCAAAGTCCGCAGGCGACCAAGCGTTGTCGAATGTCCGTCGACTCGTGCGAAAAGCACGGACGGCCCGCATCCAGCAGGACTCAGAGGAGTACCTCCGATGCAGTCGACGCGCATGCCGGCGGCAGATTCCGGAACTTTCCGAATTCCGCAAACAGGACCCTGGTCAGCAAGCCACTGCGGCTATCCCCCATCGCGTGCTTCAGTACTGGGATCCCTCACCCCCACCGGACGAGATGCTGCCGTGGATGGACTCGTGGGCGACGGTGGGGATGCCTGATGGGACTCACGAGGTCGCCGACTATGAACGGGGGCTAGCGGCCGTCGTGGAGGCGGCGGGCGACCTTGGCCGACGCGCTTTTGAAGCATCGACTCATCCAGCTGTCCGGTCAGACCTCTTTCGATACGCCGAACTGCACCTGCGTGGTGGTTGGTATGTGGACGCTGAGCACGAGGCGCTGGTCTCCCTCAAAGACTTCTTCCCGTGGAAGGTCGAACACGTCCTGGTCATCCGCCCAAACACGGAGCGATTTCCCAACGGGTTCATAGGCGCGGTGCCCGGTTCGCCGCTGATGAGTGACGCCCTGGATACGGCATGCCGCAACGTTCTCGACGGAGTCGAGGTCAGCATCGTGGAGATATCCGGGCCAAGGATGTTCAGTCGCCTGGTTCACCAGTACATGAAGTTGCCGTCCGCGTCCTTCGTTGTGCTGCCAACCAATGTGGTGTTCGGTGATGTCATGCAGAAAGTACACAACGAGGCTGCCTACAAAGCGCACGGGCACTGGAGACATGCCGATATCTGAAGTTTGCTACTCCGGAATTCTCGTCCACGAAAGGACGGCTCGGTGATCTCGCATAAGTTCTCATGTGTGTATGTGCACATCCCGAAAACCGGAGGGCAGTCGATCGAAAGCGTCTTCATTGAGCAGCACGGCTTGACGTGGGAGACGCGTGCCCCACTGCTTCTGCGTCCATGTGATGATCGCCGGTTTGGACCCAGGTTCCTCGCCCATCTGACGGCGGCGGAGTATGTTGCCCTCGGCCACTTGAGTCCGCAGGACTGGAACGGGTACTTCACGTTCGGATCGATCCGGAACCCGTGGGACCGCATGCTCTCCACCTACCGCTACCTCAACCCCGACGATGTGTCGTTTCCCATGTGGTTGACGGGCACCGCTCGCCGCCGGTTCGACAAAGGCAACTACTTCTTTCGCTCTGCGGCTGACTACCTCTGTGATGACGAGGGAAGGGTCATCGTGGACCATGTAATCCGGCTCGAAGATTTCCCGGACGCTTTCGACGAAGTGCGGGATCGCCTGCAGATTCCCGGACGCGGACTCCCACGGGTTAACGTCTCCCAACACCAGTCGTCGCTTACGCCACAGGCGGTTTACGACAGCGAGACTGAGGAGTTTGTTGCCGATATGTACGCGCGTGACCTCGTGCTGTGGCCGTACGACCCGCCTTCCGCAAGGCGCCCCTCAGGTCAGCGAACTGGATGAACGGTGAAACGGGAAGCGGTTTCGAACTTGTAACCGGCGCTGCCGAGCCAGGTCGGCGGCTCGGATCAGCGTGTCCGTGCAAGATCCGCCGCGCCGACGAGCCCGGCGTCGCTACCGAGCTTGGCCAGCCTCACCGGGGCAGGTGAGCGGTGATTGCCGGCCGGAAGGTGGCGTTCATAGGAGGTACGCACGGGGTCGAGCAGAATGCTGCCGGCGTCGCTGACACCACCGCCGAGCACGAAACATCCCGGGTCGAGGACTGCTGTCAGGACCGCAAGGCCTCGTCCTAGCCAGTCCGCCACGCCACGAAAGGCCTCGGCGGCCAGCGGGTCACCTCGTCGGGCGGCCTCGGTGACGTGTTCGCCGCAGATCCCTTGGGGAGTGCCGTCACCGAGTGCGAAGAGACCACCTGCTCGCGATGGTTGCACGTGACAGAGTTCCTGGGCCCGCGTAACCAGAGCTTTTCCACTCGCGTACTGCTCAAGGCACCCACGCGCACCGCACTCGCAGGCAAGCCCGTCAGGGTCAATCTGGAGATGACCGACCTCAGATGCCAGACCGGTCGCGCCGTGCCGAATCGATCCGTCGTCGATGACACCTCCGCCCACTCCGGTGCCAACGGTCAGCATCACCAGGTGGGCCTCATGACGTGCGGCGCCAAATCGGTACTCACCCCAGGCCGCACAGTTTGCGTCGCCCTCGATGAGGGTTGGCAGATGCGTGCTTGCCGAGACGATCTCACCTAGCGGAACGTCGACCCATGCGAGGTTGGCCGCGAATGCCACGCCAGTTCGAGTGGAGTCCAGCAGGCCGGCCACTCCGATCCCGACGGCAGTCACCTCGTGCTGGGCTCTCACCTCGGAGATCAGGTTGACCATCTCGGCGAGAGCAGCCTCGACCGCCTTTCCTGCAATCATCCGCTGTGTCCGGGCGATCACTTGCCCGCACTCGTCGACGACCCCAACGGCGGCCTTTGTGCCTCCGATGTCGACGCCGATCGCGAGTGTCACCGGACGCCTCCCTGGCGCCGGAAAGATCTCCGGCTCATCGAATAGTGCCTTCGGTGATCCCACTGATGACCTGGCGGTGAAATATGACGTAGATCGCGATCATGGGGATTGTCACGATCGACAGAGCAGCAAAGAGCATGGGGTAGTCGGTGGCGTACTTGCCGGTGAACGCCAAGAGTCCGACTGGGATCGTCTTGTACTCGTCGCTCTGGATGTAGAGAGTGGCAAGCAGAAACTCGTTCCACGTGGTCAGGATCGAGAACACCGCAACAGTCGCCAGACCAGGTCGAATGAGCGGTAGCACGAGGACAAAGAACATTCTGACGTCGCCGCAGCCATCGATACGTGCCGATTCGAACATCTCTCGCGGGAGAGTGTCGAGGTACGCCTTGAGAAGGTACACGGCAAGTGACAGCCCGAGCCCGATGTACGGGATGATCAGAGCCCATCGGGTATCAGTGATGTACAGCTTGTCGAGCAGCGTGCTCTGCGCAATGAAGTACGACTGGACGGGAAGCAGCAGCCCCAGCGCCATGAACACGAGGAAGAATCCGCGGAGACGAAACTTCAATCTGCTCAATGCGAAAGCTGCCATGGCGCCAAAGACCAGGATTGCCGTCACGGAGACTGTTGTGATGATGACGCTGTTGAGCACGTACTTGCCGAGTCCGCCCTCCTGCCAGGCGCGACCAAGGATCGAAAGATCGATGGACTTCGGAAGTGCCCATGGATTGGCGAAGATCTCTTGCTGTTGCTTGAACGAGGAGAGCACCATCCATACCAATGGAAGCAGGTAGACCAGGGAGATCAACGTCATGACGACGTAGAAGGTGGCTCCGGAGGCAAGCGCGCCGGGAGACTTTCGCCGCCGCCGCCGGGTGGCTACCGGTGTCGGCGGCGCCTTGGTCCGTTCAGTACTCAATGCCGACACTGTCACCCCTCCGCAGTTTGGCGTAGATCAGGCCGATGCTGACGACAACGAAGGTCATGATCAGTGACAGTGCGGCCCCGTAGCCGATTTCATGATCGCGGAAGACGATGGACACCACGTAGGTCGTCACGATCTCAGTCGCGTGGTCGGGGCCGCCGTTGGTCATGACGTAGAAGAGGTCGAAGCTCTGGAACGCCCCGGTGATGCACAGCAGGGCAGCAACCTCGGTCATGCCTCTCACCAAGGGCACCTTAACCTTGAAGAAGAGCCCCCACTCCGATGCTCCATCGAGCCGCGCTGCCTCGAGGATCGAAGAAGGGATGCGCGTCAGCGCGGCATAGAAGATCGCCATGTAAAAGCCCGCGTAGATCCAACCGGAGACGAAAGAGACCGCCATGAGAGCCGTCTTCGGGTCCCCGAGCCAGACGTGTCTGAGGTCGTCCTGCCCAATCGCGCTCAAGAAGGAGTTGAGCAACCCGCCGTCATTGCTGTAGATGAATGACCACAGGACGGCGATCACCACCATGGGCAACATCACCGGGATGAAGAATGCGACTCGGTACCAGCCAGTCTTGCGGCCTTTGACCGACACCAGACCCGCAAGGGCGAAACCCACGGCGACTTCGAGCACCAGGGTGGCGCCAATGTAGATGAGGGTGTTGACGTATGTCGTGCGATAAACGGTGTCGTGAAACGCCCTGGTGAAGTTGTCGAACCCAATGAACTGGATCTGGTTGGTACCTGTCCAGCTGTTAAAGCTGAGCCAGATGGTCCCGAGGACCGGCAGCCCGACGACAAAGGCGAAGAAGATGAAGGCTGGGGCAACGAGCAGGTAGGCCGACCACCGGCTACTCGGTTTCACCCGGCCTCCTGTTCCGCGGCTCCCTCAGATGGGCGACTTACTGCCAGCACCCACCTGAGGAAGAGTCTGATCGGACTCAGCTTGACGGCAGCGCCGCGACTCGCGACTGAGCCTCGTCGAGCGCCTCCTGCGGAGTCTTCAGCCCGCCAATAACGGCGGCGGCCGCGAGGTAGAACTCGTCGGCGCGCTTGACGTCAAGAGTGTCAGCTGGCGCAACCGTGAGCGGGGATCCGCTGAGCAGGGCTGCGAGCGAGACCGTGTTCGGATCCGCCTTGACGCCCTTGAACGGGTCAATCGTCAGCGGAGTAAGTCCAGCCTCAGCGAACATCTGGGAAGCCTCCTGGGTGCTCATGAGCGCGAGGAAGTCGGTGGCAGCCGAGATGTGTTCGCTCTTCGCATTGACCATGAAGCCGGTGGATACACCCAGGACGCTTTCTGGATCACCCGAGCCATCGATCTGCGGCATGTTGAAGTAGTTCAACTTCAGGTTCGGTTCTTGACTGAGCTGGTCAGACACCAACCAGCTGCCGATCCCGATCATGGCTGCGTCGCCGAGCAGGAACTGCGATGTTGCTTGGTCGTCGGGAAGCGCGTTGACGCTCTCGTTGATGTAGCCGTTGTCTGCGAGTTCCTGAAGGTGTCCGAACGCGGTGACCATATCGGGGGAGTTCATCGGCTCTTGTCCCATGATCGCCGCTACGTACGCGTCATTCCCGACTGCGCGCTCAGCCAGGTGGGACGCAATACTGCCGACCGGCCATTTGTCCTTGTTGCCATCGATCAGGGGCGTGATGCCTGCCGCCTTGAGCGCCGAACAGATGTCCATGAAATCTGCCCAGGTCGTTGGGGGAGTCAGGTTGTTGTCGGCAAAGATCTGCTCGTTGTACCAGAAGACGTTGGTGACGTCGCCGCTCCAGGGGACCATGTAGGTCTTGCCGTCGATCACCATCCCCGAATAGGCGCTGTTCTCGATTCGGTCGGTGAAGGCGGGCTGCGAGACCTCGTCGGTGATGTCGGCTCCGTAGCCGTCGTCGACCTTCGTCTGCATCCTGGTTCCGGGGCGCTCAAAGTACACGTCAGGGGCGTTCCGTGACGTCAAGAGATTGGTGAGCCCGATGGTCTCGTAGGTGTCGTCCTCTTGGATGATGATCTCGACTGTTCGACCCGGGTACTTCTCTTCGTACTGTTGCTTGAGGGTGGTGAATACGTCGTCGACAGCTTTGCCAGTGGACCCCATGGCAACGCGGATGGTGAAGTCATCTGTCCCGGTTTGGGTGTCGCCACTGTCTGAGCTGCAAGCCGCGAGCGTCGCGGTCAGGGCCACGGTCGCGAGAGCTGTGGCGATCAGTCGGGTGCGGGGGCGGACGTCACGCATGGTCACCTCTTGTCGTCTGACCGCCAGATCTCGTTGATCGGGCGACCTGGATGGTTAGTAGACCTTACTTTCGATTGAGAGCGAGTACATCGCCTTGGCTTGCTGCTGTCAATGGTTGTGACCTGGTTGTAGCAAGTCGTGATGGTCTGGTCATGGCTGACCTGTCTCGGGCGTGATCTCGATGCGCTTGTGGGCGCGCAACGAACGCACGCACGCCTCGAGGGCAGCCGCACCGAGGACGGGGTCTTGTGGCGCATAGCGAAGGGGTGAGTCGAACCGGACGGCGCTGCCGACCATGTCGGCCTGCAGCGTGTAGTGATCGACTGAAGGGACCGGCTCGTAGCGAAGATCGTCGTTGACCAGCACCGAGAAGCCGTCGCGTCCGGGGGCTGCGAAGAAAGAGCTCGGGACGTCAATGCGTCCTGAGGATCCGAGAATTCGGAGGGTGTCCTCGTCGGCAGCCCACATGCCACACTGCATCAGCAGCGAAACATCGTCAGGGAACTCGAACAGCGCACTGGTCATCATGTCGATGTCGCCATGAGCGTCGGACACCTGGGCATTCGCCGTCACGGCCAAGGGCTCGGTGCCGAGCAACTGACGGGCGGCATGCACGACGTAGCAACCGACATCGTAGACGGCACCACCGCCTGGATGACCTGCAAACGCTGTGGCGCCGACCTCATCACTGGCGTCGAAGGTAAATGTTCCGGAGATGGTCCGGACCTTGCCAATCTCGCCTGAGGAGACGACCTTGTGCAGCTGGTCATAGCGCGGATGATTGCCGTACATGAAGGCCTCAACAAGAACCACGTCGGCGGCGCGAGCGGCGTCCACCATCAGTTGAGCATCGACTGCGGTAATGGCCATCGGTTTCTCGCACAAAATGTGTTTGCCGGCGGCAGCTGCTGCCAAGACCCAGTCCAGATGGAGGAAGTTCGGCAGCGGTATGTAGACCGCGTCGATGTCAGGATCTGCGAGCAACTCAGCGTACGACGAGTAGGCAGTCGGAATGCCCAGCGCTCGAGCCGTTGTCTCTGCTCGTGCCAACGTTCGGCTCGCTATCGCCACGACCTCGGTGAGCTCCGAGCGAGACATGGCAGGGATGACCCTTTCGGTGATGCCGGCTGTCCCGAGAACTCCCCAACGCAATGGCCGAGTCGGTGTCATACCGTAACCCCCGTCCAGTCGAAGATGACTCCGAGAAACGAAGACCTGTCGATACGTAGCGACTCGTAGACCTCTGCTGCTTGACCAGGGACGAATCGGTGGGTCACCAGTGAGTCCACTGCCATACGACCGCTCGAGACCCAGTCGAAGAAGAGAGCTGTCATGGCAGGCAGCGTCCAGGGGTCTCTGAGGCTGGCGGCTTCCGGTGCGGCCGAGGCATGTACGCCCAGGATCGAGACGGAGTCAGCGACGATCCGTGGCCCCAGCTGCTGGCGGCTGGGAGTGGGGGTATCGCCCAGAAGGACGACCCGGCCGAGTTGATGAACGAGACGGGTCGTCGGGGCAAGCACGTCCGGGTGCCCGGTGATGTCAAACGCAACATCGACCATTGCGCCACCGGTGATTTCACGAACTTGGTCCAAGGCAACGCCAACCGCTGTGGTGATCACCTCCGTGGCGCCTCCGTCACGAGCCAGCGAGGCGCGTGAGAGGTCAGGTTCGATCGCGATGATGTGTCGGGCCCCGCTGAGCCTCAGGTACTGGACGACGAGCTGGCCGAGCACTCCAAGACCTACGACCGCAGCGCTTTCCCCCAGACTGAGCTCGGCCCGACGGACTCCCAGCTGGGTCGTACAGGCCAGGGACGCCCAACACGCCTGTTCACTGGTCACCGCTTCGGGAACAACGACGCAGTCGGTTGCCGCAACGACAAAAACCGATTGGTGAGGCGTGCTCGTTGCCACCCGATCGCCCACCGCGATGCCTGTGACGTGAGAACCGACTTCCACCACCTCTGACGTCATGCTGTAGCCAGGGGAGAACGGATACTGGACCCACTCTTCCCAGAAGGTGCCGCTGTCGAACGTTCCGTCCAGGCAGAAGCTCTCAGTTCCCGGGCTGACCAAGGACGCCAACGCGCGACACCGCACCTCACCCCTGCCAGGCTCGGGGACATCGTGCTCAAGGAGCTCGACTTGGCGAGGGTGGGGGAAGCTGATCTGAAGTGACCTCACTTCGCCGACCGCCCATCAAGCTGGCGCTGAGCGGCGGCCAGTACCCGAAGGACGTCTCGCCCCATCGCCAGGTCGGAGGGATGCTCCCTCTCACCTGACCGGGCCATCGCGACGAGGTCGCTCACTGCCACCGTGTGTGCGCTCAACGAGTCGACCTCGTCGATCGGCATCCGCGTCCGGCCCTCGGATCCCCACATCATCATGGTGAACCCGTCGGCCGCATCTGGGGCGGAGATGGTGAGGGTGCAGGTGCTGCTCGCCCCGTCTTGATGGTGGAGCACGAGGTGGGTGACATCGGGGGCTCCGGAGTCAGCGATGACTTTGA
Organism: Candidatus Nanopelagicales bacterium; assembly: GCA_038316135.1. GTDB lineage: Bacteria > Actinomycetota > Actinomycetes > JAHEKZ01 > JAHEKZ01 > JAHEKZ01. The sequence goes on along the minus strand of JBBQAL010000010.1, from coordinate 38,711 downwards.
CGACGGGCCCGAGCACTCGGATCAGGTCGGCCACGGCGTGGGGTCCGACGTCCCAGAGCCCGCCGTGCTCGCGGCGCCACGGGGTGTTGAAAGGGTTGTCGTCGCAGAGCGCTGACCCCAGCCAGTAGGCATCGCCACCCAGCCACTCTGACTGGTCGAGGTCACGAAACCAACGAGTAGAGGGCGGGGCGAACATGTGCGTGAAGAAGACGAGCGCGGCGACTCCGCTGGACTTCACTGCTGCCACGATTTCGTCGGCTGATCGCTCATCGAGCGAGATGGGCTTCTCGAGGAGCAGATGCTTACCGGCGACAGCCGCGCGAACCGCAAGTGGCGCTTGGACGTGCGGCGGGACTGAGAAAGACACTGCATCGGTGTGGCTCAGAAAATTGTCGAAGTCGGCAAATCCGGTCGCACCGTGCCGCTGGGCCAGATCGTTAGTCGCTTCCGCGTCTCGTCCCCACACGGCGGTCAGCTCGGCGTCGGGGGCGTTGACGATTCCGAGGGCATGTGTCTCACGCGCCCAGTACCCAGTGCCAACCAGACCCACACGCATGCGTGCTTGCTCTGTCATCGCCGAAGCTCCTCGTGGGGGTCGGATCCGGCTGCTGCGAAGGTTGCATCGATTCGGTTCTGCAGAATCGCTTCGCGAAGGGCAGCCAAGGTCAGTGCTCGATCTGGTGGTGCCAGGTGAGGGCGAGCGTTCCAGAGCTGCTCCAGTCCGAGCAGCGCCGCTCCGATGACCGGTGGATCGCGCAGCAACCGAACGGCTGCTGACGGTGCCGCCTCAGCCAGAAGAGATATGAGTGGCTGCATCAGCACCGGATCATTGGAAGCGAGGATCCCGCCACCGAGAACCAGATCAGTATCCGTCGATTCCAGGTTCAATCGCTGCATAGTGGTCGATACGAGAGCTACGATCTCCTCCGCCTGACGTTCGACGATGGCCATTGAGATCGTGTCACCCTGTGCGGCCGAAGCGAACAAGATGGGGACTATTTCGTGCAGGAGAGCGAAGTCAACCGCCCCTAGGTGAAATGAGATTGCGACGGCCGTGGCTGTTGGGCTGCGGAAATGAGCGGCGATGCCGCCGGATAGAAGGGTGGCTGGACCACGACCGTCCTCGGCCCGAACCGCCCACCACATCGCCTCCTCGGCTAGACCGAGACCGCCACCCCAATCTCCCGTGAGCTTCCCGAGCGCTGGAAATCGAAGATGCTTCCCGCTCGGGCTGATTCCGACGCAGTTGATCCCGGCCCCGCAGACGACGGCGACGCCGTAGCCGCGCTCTGTGCCGGCGCGCAGAACCGCGAAGGTGTCGTTCTCCACCGTTACGTTGTCGGTCCAGCCGCGGTGCGAAATGGCCTTGTGGATCGCGGCCGTTTCGACCGGAAGGTCAGCATTCGCCAGGTAGGCGCTCACCTGCAGCAGGGTCGAGTTCGCCGACGCTGCCAGGAGACGCTCAATGGCGGGCACGAACGAGGCTACAGCGGATGCTGCGCCAAGGACCTGAGGTTGAAAGGGGCCGCTCCGTGCCGACGCCAGCAGCTCACCTCCGAGCGAGAGCAGTACCAGGTCGGTCTTGCTGTTTCCGCCGTCAATCGCCAGCACAGCCTCGCGAGGGCCAGTCACGAGTTCATCCAAGGGAGCCACTCGCGGTTGTTCTCGAGGAGCAGGTCGGTGAGTGCGCGCGCGCTGCCGGTTTGGCCAACGAGAGGATGTGCCAGCAGCGCGGAAAAAACTCGGTCACGGCCGCCATGGATGGCAGCCTCCAGAGCGAGCTGTTCGTAGGCGCTCACGTGACTGATCAGACCGGCGTAGAGCGCAGGCACTTGCGGAACCGGGAGCGGGGTGATGTCCGTCGTGGTGACCGAGGAGCGGGACTCGATGACCGTCTCGTCGGAGAGAAAGGGCAGAGTGCCGTTGTTGCGGAGGTTGACCACTTGTGGGGGCACCTGCGCACCAGTGCCCAGAAGTCCTGCGAGCAGGTCAACGGCCGCCTCTGAGTAGTAGGCGCCTCCGCGCTGGGTAAGGAGGGGAGGCTTGTGGTCTAGAGCCGGATCCGCATAGAGCTCGAGGAGCTGACTCTCGATCTGCGCGACCTGAACGGCACGCGTTGGGGCCACCCGGTTGGCGCGCACCACCGCGTCGTGCTCGTAGAAGTAGCGGAGGTAGTAGGACGGCAAGACGCCGAGCTCGCGAAGCAGGTCAGCAGGAAGCTCGAGCTCGTCGGATAGATCGGCGGAGAATTCAGCGAGCAGTCTGTCGAGCACGGACGTCGATGGTGACCCGCCAGAACCTTGAATGCGAACGTCGAGCTCCCACGAAAGGTGATTCAACCCGACATGCGTGAGAAGCACCCGGTCTGGCTCGACCTGAAGGAGGCCCGCGACCATGCGCTGCAGGCCGATCGCAGCGTTACAGAGGCCCACGACTCGATGCCCTTCATCCAGCAAGGCCCGGGTAACTATACCGACGGGGTTGGTGAAGTTGATCAGCCACGCGTCGGGCGCGACGGAACGTACGCGATCGGCAATCGATGTGACGATAGGGACGGTTCGCATCGCCTTGGCCAGCCCTCCGGCGCCCGTGGTCTCTTGCCCCACGCACCCACAGGTGAGCGGCCACGTCTCGTCTTTGTCACGAGCGGACTGGCCCCCCACTCTGATCTGCACCAGTACCGCCGCCGCTCCGGCGGCGGCCTCGTCGAGTTGCGAGGTCGTGATGACCCTGGCCCGGCTCCCGTTCGCCTGCAGGATGCGTTGGCACACCCCACCGACGATCTCTAGTCGCCGAGCATCTGGGTCCATCAGGACCAGCTCGGTCACCGGAAGCTTCTCGCCCAGTCGGCCGAGCCCGTCTGCCAGTTCGGGGGTGTAGGTCGAACCTCCGCCGACCACGGTGATCCTCATGTCTTGCCGAATACTGTCGCTCGGGTCTGGTCAAGGGCGGTGTGCAGTGCACCTGCGAGAACCGGGTTGCCCTGCACGGTGCTGCCGAGAAGCGGGGGGTTGTTGATGGCGACATCACGAAGATGGTGGCTGATCCGTGCGCGCAAGGGTTCACCTCCGGCCGCGAGAACTGACCCGGCAAGGATGATCGCTCCGGGATCGACCAGTGCAATCACCGCCGAAAGGCCGAGGGCGTAGCGAAGGGCAAGGGCATCAATGAACGTGGCAGCCGAACTCTTCGGTGAGGCGGCCGCTGTCGCTACCAAAGTGGCGGGGTTGTCGCCACTCAATCCATGCTTGTGAGCCAGATCGATCAGTTCTTGTCCACTCGCCCACTGCTCAAGAGCTCCGGTTCCACCACGAACCGGACTATGCACCACCTTTGCTCCGGAAGGCTGAAGAAACCCGATCTCTCCGGCCCCGCCAGTAACACCGCGACGAAGTTGGTCGTCGAGCATAAGGGCACTGCCGACGCCATCGGCAACCCAAAAGAGAAAGAAGTCGCCGATGTGCTGCGCAGCGCCGATTCGGCGTTCAGCAACCGCTGCGAGATTCACGTCATTCTCGATGAGGACGGGGACCTTGAGTGCGGTTGTCAGTGTCTTCAGTAGTCCCGTTCCATTCCAGCCATACAGGCGGCGGGCATATCTGATCCGATCGGCCTCGGCGTCGTACGAGCCGGTTGCGGCAAGTACGACACACGAAAGATCGTGTCGGTCGATTCGGGCATCGAGGAGGGCGCGGTCCAAGGCCACGACCGCATTCTTGGGCCCGCTCCCCTTGGTCCGGCTTGGCCGATCGAGCTGGTAGTCACCGATCACAACGCCGGTGAGGTTGGCGATCTGCGCGTGGATGCCCCGCGGAGTGACGTCGAGCGCTGCAGCGAATCCTGCCCGTGGGTTGATCTCGTACAGCAGCGCAGCCCGCCCTGGCCGACCTTTGGTGACTCCGACGGGCTTCACCAAATCGGCCGATTCGAGCCGGGCGAGCATCTGCGACCCGGTGGGCTTGGAGACGCCGATCAGGCGAACCATGTCGCTGCGGCTCAAGCGGCCCCGTTCAAGCAGCAGCCGTAGCGCCTCTCCGTCGTTCAGGGTCCGGAGCAGTGCGGGTCGGGCTGGTCCGGCGACGGGCCTTGCGGAATCTGGGGCGGCCGGACCGGGTGAATCCGCCACCGCCGTACCACCTTAAGTTAGTAGACCTTACTTACTCGTCAACTTAAGTGCCGCCGAAGTTGGTGTCAATCGGTTCTGCGCCGGTTCTGACGAACATGTCGAGCACATCCCCGAAGACCATTGGGGGAAGTGGCGCGCCGAAGGCGTCGGATACCGCTGATTGGCCGTCGAGCATGTCCATCAGCATCTGGCTGCCGGACGCAAACACCTCGACCCACGGACGTATCTCCGCAGCGAGTGTGACGTTCTGCACGTCCGCTCCCAGCAGCTGGGCAGCTGCGTCTGCGAAGCGTTGGGCCAGGCGTAAGAGTGCGTCGCGTCCGGCCTGCGGGTCGCCAAACTCAGTCTCGAACTCGAGTGTCTCAAGCGCCTGTGTCAGGAGGGGAGAGTCTGCCTCCTCGAGGCACGACGTTCGCACGTTGTCTGCGAAGAGGCGCAGGGCGTCGGCCTCTCGTGGACCAGCCACTTCGTCGATCGCGGCGGCCCAGCTCAGGTCAGGGTCGTAGCCCTCTGGGTCCCACAGGTAGTCAGCGATGGTTGCCAACGCGATCTTTGAACTCTCGGCGCGCTCCATCGGGTTGGCGAGAACTCCCCGCGCGAACCGGTACAGGTGAGGATCGCGCCCGCGGTACGCGCCCAGGTGTAGCTCTGCCGTCATAGCCACGTCGTTAACGGGGTAGTTGTCCCAGTACAAGACCGGCCGAGAAGTGGTGCGCAGGAAAGTCGCCGCGTCTGCCAGGTCGAGCTCGGGGGAGCAGATAGCCCGCCCAGTCCAGAGCAGGTCCACACGGGGATCGGTTCCGGCGCCAAGCGCCGCCAGGTATGGCTCGTCCCCCCGTCCGTTGTAGACCGTGGGGCAGACGGCCATACGAATGCTCGGATCCAGTGAGTCGAGGCCCTTGCGTACCCGATCGATGAGAGTGACTTGAGCATTCACGAGGTCCGGGAACTGACGGAGGTCCTCGGGGTGTTGCAGTCGCATCGGAATGTCGTCGAGCTGTAGCTGAACGCTGCCTACACCCAGCTCGCAGACTTGGCTGAACTTCGCCAGCAGGCGGTGCACATCAGCCTCGTCGCTGTATCGAATCGAGAGCCCTGGTGAGAGCCCGTACGAGAGCTCGACACCGTGCGAACCCGCCTCCTGAACGAGGTCAGACAGGGCAGCCCGCTCTGAGGGGGGATAGGGCTCGTGCCAACGGCGTCGACAGTAGTCGTCATCCTTGGGTGAGTAGACGAAGGTGTTCATCCGGTGCGCCCCGATGAAGGCGATCATGTCCATTCGCTGCTCGAGCGACCAGGGTTCGCCGTAGAAGCCCTCGATGATGCCGCGCACTGCGAATCGCGGGAACTCATCGAATGTGGCGGTCTCAACGGCGCCGGTGGCCAGCAGGCGCCGCGCGTGCGCCTCGCCCCATAGGCGGCCGCGTTCGTTGCTGTGGACGACGGTGATATTCAGCGGTTGGTTGACGACCTCAAGGATGTACCGCTCGTCGGTGGTAGTGGGTGGAGTGCCGACAACTCTGAAACCGGGGTCGTCACTGACTCTGTGGTTGATCACCGGATTCGAACTCACAGTGCCCTGACTAGCGGCGAATAGCGGGAAATCAGCGCCTCGTTGCGAGTGTCTCCGTGCTCGACGTTGCTGCTTGAGAACACAGCTGGGGTGTGACCGCGTGCGATCATAAGTTCAGTCGACTCAGCCACGACAGCATTGAGCATGGCTGAACCTACGACGGTCGACGTCGGTCCGACACGTTGATCAAGGCCGGCCAGCGTGATACTCGCATCGCCTAGTGCCCCTTGGTTGTCCAAGACGATGTCGACGACCTCGTGCAGCCGGCGCCCTTCCCGCTGCCGAGATTCTGGTGCTGTGGAATGTCGCAGGCTCGTGACGCCGATCGTTGACATCCCTCGGCGGCTCGCAGCCAGCGCCATTTCAACGCACGTTGCATTACCTCCTGAGTTCGAGACGACGATCATCACGTCATCTGGCCCCGTCGGCTCCTGATCGAGCAAGGCATCGGCGAGGCCAGACAGGCGCTCGAGGTGTGTACTTCGCGCGGCTCCAGCATGCAGCATCAGCCCCTCGAAGAGGATGGGGTTGATCTGCGCGAGCCCGCCGGCTCGGTAGAAGAGCTCTTCGGCAAGCAAGTGCGAGTGCCCGGTACCGAACAGGTGGACAAGACCGCCAGACGAGACCGCACCGGCCACCAATTCTGCAGCCTCGTGGATCGCCGGCCCTTGCTCGTCGCGAACCGTGGACAACAATCTGACACATTCGTCCAGATACGACTGACCTGCATTGCTCACGGTGTGCGCCCTTCCGGAAGGTGTTCTGGGTGAGCAGTCTGCCGGTGACTATGCCTCGGCCGCCAGCACAGCTGGCGCGCTAGGCTCAGCGGCTCAGTCCAATGGTGGCGCGAGCGCGGGTGTCGAATGGGGTGACATGTCGGCGGTAACAATCAGAGACTTTCATCCCGACGACCTCGATTCCCTCTACGAGGTATGCCTCCTGACCGGCGATGCAGGTGAGGACGCGTCGCAACTGGTCACCAATCCACGACTCCTGGGAGACATTTACGTCGGGCCGTACCTTCTGCAGGCGCCAGAGCTTGCCCTGGTCGCAGACGCTGGACAGCGCGGCTCCGGCTATGCCCTTGCTGTCCTGGACACGGCAGAGTTCGAGCAAACACTGGACGAGGTCTGGTGGCCGACTGTGCAGGCGCGATATCTACCGACTGAGCGCCACAGCGCCACGAGACCTTTCGACGACGAGCTGCTGGCATTGGTGCGAAACCCGGAGCTGACGAGGCATCCGACCTTGCCGGGGTATCCCTCACACCTGCACGTTGATCTGTTGGAGCACATTCGCGGGAAGGGGGTCGGGAGTCGCATGCTAAAGATGCTGTTCGAACGACTGCGCCTTGCGGGCTCCCCAGGGGTGCACCTCGGGGTGGATGCCGCCAATGAGGGCGCGCAACAGTTCTACCGGCACCTCGGTTTCGTTGAGCTTCTGCGCACCGACGGTGAGCTCTACCTGGGTTTGTCTTGGCCGTCTGCTATCGCATGACACCATGCCATTGACGACGCGAGCGAGGAGCAAAATGTCGGGTTCGGGTTCGGGGGATGCGGGACAACTGATGCTCGGGGAGATCGCCGAGCAGCCGACGACACTGGCCGGCTTGCTTGAAAACGGTCTGCGGGAGATTCGTGATGTGGCCGCTTCGATTCGATCTCGGTCGCCACGACTCGTCCTCCTCGCCGCTCGCGGAACAAGTGACAACGCCGCGATCTATGGCAAGTACCTGGTCGAGATCCTGCTGGAGCTCCCCGTCGGATTGGTCTCGCCATCGACGCTCACGGCGTACGCGTCGCGTCCCGACCTCTCGGGCGTGCTGGTGGTGGTGGTGTCTCAGAGTGGTGGGTCCCCTGACTTGGTGGAGACGGCCTCAGTGGCCCGTAGCTGCGGGGCAACTGTTCTCGCGGTGACTAATGCTCCCGAATCGGCCCTCGCGGCTGCAGCCGAGCTGCACATCGATGTACGAGCGGGCGCGGAGCTGGCGGTAGCGGCCACGAAGTCGTACACCTCGCAGCTGCTGGCATTGTGGTTGTTCGTCGATGCGTGGCGTGCCGGTGACGCTGGCGCGGCGAGATCGATCCCGGACGCCGTTCAGACACAGGTCGGTCGCCTTGAAGAGGTCACGGCGTTGGCACAGCGATACCGGTTCACCGACCGAATGGTGCTCACCGCGCGCGGGTACTCCTACCCCACGGTGCGCGAAGGGGCGCTTAAGCTTATGGAGACCTCCTATCTGGCCGCTCATGCGTTCAGCGGCGCTGACTTGTTGCACGGCCCACTCGCGATGATCGATGCCGACCACCCCGTAGTTGCGGTCGTGCCCGAAGGTCCCGGGGGAGCAGCCATGCTCCCCGTTCTGGAGGCGCTGCGGGGCCGAGGCGCCGATCTCGCAGTGATCGGGGGTCCGTCGGCGATGGACTTCGGCACGGTTGGTTTTCTCGTTGAACACGGGGTCCCCGAGGAGCTGGCGCCTGTGGTGGACATCGTGGCCCTGCAATATCTGGCGCTGGTCATGTCAGTCGGCAGAGGATTTGACCCCGACCAGCCACGCGGCCTGTCCAAGGCGACACACACCTGGTGAGTCTCGGTCAGTGCAATCCCACGGGCGCGCCACCCAGCCATACTTCGCGCACCTTCAACGAGTCGTCCCACCAGACCAGGTCGGCGGTGGCACCGATGCAGATCCGGCCAAGATCGGCCCGTCCGATCACTTCAGCGGGGGTCAACGTCGCCGAGCAAAGAGCGGTCGCACGGTCAACGCCGAGTCCGACGACGTTCCGCACTGCCTGATCCAAAGTGAGAGTGGAGCCCGCTAAGACGCCGTCATCGCGGCGCGCCGGCTGTCCGTCGCCGTCGACGATGGTCGGTCGGCCGCCGAGGGTGCTGGTCCCCGGTGGCATCCCCATGGCTGCTACGGCGTCCGTCACAAGCACAATTCGATCCGGAGCTGCTTGGAAGGCGATCTTGACCACCGTGCCTGCTACGTGATGTAGGTCTGCAATCAGGCCAAGTCGGTAGCGTGGGTCAGCCAGCCCTACGCCGGCAACTCCGGGCTCGCGATGGTGGAGGCCCCGCTGCGCGTTGAACAGGTGGGTGATCATTGTTGCGCCGGCGTCGGCCGCCCCCCGCACCTGTTCCGCTGTGGCGTCAGTGTGGCCGGCGGAAACGATGACTCCCTGATCACGCAGTTGGCTGATCGCTGCCAGCGCACCTGGACGTTCGGGTGCCAGTGTCACCACGCGTACTACCGCGTCGCCTCCGCTGGAGAGCAAATCTTCGATACGTGCTCGCGTGGGGTCGACCATCAGCGCGACATCGTGGGCGCCTGCTCGGACCGGCGACAGGAAGGGGCCCTCGACGTGGGCGCCAAGCACCTGTGCGCCCTCGGGCACGACCTGGTTCTGCTCTCGAGCTATGTCCCGCAATTGGCGTGACAGCTTGGTGAGGGCAGCCGTGACCAGCGTGGGAAGAAACGACGTCACACCTGTGCGCGCCAACCCTCGTCGCGCTTGGGTCCATTGTTCGGGCGTTGCGGCTGCGAAGTCGACGCCGAAGCACCCGTTGATCTGCAGGTCGATCATTCCTGGTGCAAGCACGCCACTGGTGAGTCGAACATGATCACTTGCAGGCGCCGGGACGTGATCGAGAATCTCGCGGACGACTCCGTCATCAACGACCACTGCGCCCGGACCCATGATCTCGGAGCCAACTAGCAGTTCTGGGGCGGAGAAGGTGGGCATCAGACCTTCACCGCAAACTCTGCACGGATGTGCTTCACGACCCCAGCCGAATGCCGGATTGCGGGTCGAAGGCATGGATTCGACGTTTGTCGGCCGCCAGCGCGATGGTCGCCCCCACGGTCGGTGGCCTGCGTCCGTCGGTGCGAATGGTGACGTCGGTTGTCGCGCCATCTCGAAGTGGGACCGTTCCGTGCACGTAGGCGTCGGCACCCAGCCCTTCGACCAGACTAACGGTGAACGGCACGCCGTCTTCGGGAGTGATCTCGAGGTCTTCTGGGCGGATGCCGATCGTGATCTGGTCGCCCTTCAATGTTGGATCGGCGATCACACTCGGATCGAGGGGAAGGAGCCGATTACCAAGCATCGCCCCGCCTTCGACCACCGGCAGGTCGACCAGGTTCATTGCAGGTGAACCGATGAACCCCGCAACGAAGACGTTTGCCGGACGGTCGTAGAGGTTTTGCGGTGCATCGCACTGCATGAGCAGGCCGTCCTTCAAAGTTGCAACGCGATCGCCCATGGTCATGGCCTCGACTTGGTCGTGGGTGACATAGACCGTGGTGACTCCCAGCCTCTTCTGAAGCGAAGCGATCTGAGCGCGTGTCTGAACACGAAGCTTGGCGTCCAGATTCGACAGTGGCTCGTCCATCAAGAAGACTTGGGGCTCGCGGACAATGGCGCGTCCCATGGCGACCCGTTGCCGCTGTCCGCCGGAGAGAGCCTTCGGCTTGCGCTCCAAGTAGGGCGTCAGATCGAGTAGCGCTGCGGTTTCCTTGACCCTCCTGTCTACTTCGGACTTGGAGACGCCGGCAGTCCTGAGTGCAAAGCCCATGTTCTTGGCGACGGTCATGTGGGGGTAAAGGGCGTAGTTCTGAAAAACCATCGCCATGTCTCGATCTTTGGGCTCGACAGTCGTGACGTCCCGGTCGTCCACCCAGATCGTTCCGGAGTCGACGTCCTCCAAGCCGGCGAGCATTCGGAGGCTGGTCGACTTGCCGCAGCCGGAGGGGCCGACCAGAACCAACAACTCGCCTTCCTCGATGCGAAGGTCAAGCCGGTCGACCGCCGGGGCGGTGGTTCCGGGGTAGATCCTGGTTGCTTGGTCGAAGACCACAGTGGCCATGGCAAAGCCCTTCTGCTCACCGGCAGGAACGTGCCGGACGATCCGAGTGAGACGTGCCGGACACTGGCCCGGAGCCTCAAGACTACTTGTGTCTCGTCGCTATTGGGGTCGTAGCCAAAGCATCAAGTGGGCGATGACTACGGGAGCTGCGGCAATGGGGTCAGGTGGTCCAGACCCTGACGATGCCCGGTTCGAGCGTGTGCGCGACGATCGAGCGCAAATCGCCAATGACCACATCCGGATCGACGACTCGACGCAGGTCAGAGGCGAACTGCTCGACGGTTTGGACGGCGTCGTAGCGCTCACGGTTGAACCGCCTGTCGACCTCTGCTTGGACGCGGCGAAGCAGCGGTCGAAATGCGGCAGCGGCGGCGAGAGTCGCTGCCGCGACCGCCAGTGATGATGAGTCAGGCACCAGTCGTGTGACGAGTGCTACGACAACGCCATAGGTCGCGGCCACCAAACCCGTCACCACGCCGTAGGAGGTGGTGCGCGAGATGATGCGCTGGATGTCGTAGAGCCGATACTTGAGAACGGCAACGCCGATTGACAGGGGCAGTAGGCAGAACGAGAGCAGTGCCAAGGTCTGGAGCGCAGAGAGCAGCGGCGGCGCACCCGGCCCCCAGTCGTACCGAATGGACGCCAACAGCGTGACGCTGTACAACACACCGATGGTGGCTGCCGCCCAGGTGATCCAGCGAATCTGCTCGCGTTCCACTGATGTTGCCTCGCGGGACCGTCGTACCAGCGAGAACACACTGATCCCGATGACGACGGGCAACAGCAGAATCAAGCCGTCGGCCCAACTCATCCAGGAGAGGTAGAAGGCGTTTGTAGCGCCGTCCTCAGTCACCGCCACCCCGGTCGTCACGGAAAAGGCGAGCAGGAGAATGTAGCAAAATGAGGCAGTTGAAAATCGCTTCCACCACGGCGAGGGAAGCAAGTCCCCGTTTGGAAAGCGCAGCAGGAGTTGAGTCCCCATCAGGCCGAGTGGGAGCACCCAGCCGCCTTCGAATGAGGTGATAAATGCTGCGGACCATGAAGTACCAATAATGAGTAGTAGCCAGGCGAGAAAGTTGTTCGGCAGCTTGAGGGTCAGCAGCCCACCGGGCAGGACGAACGAGGACAGCAACACGGCACTGCCAACATTCTCAAGGCCGTCGGCGAGAACCAGGATCCCGGTGATCACGGCCACATTGAAGGCAATGAGCACCCAGGCGACCACCTGGCGCAGGCTGACCCGGCTCATCGTTGCTCCTTGGATCTGTGGCCTCCAGCATCGAGCAGCCACCGTTCCGGGATCGTTACGAGACGTTCAGGCACCCCGTACAGAGGATTCGGGTCAGCTGCGGAGGGCTTCAGCGAGTTCGCTGAAGTCGCCGACGAGCAGGTCCATGTCGGCACGGGTGTGTGCCAGTGAGACGAGCCACTGCTCGTCGAGTCCGGGCGGTGTGAGGATGCCGCGGTTGACGCCCCACAGCCAGCTGAGTTCGGCGGCAGCGAAGTCGGTGCGCTTGTAGTCGCGGTAGTTGCGTACCGGCGTCTTCGACCACGTGACGGCACCCTTGACGCCCAACCCGACCGTGTGGGCGGGTAGGTCGTGTTCACCAATGATCGCGTTCATCGCTTCGAGGGAGTCGACGTTGAGTTTCTCCGCCGCCGCGAGCGCCTCCGGCGTGGCGATCTCGTCGATGGCCACCGCGGCGGCGACGACGAGCGGGTTGCCGTTGTAGGTACCGAAGTGCGGCATGCGATCGTCGCTCAGGCAGGCCATGACCTCTGCGCGACCACCGAAAGCTGCCAGCGGCAGTCCGCCGCCGATGCTCTTTGCGAGACAGATTAAGTCCGGAGTGACGCCGAGCCGCTGTGCGGCGCCGGCTGGCCCGGCGGTCAGGCCAGTCTTGACCTCGTCGAAGACCAAGAGGGCGCCGTTTGCGTCGCACATTGCGCGGACGCCGGCAAGGTAGCCCTGGTCGGGGACAACGATTCCGACGTTCTCGAGTACCGGCTCCATGAACACGCACGCGATCTCCGCTCCGTGTTCGGCGAAGAGCTGCTCCAAGCGCGCGAGGTCGTTGTAGGGAACCACGTGCACCGTTCCGGCCTCCACCTCGAACGGCGTGACTGGCGTCGGGGCCGCCTCGGGACCGGCATCGGCGACCGCGGGTTTCACCGAGACCTGCAGGGCGTCATAGCCCCCGTGGTAACCACCCTCGATCTTGATGATGGCTTTGCGGTTGGTGAACGCCCGCGCGGTGCGTACCGCGTACATGGTGGCCTCGGTCCCCGAATTGGTGAAGCGCAGCTGGTCGAGGCCGAAGCGCCGCTGAAAGCGCTCGGCCGCCTCGGTCGCCGACGGGGACGGCGTCACGAACAGGGTTCCGGTTTCCAGCGCCTTACCGACTGCGGCGACGACCGTGGGGTTGAGGTGTCCCACCAGCATGGCGCCGAAGCCCATCGAGAGGTCGAGTACTTGGCGGCCGTCGACGTCGGTGAGCCAGGCGCCCTTGGCGCTGGTCACGGCAACGGGGTAGGGGTCCCAGTACTGAAACGACGACGGGACGCCAAGCGGTAGCGAGCCGAGCGCACGGGCGTGGTGAGCTGCGGAGCCGGGGGTCTGCGCCTCAAACCGTTTCCACTCGGCCGTCACCAAGGACGCGACGCGGTCTGGGTCGAGCGGGGTGGCGCTCTCGGGGACGACCCGGTAGGTGGCCGGGTCGTGCGCGGGCCAGGTGACGGGAGTGGCGACGGCGGTTATCGGCTGTGTGCTCATCTCCGCACCGTATCGGGGCCAGGGCAGCGGCGGCGAGTGCGGACCAGGAGGGCGCTATTTGGGAAGTGGTTCAGCCCCGGCGTCAGACCCGCCGGTACCGGGATTCGGCCAGCGAATACAACCCGAAAGCGATCAGCCCGAGGGCCACAGCGAAGAGCACCACAACGCCTAGCGGAGCGTCCGCCAGGGACGACAGCGCGACGTCGAGGCCGTCGGTCTCCTTCGGTGACGACCGCACGGCACCGAAGACCACGAACCCACCGGCCAGTACGAACACCACGCCCCGGGCGACGTAGCCGACGCGGCCGAGCTTGACCAACAGGTCGAGCGTCCGTCCGGTCGCTTTGCCCGAGTCCAGGTACTTGGCGAAGTCGCGGGTCCAGCCTTGGGCCACCATCGCCAGACCGGCCACCACGATGACCACTCCGACAGCCCCGACGAGGAACCGGCCCCACGGCTGCATCATCAAACTCTTAGTGAGCTGCGTTGAGTCCCCAGAACTGCTGTGCACGGCGACCGTGGCAGCCGTAAACGCGAAACTGAGGTAGACGACGCCTTTGACGGCATTGATCAGGCGGTAGGCGGTTGGATTGTCCCGATCGGGGCCATCCACCTGACCGGTGATCGCCTGGACTAGCCGCCACAGACCGTAGCCCGCCAAGCCGATGGTCAGGGCCCAGAGCAGCACCTGGCCGAAGCTCTGCCTACCGACGTACGAGAAGGCGCCCTGTTGGTCGGCCTCAGGGTTGCCCGATCCGACGGCGATCTTCAGCGCCAGGAAACCGATAAGGATGTAGACGGCCCCGCGGGCTACGAAGCCCAGGCGCGCGAGCCGTTCCATCCACTGGCTGTTGGCTGCCTGTTGGGTGGTCGTATTGAGATCGCGGGCACGGGTTGACATCGAGCCTCCTTGATTGCCCGGGAGTTACCCCATCGGGGATCAAGTTAAACCACCTGGGCGAGGGCTGGCTGTGCATTCACCTAGCCATCGAGCTAGGGGGTGACGACCAGCACCTGATGCATCCCGTTGGCGTAGTGATTGCGCGGGTTGCAGACCAACTCATAATGACCAGCGGGAAGACTGAGGGTCACCCAACCGACCGCCCCGGACTCGATCCCCTCACCCGATCCGGCAGCGCACGAGGCCGAAGCCTCGCCCAGGCTGCGAGCCTCATCGACCCTGCCGTCTGAACCGGGCACTCGCTGTCCAGCTTGCTGTCCCGGCGCGAGGGGGAGCACCACGAGTTCATGGGACCGCCCAGCGGGGCCACCCCGCCCATCATCTGAGAAGTCCCCATGTCACCGAGCATCACGCAGACCGTGGTGCCTGGCATCGACAACGGAACAGAACAGGACAACTCAGCGAGGTGGTAACCGTGTGGGGTTGGCCCCATCCTCCCTGCGCCAAAACCGCCCATGTTGGACGACCCGCTCATCATCCCCCTGCTATTTGACGAGTCGTCCGCGCATGCTGTGCACCATGCCACCAGGACAACTCAGAGGCACGGGGCGTCGTAGACGCGGAAGTCCCAAGCGGCTCGATGCTTCGGCAACGCTGAGTGTCAGGCCGCACTCAGCCGTCGGTGATATCGCGCGCGAGCACAACCGAGAACGAGAAGTTCTTCGCTGCCTTGGGCTGTCTACTCCTGCGCTTCTCAGAAGTGAAAGGCTTCGCCAACTTCTCGATAGCAGCCCCTAGCTCGCGTGCCTCATCGGCCGTGAGTACAAGAGTTTCGCGGGTGTATCCGGTTGTTGCAGACCATGGGCCAGCCTCCTCGGCAGCGGCATCCTTGCTCATAGCTGCGAGGAGCCGCTCGGTGTCTATCGTGAGCGCGTTGCGCACGAGGAGCTCAGCGGCGGCAAGTGCGCCACCCTTGCCCGCCGAGCTCTTCAATTCAACCCTCAATCGGTCGCCCGCACGGACCCACGGCCGTTCACGACCGTCACTACCCGCCTCCGCGCGCATGACAAGCCCGTGCTTCTCCAGGGACCGCAGGTGGTAGCTCATGGCGCTGGGGGTCGTTCCAGCGAGCGCAGCGCACTGGGTTGCAGTCAGCACCTGTCCGTCATAGAGCGCGTCAATGACGACGAGTCGCGCTGGATGCGCGAGTGCGCGGACGGCCGACGCGTCAGACAGTACGACGGGACCACTCGGTGGGGCTGCTCGTCGGGCCACTAGGTGACCGTACCCGGACATTGGTCGCCGCGAGGGGTTGACAGGCCAATTCATAAAGCATTACTTTCGAAACATGTCTTTCACATCTCCTGTTCGCCGGGACCTCGCACTCGTCGCCGTTGGCCGTGGATTTTCGATGCTCGGCGACGAAGTCGCCGTGATCGCTCTGGCTCTCTGGGCGAGCCACCGGGAGAACGGAACGCTCGCGGTCGCCGCCCTCGTCATGGCGGCGGCGCTCCCGCAGCTCATCGCTGCGCCATGGGCCGGCCTGCTCGTCGACCGGCAACCCGCGCGTCGCCTCATCGCGAGCGTCTCGCTCCTGCAGGCCGTGGTGTGCCTGGCCTTCGTTCCGATGATCGGTGCCAACAGTCTTGCCGGCGCTGTGGTGCTCGTGGTGCTGCTCAGCCTCGGGCAGACCGTTGCCGGCCCGGCCTGGCAGGCGCTTGTTCCAGCGATCGTCGAGCCCGAGCAACTCAACCGCGCTCTTTCCCTCGTGCAGGGCACAACCGCTGGCGCCATGCTGCTCGGTCCGGTCGTCGGTGGACTGCTTGTCGGCGCGTTCGACACGTCGGTTGCGCTGGTCGTCGATGCGGTGACGTTTCTTGTGCTGGCTGCATTCGCCGTTGCGCTACGGCATGACCGTCGTCCCGAGCGGTCCCGCGCCCGTGGGAAGGGTGAGATGTCGGCTGGGATCCGCCTCTTCGCGATCGACCCGTTGCTGCGAAGCGTGCTGGTGCTCGTCACCGCCCTTGTTCTTTGCGCCGGGGCGGTCAACGTGGCGGAAATCTTCCTGATCACGCGCACACTCGGCGCCGGCCCCGCGGCCTACGGTGCCCTCGGCGCGCTCTTCGCCGCGGGCCTCCTGCTCGGCGCCGTGCTCGCCCGCAAGGATCGAAGCGTCACCGCTGCAGGACGACTGCTCGTCGGCGTGACCCTCTCGATGGCTCTCTCGATGGTCGTGCTTGGACTTGCACCGACCCTGGCTGTCGCGGCGCTAGCCAGCATGGCCTTCGGTGTCGGCAACGGCATGCTCAATGTGATCGCGCAGTCGATCATTGTGCGGCGTTCGCCGCGGGACGTGCTCGGTCGCGTCTTCGCCGCGCTACAGGGTGTAGTCGGCGCGGCCATGCTGCTCGCGACCGGGCTCGGTGGACTGCTGCTTGTTGTACTGGACGTCCGGGCCCTCATCGTCGGCTGCGGGGCGGTCGCGATCCTGGTGCTGCTGGCTGTCAGTCGCCCGCTGCTCACGACGAGGACCGCCTCGACCGAGATACCGGAGATGTCCGAACGCACCGGCAGCGGGAACCCCTCGGTACCTGCCGCCGGATGAACAACCCGCGTCGATCAGGAAGCAAATCCACATCCACGCCGGCGCCGGGATGCGCCGTTCATCAGGTCGTCAGAACTTTCTCCAGCGATCCGTTGGTAGCCGGTCGACAGGATCGGCGTACCCGCACAACCTGGGCAATCAGGATGATGAAGACAATGATGACAAGACCAAACAGCGTGATCGCCAGTGTCCTGCCAATCCCCGCAAGCGCTCGCGGCGCCGGCGGCGAATAGAGAGAAACAGCTTCCGTGACATCGAGGGTCGTCGTTCCGGTCACAGGATCACCCAAGACAGTAGGGAGGTAGGTCGCTGAGATGGTTCGAGGCCCGGTCACCGCTGCCTGATACGTCACTACCGCCGTGCCGGTGTCGTCAGTCTCGATGGCGCCGATGGGCACCAGATTGTCGCCTGGGGCGAACATCGCAGTGCTTTCGTAGAAGTTCACGAGCGCACCACCGACGGGTTTGCCGGCCGAGGTAACCATCGCCGTCAGAGTGTTATCGAGCCCCTCTTCGACCGCAGTCACTTCAACGATGGGCTTCGCCGCCGCTGCCGTCACCGCATGGTCGGTTGCGGCGGATGCGGGCTGCGCCTGGGTGACACCAATCGAGCCGAGTGTGACCATGAGCAGAATCACCGCTCCCGCGACGCCAGCAGCGTGCCCGTGCGATGACTTTCCAGCCACAGGCAGCTCTGCGGCTGGCTCGGCGGTCATCTCGGTCACCTCCTGCACCTCCGCAATGGACAGCAAAGGAACGATACGGAACAGCAGCATCAACAGCAGTGGAATCGCCGCAACACCACCGAGGGTCACTGCTACCGAAACCCAGGTGAAGTTGAAGAGATCGACGAAGGTATTGGTCAGGGTGCTGTAACCGGAAGTCTCAACGACCATGAGGACCCGCTTGATCCACATCGCGATGACGACGAGGGCGGCGGCAATTGCTATGCCCCAGATGTTCCTGGTCCACGGAAGAGCAATGAGGGCGATTGGAAGGATCGTACCGGCGACAAGGAATAGCCAGAACCAACCCGCCACGCCTCCAGCCAGCATGCCGTAGATGATCTGGGTGGGACCGACTTCCCCGACGTAGGCACTGGGGAGCAAGTCTGCGAAGGTCAGGTAGACGTACACAGCGCCAAGCGCCACCATGATGTATCCAAGGCGCACAAAGTGCTCCTTGGTGATGAATGCCTCTAGATGGTAGCCGCGTCGGAATCCAGCGGTGACGAGGATGACCAGCGCCACCCCGGAGTAGAGCGCCGCAATCACAAAGTACGGAGCCCAGATACTTTCGTGCCAACCGGGTCGACTGACGAGGGCGAAGGCCCACGCAAGCACTGAGTGCACCGAGACGGCCAGCGGAATGATGACAATCGCAACGATGATTGTCGCGGAGTGGAGCACTCGACGCTGGTGAGTCGAGCCGACCCAACCCCGCGAAACAGAGCGGTATAGAAATCGACGTCCGCGCCCGAGTTCATCGGGATGCCTACTCAGAAGCGTCGCGGCGTCCGGCACGAGCGGGAGTAGGAAGAAGACGAACGTGGCGAAGGTGTACGTGAAGATCGCCATCATGTCCCAGAAGACCGGCGATGCGACGTTCGCGTGGGTCACCATGCCAAGAAGGCGATCTGGCCGACCCAGGTGCGGAATGATGAATGCGGCACCGATAACGACCGTGACTAGAGCGGTACCTTCGGCCAGCCGCACCAGTGGAGCCCGCCATGAGGCCCCGGTCAGCAGCAAGATGGCTGATACCACGGCACCGCCGTACGAGACGCCAATGATGGCGACTACGTCGGCAATGTAGATGGCCCAAAACGAGTCGTCTGTGTAGCCGGCCACCCCCATGCCTTGTGACAGCTGATAGATCCAGGCGACGATGCCGATGACAACAAGAACGGTCAACAGCGCAATTGCGATCCAGAATCTCTTGCTAGCTGAGCGGAACGGTCGCATCACGGCCTCGACGACATCGGCCTGCTCGTTCGTCACCGCTGCCGATTCAAGGAGGCTGCTCATTGCACACCAGCCAAAGGTCCACCAACCGGCTGACCGTTACCGGGAATGTAGTAGCACCGAGGGTTGGTGCCCAACTCCTCCTTGAAGCGAACAGCGTTGCCCTCACGAAGGAATGTGGAGAGTCTGACCGTGGACTGACCATTGACAGCTACATCCGTGATGAGGTCACCAATCCAGTGCGCACCGCGGGGACATGCCTCTACGCAGGAAGGTAGCTCGTTGCTGTACGGAATCCGGTCGGCGCACAGTACGCACTTTCCGACGGTTCCGATTTGGTTGGTCGGGAACTCGGGAGTGTTCGGCGACGGTGCCGGCATCCGGTTCGTCGGCGCTCGTTCGTTCCAGTTGAAGTAGCGGGCTTCGTAGGGGCAAGCCGCCATACAGGCTCGCGAGCCAATGCAAAGATCTTGGTCGACGAGGATGACCCCCTGGTCGGTCTTGGTCGTCGCGCTGACCGGGCAGACGTTGAGGCACGGTGGGTTCTGGCACATCTGGCACATCACCGGCATGAAGAACTCTGCCCCGGATTCGTCATGCCACGACAAGGTTCGCATCCAAGTCTGCTCGGGGGGCAGCCCATGGCGCTCCTGGCAGGCAGCCACACACTTGCGTTCTCCTTTGCATGCCCTCAGGTCCACGACTCGGCACCATTGGTGCTCCTCGCCACTGGTGCCCTCCGCCGCCGCAGCGTGGGCTTCGTCCCGGTAGGCGATCAATCCCAGTGAGCTACCGGCAGCCGCAACACCGGCCAAACCCAGGCCGCGGAGGAGATTGCGCCGGGACATGTCGAGTTCCTCGCCGGCCGGTGTGGCTCCGAGGTCGATTTCCTCTCGGACCGGTGTGAGTCCGAGGTCCACCCTGGGGCCATGACGCTTGCCGCTGCCGGACAGTCTGGTCATCGTTTCCTCCAAGTTGTCCGATGTTCTGGTCGCTCTGCCGGCGGGTTTCCGGCTAGCGCCCAAGAACCGGCGCTTGTGGTCCTGGCACCTCTCAGTGTTGTTCGCCGCATGCTGATGTCGCATCGGTGTATCCCGCTGGTGCGATAGGTGTTATCACCTACCCAACGCAATCCAGCCAGCGGCTGCCGCAACGGCGTAGGCTTTGGGCGACTGGGGCCGCTGCCCGTCACGGCGGGCTCATCGATACTGCCCGCTCACGAAGGGAGCGCATGGCCGACACCGGAGAACCAGACAGCAGGATCCGGGTACTCATCGTTGATGACCACCCCCTCTTCCGGGCCGGCATCCGTGAAAGGCTCGAGGTGGCCGATGGCCCCATCGTGGTGGTTGGTGAGGCAGAAGACGGGCTTCAAGCGCACGGCCTCGTTGGCAGCTTGCGGCCAGATGTGATGCTCATCGATATATCGATGCCGGGAATGAACGGGATCGACGCCACCCGAATGATCCATGCCGACTTCCCCGATGTCAGCATCATCATTCTGTCCGTCCATGACGATGATCAGTATGTGCATGCAGCTCTGGACGCTGGAGCTAGCGGCTACCTGCTCAAGACCATCGAAGCCGCCGAGCTGCGGGGATTTATCGTCGGGGCGGCCAGAGGCGAGTCCGCTTTATCGCCAAGCATTGCGCGCAAGGTGCTCACACTCTTGTCACGGACATCCGAAGACACGAACAGACTCAGCGACCGCGAGCGGCAAGTCCTCGAGCTTGTGGCCCGCGGCGCAGCCAACAAGACGATCGCCAAAGAACTATCCATGAGCACCCGAACCGTTGAGGCCCACATGCGTAACATTTTTGAGAAGTTGGGTGTCTCTTCCCGCACGGAAGCGGTCACCCAGGCCGTTCGCCATCAGTGGATTCAGCTCGCCGATGTCGACTGAGACGTCAACGACTGCCCCAACTGCCATGCCCCCGACAAGACGGCACTCCGAACCATTCGGCTCGAAGATCCGGATCAGCCTCGCAAACATTCCAGTGCGCGACTACCGGTTCTGGATTATTCAGCTGTTGATCATTCTGATCAGTGTCGCTCACGTGCTCCTGGAAGAAGCCCAGCTCCTCGAGGGTGATTGGGCGTTGGACCTCCTGGCGATATCGGTGCTTCTGATCCCCGTCGTGTACTCCGCGCTCGTCTTTGGCCTCGGAGGCGTGATTCCCACGTCGCTGTGGGCACTGGTGCTCTCGATCCCTGAGATCAGCTCCCACAGCTGGACGATTCAGATGGGTATCCTCATCCAGTTCGGAATAGTCAGTGCGATCGGCATCATCGTGGGCATCAGAGTTGATCGAGAGGCAGCGGCAACTTACACAGCTGACCAGGCCAACTTGCACCTGTCCCGTTTGAATGCGACTGCCGCCGCGGTCGCCGCCTCCCTGGACTTAGAACATGTGCTCAGAGGAACGCTACGGGCGATGCTGAATAGCCGAAGGCAACAGGTCGTCTGGATTCGAACTCTCGCCATGCCCCACACGTCGGGACTAACTGTCATCGATGCGAGCCTTGACGCACCGCCTGCGCAGCTCGATCAACTCCAGGAGCGGCTCACCCTCGGCGCGTGTCTTACCGGCTTGGAACAGCGCGACGAGCGCGGAGGAACAGATGCCCGTGCCGTTGTGGTCGCGCTGAAATCAGGTGAGCGAACCTTCGGGGCCATTGGAATCACCCAGGTCGAAGACGTCATCTCGCGTGACGAGTACAACGTGCTTGAGGCAGTCGCGAACCAGTTGAGCGTCGCTCTCAACAACATCTTCGACCACGCTAGTACGCGCGAGGCTCTGTCAGACCTGGCCGAAGCCAAGCGTAATCTGGAGACATACATCGAGCTGGCGACCGAGGCCCAGGAGGCAGAACGCAAGCGCCTTTCGCGCGAGCTCCATGATGATGTCCTGCAGTCCCTAGCCGTTGCCAAGGCCCAGATCGACGCGATTGGCCCAAGCGGAGCTTCGGAAGAGGCGCGCGGGCGCTTGCTCGGGGTGCAAGAGATCCTGGCCACGACCATCGGCAGTGTCCGGAGGTACTGCAAAGATCTACGCCCGTCCCTGCTCGACGATCTTGGTCTGATCGACGCTATTAGCTGGCTTGTGTCAGAACTGAAAGCGCGGACCGCCCTCTCGGTCGACATGGTTGTTACCGGCCCCCGTCGGCGGCTGAGCGAACGCGATGAACTTCTGATCTTCCGGGTGGTGCAAGAAGCGCTCCGCAACGTGGAACGGCACGCGGAAGCTACGAGCGTTCAGGTCGGACTGGACTTCTGCAGCGACAGACTCACGGTCTTTGTCGAGGACAACGGCAAGGGCATGCGCCGGAATACCGCGAGCAGGAAGGGATCGTCGCCGGCCGGTCTGGGGCTGCGCGGTATGGACGAGAGAACGAAACTGCTGAAGGGGACGCTCGTCACGAAGAGCGGACCGGGAGCGGGAACAAAGATAGCGCTGATCGTCGCCATCTCCCCAACTGACTGATTGCCCTTCGCAGGGCCGGGCGCAAGGCTGCGCCGCCGACTGATCCTAAGCGGGCCTGCGTTCAGTAGGTGATAACACCTAGCGCATCAGCGGGATACACCGATGTGTCATCGCCGTGTGGCACCGACACTGAGAGATGCCAGGACCACAAGCACCGGTTCTGGAGCGCTCGCCGGAACACGCGTTCGGAGCGTTCGGAATCGGGACAACTAGGAGGGAACAATGACCAGTCAGTCTGACATCGCTAAGCCTCATTGTTCCCCTGTTGATCTCGAACTCACTACGACCGGAGAGAAGCGCACTCGGTCACTCCCGATATTGACGTCACAACTTCGACAACACGTCAGTGGGCGTTGCCTGCTGACCAACTCAAGGAGCGTAATGCGAAACTCAAAAGTGCTGGCCGGGCTAGTAGCGGCTGCCGCCTTCGTGACTCTGGTGGGGTGCAGCAGTGACAGTTCCACACCGGCAGACTCGACAGGCGACACCGCCAGCGCATCACCAACAGGGACCACGCCGGAAGATCTACGTACGTCGGATGCAGCGGTCGCCAAGGGAATGAATGACATCAACAGCCTCGCCGCAGACATCGCCGCAGCACCTGCAGCGCAGGGCAAGACGCTGTCCGACGGTATTGAACCACTGTGGATGCCAATCGAGGGCACCGTGCAGGAGAACAGCCAGGAGACTTACGACGCGTATGAGGGCGCGTTCACGCTGCTGGAGTCCGGCGACGTGACTAAGGCCCAGGAAGGCGCGAAAGCAGTAGACGACGCGACCACGGCTTATCTCGCGGACTTCCCGGGATAACACAGCAAGTTCGTTTGCTCGCCGCCTTGTGGCGTTCATGGGCCGGTGTCGCTGCTGCTGAAGTTGCAGCTACACCGGCCCATCGCCATGCAGTCGAATGTCCCAACCAGCTCATCGAGTCTCAGGCTTTGCCGAGAGCTTAGGACACCAAAGCCGTCAAGGTTACTTCCGAGCAGAGGTGACTGGCTCGTGATCGGACGCTGCGTCCGGCACGATGTCCTTGGTACTCAACTCGCGCCGGGCGAAGTCAGCGTCGTCGTGGAACGACTTGATCCGAGCGATCCGGTAGATGAGCAATCCAAACACCGCTTTGGCGATGACGTCGGCCACGGAGTAGCCGACCTGACGTGCGACGAAGGCGTCGGCGCCCTCGAATCCAATCATCGGGAACATGTAGGCAATGGGGTAGAAGCCCCAGGAGGCGAGCAGCACCCAGCGGAGGTTCTTGACCCAATCACGGGCCTCGCCAGGCTGGTCGTCGATCGACTTGGTGAGTTCGACGAAAAGGATGTAGACGATGTAGAGGAAAGGAATCGTCGACAAGGCACCCCAGATGCCCCGTGTGAGGTTGTCGCTCGCGACCTCGCCCGGGTAGCCGAGGATGATCATCAGGGCCGACGCTGGGACCAAGCGCAGCAGCAGGCGTCGGGACTCCGTCTGTGTCACGGCCAGGATTGCCACCGTTTCGACCAGCAGAAGTGGAACCGTGAGAAGCCAGTCAACGTAACGGTAACCCTCATTGAAGGCCAGACCGTTTAGGAGTCCAAAGGGACCAGCTCCGTCAGCAGCGATGGATACGTACGCGTCCTTGAAGCTGTCGAAAATACGGAAGTAGTGGTAGGTCGCGATTCCCGTGACGATCGCCGAGATGACCAAGGCCGTGCGATAGCGGGGAAGAACCCGGCCCTGGGACACCAGCAGGAATATCGACGCGAAGAGCATCGCCGCAAGTGCGAAGGACGTGGTGTTGTAGACGATGTCGAACTGTGCCTTGGTGAGTTCCGGAATCCCGACCATGCTGGCGTCTCCTCATAGGGTGCGAGTCTGATCTGCTTTCGTGAGGGCTCCTCGCCGAGGCCCGACGTTATGCTCCACCTGGCATGGCGCACCCGCAACTCGAAACACTTGAGTTGGTGTTCTGAGCGTGCTGGGACAGCGGCTGGCGACTCAACCCATACCTAGGCTGCTGCGTCGGTAACCGTTCCGGACAGTACGCCGGGAAGAGTGATGCTGCCGCCTCGCTGTTGCAGCATGACGGTCTCCGGCACTTCTACGGTGGCGTCACCGCGGATTGGCAGCACAAATGAGGTCGTTAGTCGACCCGGGCGCAGATTTGCGAAGAGGCGTAGGCGGGTGTCCGAGAGTTTCACGTCGCTGGCTAAGGCACTGAGGCCATTCCGGCGAAGGAACTGACTGGGAAGGTCGGAGACGGTCAGCTCGTTGTCCCCCGACGCTACGGGTCTCACTTCGTAGCCGATCCATTTGTCGCTCTTGTGGTCCAGCCGCACTGGCCACCGAAGCTCGGTGCCTTCAGCGGCTGTTTGAATCGGTTGCTCGAGCAGGGCCTGTGGCGGGGGGTCGTCGTCGCGGATCGTGAGTATGCCTGAGTAATTCTCGGTGACAACCCCGGATATCGCCTTCACTGTCAGCTGGGAGTATTGGCGGTAGTCATCTCTGGTGTCGCCGGACACTGGGAGGGGGATGGCGAGTGTTGTCTGACCGCGGCTGAGGCGGAAGACGGACGCTACCGGTGGGGTACCGCCGTTGTATGAGGACTCGACGTAGATGCGCTCACCGCCCGACACCTGTCCGTCGATGTTCAGCGTGATGGCTTCGGTGTGTGCTCCATCGTCACCCTCCTTGACGGACGCGTCGCTGGCGTCGACATGGGGGAGTGTGGGGCGAGGGGCATCGGAGATCCCAGGCGCACGGCCGTAAGCATCGAGCACCACGACGCGGCCATCGCGGGATCCGCCGACCAGTCGGATCCACTGGATGTCGGACAGGTCCAATGCCGATTGTTGAGGGAGCGGTAGGCGGACCGTTTGAGCCCACAACTTCGACAATTGGCGATCTCCCGGCAGCGCGTCAAGGCCTTGGGTACCGAGGCGTGCCACGTGGCCTTGGCCATCCCCGATGGCAACTCCGAGCTTTGCTCGGCCGCTGCCTGGGTGTACCGCAACTCGAAGATCGAGCGACGACGACTGTGTGAGGTCCGCTGGTGTCGGCAGCGGCACCTTGACCCGTGCGCCCGACTGTCGCCAGCGCATGCGCAGCGCACTGCTCGCTGGCGCGCCGGGGGCGCCGTCCATGGGAAGGAAGTGCGGTTGCGTCCATGGGCTGATTCCAGGGGCGCAGGTCGGTTGTCCTTTCGAGCCCCGATACCCACGGCAAACCAGGGCGAAGGCGTTCACGCTGTGCAACTCGCTGCGCGGAAGAAATATTGCGACTGGCGTTCGGTTGGCGCCAAGCGCCGTAACCAGCGTGGTGGCGTCGCCGATCGAGGCTGGCCGCAGGTCTGAACCGTCGAGTAGGGCGAGGGCGTTGGGATCGTCTTTCACGAAGGCACGGGCTGCGCTTGCGATGTACACGGCACCAACGTTTCGTTGGTCCTCGGGTGTGAGCCGGGAGGGAGCCCTCTTGCCGCAGACGTCGTCTCTGCCCCCCCAGTCGTCCCACGCAGGAGCAACAGCCGCTCCTGGGGTCCATTCCTTGTTGAAGAAGTTGTGGTTTGCACCCATCACCATCACTGCGCTGCGCAACGCGGGATCGGGAGTTGCTCCGAAGAGGTCTCGAGCTTGGTCGACGTACTGCTGGCCCTGTAGGTCGGACACGTCACCGTCACAAAATGGCAACAACACAGCAGTGTCGACACCGGGTGCGGTTTGACGACCGAACGCGGTCGGCCCGATTAACACTTGGCTGTCTATCTGCCAAGGATCGCTGGACGATGAGTCGATGGCGGCGCGGTTGACGCCTTCGCCTCCGCGTGAGTGGCCGACCAGCATGACGTGGTCGAGATCGACACGACCGACCAGTGCGGAGCCGAACGGATCGCCGCCGTTGGTGTTCCACTGGTTGAACAGATCCAGGTGGTGACGCACTAGTTCGGATCGGGCTTGGGCACCACCGTCGCTGGCCCGGTAGTCCTGACCGTTGACGCCATTCGCCGAGATGGAGACTGTGACGTAGCCCTGGCTGGCCAGCAGCTGCTGGGCATCGAGGTATCCGCGGTAGCTGGGGATTGGTTGCCACTTCGGGGGGCAGGGCCATTCGCCGGTCGAGCGACCGTCAGGGCCGCCTCGGTAACACGTGCTGTGGCGACCGTGCAGGAACAGCACCAACGGTCGCGGTCCAGCCGCGTTGGTGGGCCGCACAACCACACCTTGAACCTCTACGTCGGACGGCAGTCCGGTGAGATGAACCCCCGGCAGGGAGTATTCGGTCGTCCGGGTCGCGAAGGGACCCGGTAGCCCGGGATCGATGCTGGAGAGCCGAGTGACTGCGGCTCGGGTTCGAACGTCTGAGGGGATGCCGGCATTCGCTGATCTCGCCGCACGGGTTTGCCCGGCGGCATCGACCCGAGCA
This sequence comes from Candidatus Nanopelagicales bacterium, assembly GCA_038316135.1. Lineage (GTDB taxonomy): Bacteria > Actinomycetota > Actinomycetes > JAHEKZ01 > JAHEKZ01 > JAHEKZ01. The sequence continues at coordinate 12,018 of JBBQAL010000010.1, read as the reverse complement.
CCGCCGAGGGTGACACGCAAGCCTCGGACTGGGGCGGGTAAGGGTGCATTCTGCACCAGAGTGAAGGTCTTCCCGTCCGGCGCTGGTCTTGGCGTTCCGAGCAGTTGTCGACCAAGCCAAAACTCGATCGGCGCGTCGCCCATCGGGATCGGGGCGGTGCTGCGCCACTTGAGCCGGGTAACGCCATTTTCTGCGCTGATCGTCCAGCCGTCAGGGAGGGCAGCTCGGTGCGTGACAGCTCTTAGGTCCGAATGAGCGTCACGTGATACCTCAGTTGCGCCGGCACCGACTGCCGGCACTGCGATAGCCATCGCCACGCCGATGGCCACGGTGCTTCGGACCAGTATCCGCAGACCCATCCCACTCCCCGTCCGTTCCTTGGCGATGAGCTGAATCCTCTCACCAAACGGCACGGCGTGGCAGGGATTCAGCCAGCTGCAGTGACTCCCACATCATTTTGAGCGAGCGCGTGGCGATCGGCATTGATCAAGACCAGCGACACAACGGCCCCGACGGCAAGAACCGCGGCAGACACCGCGAACGCCACCGCGAAGCCGTGGACTGCGCCTGCTTGGACATCATTTGGGTTCGTCGCGAGGTACGCAACGGTGGCGGAGGCGGCAATCGTATTCATCACCGCAATGCCAAGAGAGCCACCAATCTGCTGGGTGGTGTTCAGCAGGCCTGAGGCGACACCCGCGTCGTGTGGTGAGACGCCGAACAGGGCGGTTGCCGACAACGAGACGAAGACGAAGCCGAGGCCCAGACTCATCAAGGCCTCCGCAGGCAATACGTGAGTGACGAACTGCGGGGTCGTGTCCAGTTGAGTGAGCCAGGCCATGCCCAGAGATGCCGATACCAACCCACCGAAGACAAGCGGCCGCGGGCCGAATCTGGGAAGCATCTGGCTGGCCAGCCCTGCGCTGATGATGATGCCAATGGAGAACGGCAGAAACGCAAAGCCCGACTTCAACGCTGAGTATCCGAGGACAGCTTGGAAGTAGTAGCTCAGGAGCAGGAACATTGCGAAGAGTCCGCCAGCCGTCAAGAACATGGTGAAGAACGCACCGCCCCGGTTGCGATCCTCCACGACTCGTGCGGGAAGCAGCGGATTGCGGGTCCGGGTCTCGATCACCCTGAACGAGATGAGCAGCACGATGGCCACCGCGAAGAGTGCGAGCGTGACGGGGTCAGCCCAGCCGTCGGTGCCAGCTCTGGTGATTCCGAAGACCAGGCTGACCAGACCGAGCGTGGCCGTGATGGCACCTGGGATGTCGTAGCTGGTGTCACCGTGCGCGCGGCTCTCCCTGACGAACGGGATGGCGAGTGCCACCGTGAGAAGGGCAAAGGGAACGTTGACCAATAGGCACCAGCGCCACGATGCGTACTCAGTGAGGATGCCACCGACGATGAGGCCGATAGCGGCACCACCGCCCGAGATCGCACCGTATACACCGAAGGCCTTGGCCCGCTCCTTGCTCTCGGTGAACGTAACGGCAATCAGCGATAGTGCTGCCGGCGCGAGCAGCGCCGCGAACGCGCCCTGCAGGGCACGCGCTCCGAACAACGCCGCCGCGCTAGGGGCGAGACCGCCCAGCGCCGAGGCGAGCGCAAAGCCTAGAAGCCCGACTATGAAGGTGCGCTTGCGTCCCCAGTAGTCGGCGATTCGTCCCCCGAGCAACAGCAGGCCGCCAAACGTCAGCGTGTAAGCCGTGACCACCCACTGTCGGTCCGAATCGCTGATTCCGAGGTCGCTCTGAGCCGACGGGAGTGCGATGTTCACGATGGATGCATCGAGGATCACCATGAGCTGCGCCATCGCGATTACGAAGAGTGCGCGCCAACGTTTGGGGTCTGGCGCCTCGGATGTCACGTCAGGACTTGCGTCGGCTGAGGATGAAGACACGGGGGATTCTCCTGACGCATCGGCGATGAGGGACGTCCTGAATCAGCCGCCCGAGCACAGCGCTCCGCAGACTCGGGTGGCCGACCCTGGTGGTCAACCGCCTACCGGATCATAGACATTCCCCATTCTGGTCACGAGTTGCGTCAAGCCCCAAGGTCGGCGCCTCCGCTACCGCGCTGAGCGGGTCTGAACCGGGCTAAAGGCCTGGTAGCAGCAGGGTGAAACGGGCTGAGGGCTCGCGTCTGGTCAGTAGGAGGCGTCCCGACTGGTCGGTGGCTAGCCCGCGAGCCAATGCGAGCCCAATACCCGACCCCCCTGTTCCTGACTCTCCCCGGGCGAATACATCTGCTTCGGCGATCCCCGGACCGTCGTCGGCAACATCGATGGCTACTGCGTCACCTGCTGCTCGAACCGAAACGACTACAGCGCCTCGCCCGTGCCGAAATGCATTGTCGAGAAGAACATCGAGGATCTGCTCAACGGCCGCAGGCGATGCACGGACGATCAGCGGTTGCGACGGTACCTCGACGCGAAGTGGGCGTCCGATCTCAGCTAGTCGCCCGTGCCAACGGAGTCGGAGCTGCTCCACAACGGGAGTGACATCGATCGTTGCTGCGGACGATGGGTCGCCGCGGGTGAGACCGATGATGTCGTTGATGGTGCCCTCAAGTGTTCTGGCTGATGCGATTGCGCTCGTGGCAGCGCGACGCAGGTCAACTGAAGGGTCCACGAGTGCGTGTTCGAGTGAAGCGCGGAGCCCGGTTAGTGGTGTTCTCAGCTGGTGTGAGGCGTTCTCTGCGATGAGGCGTTCCCTCTCAACGATGTCGCCCAGCCGACTTGCGGTGGCATTCAGGGCTGCACCAGCCTGGTCGATCTCAGGGATACCCGTCGGGTCGGTGCGAACCCTGAACTCTCCGTCACCCAGTCGCTGGGACGTCTCGGCGAGCTTTACGAGCGGCACGCTCAAACGCTTTGCGAGGACTCCGGCTAGGGCGGTGGCAAATGCGATGGCAAGAGCCCCCACTGCGGCCATGCCAAACCAGGTGAGCCACACGCGGTTGCGCACGTTCTTCATGTCGGATGCCGCGCGTACGACACCGACGACGTTCTCATCGGATGCGACTGGGACCGCAACCACAACAGTCTCGTTGGTCTGGAATTGACCGACGGTTCCTGAGAGCGCTGTCAGTACGGCACCGTCAGCCTCCGCAGGGCCCTGACCGGAGATTCTGACACCGTTCTGGTCATAGAGGGCGAGTTCGCTTCCTGTTTCGACAGTGGGAAGTTCTGCCGGGTCACCGGAACTGAAGTTCGGGCCGACTCTGACCGCTGCCCGCAATGCCGTCTGCTCTAGCTCACTTATTTCGTCGCCGACGTAGAGGTGACGCACTGCCAGACCCAAAGGGACCGAGAAGATCAGAAGTGCAAGAGCAACGCTCGCCAGCGCCACGCCGATGATTCTTCGTCGCACTCGGACCGCCTCCACTTCCTTCGAGAGTTAGCCCTGAGTTAGCCAACAGCGCGCAAAGGGGTTACCTGCCTCGCCCTAGCGTGACAGACGTCTGCAACGTCAACGTCCGGAGGACGCAATGGTTCCGCTCCCTAAGACACCCATTCTGGTTCTTGGATCTCTTGCACTCGTTGTGACTGGCTGTTCGTCGTCACCGACATCAACGCAAGGAGCATCACCAGATGTCGGAACGACCCAACCCAATGTGTCTACTTCGAAGCCTGCACCCGTCCAGACCGAGAACAACCCGCCTGGCGACATCCCGGACAACCAGGCGTTCGTCACCTACACCGGCAAGTCCGGTGACTACGGCGTCAAGATCCCCGAGGGGTGGGCTCGGACTGCGAACGGCGGCAGCGCATCCTTCACGGACAAGCTCAACACCATCGCTGTGGAACAGACCGCAGCCGCGGCCGCCCCGACTGTCAAGACCGCCAACAGCGTGGTGGTCCCAGAACTGCAAGGGTCTGTCCCCAACTTCTCGTTGGACAACGTGACGACCTTCGATCTTCCCGGCGGCTCAGGCACGCTCATCACGTATCGCGGTGACTCTGCCCAGGATCCGGTGACGAACAAGGTCATCCGCGATGCCATGGAGCGGTACACGTTCTGGAAGAACGGCCAGCAGGTCGTCCTGACCCTGACCGGCCCGGAGAACGCCGACAACGTCGACCCATGGGCCTTGGTCAGCAACTCCTTCGCGTGGGTCCAATGAGCCAGCAATCCTCAATGGCCCTTGACGCTCAGCAGCTCTATCGCTTCTTTCGAGCCGACGACGAGGAGGTCCTGGCGCTGAGAGGGGTGTCGATCTCGGTCGGAGCAGGAGAGATCGTCGCCGTGGTCGGCCCATCGGGGTCGGGGAAGTCAACTCTGCTGTCGTGCCTTGCCGGACTGGATGAGCCTGCCGCTGGGACCGTCAGGGTCGGTGGTCGACGCATGACCGGCCGCAGCGAGTCGACGCGGGCATCGCTGCGGGCCGAACACATCGGGGTTCTCTTTCAGGGCGGAAATCTCATCGAACATCTGACCATCTCGCAGAATGTTCGGCTGGCCCGCCAGCTCGGTAACAAGCGGCATGATGCGGATCCGACGATCCTTGAAGAGGTGGGGCTCCTTCCGCGAGCAACGGCCTACCCCGCGGAACTGTCCGGGGGCGAGTCAGCCCGCGCCGGGTTGGCCGTTGCCCTGTCCAACGACCCCGAGATCCTTCTGGCGGACGAGCCGACCGGCGAGTTGGACAGCGAGACCGAGCAACGGGTGCTCGCCCTCTTTCGGGATCGGGCAGACCGTGGGTGTGCAGTGCTCCTGGTCACGCACAGTCCCAACGTCACATCGGTCGCTGATCGAGTCGTCGCCCTCTCCGACGGGCTGGTTGCATCGTGACTCCCAGCACGTCCCAGCGCATGGCTGTCCCGATCGACCGTGCGTTGCCGAACGCCGATGAGGGGACGGTCGTCCGCTGCGATGATCTTTCGCACACCTACGGCACTGGGCCAACTGCGGTCGTCGCCGTTCATGGTGTTACCTGCACGGTCACGAGTGGAATGCGGCTCGCGATCACTGGCCCATCCGGCTCAGGGAAGTCGACTTTGCTGCACCTCATGGCTGGGCTGGTCGAGCCAACGGCTGGTCAGCTCGACTGGCCGGCCTTTGGGGCGAATCCCGCTGGGCAGCCAGGACTCGTCGGAGTGGTGTTTCAAGGGCCGAGCCTGATTCCGGCCCTCAATGTGGTCGAGAATGTTGCGCTGCCACTGATCCTGGGTGGATGCACCGACGCAGAGGCCAGCGACATGGCGATGGAAGCCCTGCAGACGATGAAGCTGGACCGACTCAGTCGCAAACTCCCGGAGGAGCTCTCTGGAGGTCAGGCTCAGCGGGTGGCGATCGCCCGGGTTCTAGCGCTTCGTCCTCCGTTGATCCTGGCCGACGAACCAACCGGCCAGCTCGATCGCGAGACTGGTGGCCACATCATCGACGTTCTGGTGACCGCGGCGGAAGCCCTAGGGGCCGTACTTGTCGTGAGTACTCACGACCCGTCTGTTGCTCAGCGGATGAACTCACTCTGGCGGATGACCGATGGAGCCCTGGACACCACCGATCCGACGATAGGTAGCACAATTCCGAGGCGGGTCCAGTGATCACCCTGTGGATTCGTGGACTCTTGGTGAAGCGCACTGGCCGTATCGTCGCTACGGCGTTGGGGGTGGCCATTGCTGTCGCGCTGCTTGCTTCGCTCGGGGCCTTTCTCGCGTCGTCCAAGGCGAGCATGACTGCTCGGGCAGCTTCTGGCGTCATCGTCGACTGGCAGGTTCAAGTGGCCAGCGGCGCCGATCCAACGGCCGTCCTCGACGCTACGACCCAGACAGCGGGCGTGAACGCCGCACTGCCTGTCGGCTTCGCTGAGACCAGCGGTTTCAAGGCCGTCAACGGCGGAACGACTCAGACAACGGGGCCCGGTGTTGTGCTCGGCATCTCGGCCGAGTACCAGTCGGTCTTCGCTGGCGAGATCCGAGGGCTATCCGGATCTTCTCAAGGGGTCCTCGTGGCCCAACAGACCGCATCAAACCTTCACGTTGCACCCGGCGATCTCGTGTCGATCGGCCGGGCTGGACTACCAGACGCCCGGGTAAGGGTTGATGGCGTAGTCGAGCTGCCTCAAGCCGACTCGTTGTTCCAGATCGTCGGAGCGCCAGCACAGTCGCAGCCAGTAGCCCCCCCGGACAACGTCTTGTTGTTGCCAGATGGGCAGTACCGCCTGCTGATGGGGCCGTTGGCTGCACAGCGACCCGACCTGCTGACCACTCAGATTCACGTGGACCATTCGCATTCGCTCCCGCCCGATCCATCCCAGGCCTACACCGAGGCAACATCAGCTGCGCACAACCTCGAAGCCACCCTCGCCGGAGCCGGACAGGTGGGTGACAACCTGGGGGCAGTGCTGGATGGAGCTCGACAGGATGCCCTATATGCGCAGGTGCTCTTCGTCTTCCTCGGCATCCCCGGGGCTGTTCTGGCCGGAATCTTGACGGCGGCGATGGCTAACTCAGCTGCTGTTCGCCGAAGGCGCGAGCAGGCATTGCTGCGCACCCGGGGTACCACTCTTCGTCAGGTTGTGCGCCTGGCCGTGGCTGAGGCAATGACGATCGGTGTGGCAGGTGGTCTTCTCGGTCTGGCTGTGGCCGCCCTCGTCGGGCGTGTCATGTTCGACGCCACATCCTTCGGGGCCACGCCGACCTCCGCCCTCACCTGGACCATCGGTGCTTTCGCCGTCGGCCTGCTGATCGCCGTCGGCACAGTTGCGATTCCATCGGTGCGTGCCTATCGGCTCCAAACGGTCAGCGGTGCACGGATGCAGGTGCGCCGGCACCGGTCGCCCGGTTGGATGCGTTGGGGGGTCGACTTCGTCCTCTTGCTGGTCTCCGCAATCGTCTTCTGGATCACCAGTCGAACCGGATACAGCCTCGTGTTGGCTCCAGAGGGGGTCCCCAACATCTCGGTCAGCTACTGGGCGTTTCTGGGGCCAGCCCTACTCTGGCTCGGAATTGGGCTCTTGACGTGGCGAGTTGCATATGTCGCCCTGGGCTCCGGTCGGGGACTAATGACTGCCATTCTTCGGCCCATCGCGGGACGACTTTCGAGCACTGCGGCAGCGAGCATGTCCCGACAGCGATCAACGCTCGCCAGCGGGGTGGTGCTTGTCGCACTCGCGCTCTCGTTTGCCGCGTCGACGGCCACGTTCAACGCGACCTATCGGCAGCAAGCCGAGGTCGATGCTCTTCTCAGCAATGGCGCTGACGTGACCGTTACTGAGTCCCCCGGATCGGTCGTCGGACCTTCCGGTGCCAGTGACATCGCGGCGATCTCCGGAGTCCAGTCGGTGGAACCGATTCAGCATCGATTCGCTTACGTAGGTACGGACCTACAGGACCTGTACGGCGTCCGCCCCGACACGATTGCGAGTTCGACTGCTCTTCAGGATGCCTATTTCCAAGGTGGGACAGCTCGTCAGTTGTTGGCTGAGCTGGCCGCGAACCCGGACTCGGTCCTCGTCAGCGACGAGACGGTGATGGACTTTCAACTCCAGCCCGGAGATCTTCTCAATCTCCGGCTCCAGGATGGTCGAACCAAACAGTTCACGACCGTCCCGTTCCACTACGCGGGCATTGTTAAGGAGTTCCCCACCGCACCGCACGATAGTTTCTTCGTGGCCAACGCCGCCTATGTCGCACAGGCCACTGGCAGTGACGCGGTGGGTGCTTTCCTTGTCAACACTGGTTCGAGCGACCCGGCCACGGTCGCCAAAGAGATCCAGGTCACCCTGGGGTCGAGTGCCGCGGTGACAGATATCAGCACTAGTCGCACGGCCGTGGGTTCCAGCTTGACCTCGGTGGATTTGAATGGGCTCACTCGCCTCGAGCTGGCATTCGCTCTGGTTCTGTCGGCATTGGCGGGCGGCCTGGTACTGGCCCTTGGACTGGTTGAACGCCGTCGAACTTTTGCGATCGCTGCCGTGCTCGGCGCAACGCGGAGGCAGTTGCGGAGCCTGGTCTTCAGTGAGGGCATGGTGGTCGCGATCGGTGGGATTGTGGCGGGTGCCATCGCGGGCTGGCTTCTGTCTCAGATGCTCGTTGCTGTTCTGACGGGGGTGTTCGATCCGCCACCTGCTTCCCTCTCCATTCCGTGGATCTACCTGGTCGGAACGGGGCTCATCGCGGCCGCGGCGATCACCGGGGCGGCGGGCTTGGCTTCACGGCCATCCCGACATTCAGCGATCGAGGAGCTTCGTGAGCTGTGACGGCCGGCGGCTCACTCACCAATCGCATCCATGCGGTATCCGTAGCCGCGCAAGGTGACGATCTGCGGCATCAGGTGCACGGCGTCAGGTCCAGCTTTGTGAGCTGCGGCCGAGAGCTTGCGACGCAGCGCCACCATGTGAACGTCGAGCGTCTTCGTTGACCCGAACCAGTGCTCGTCCCAGACGTCGCTCATCAGGTCCTCTCGGCTCACAGCCGTTCCGGCGTCCCGTACCAGACGTGCCAACAGGTCAAACTCACGCGCCCTCAACTGCACTTCGGTGCCAGCGATTAGTACGCGCCGCGCACCAACATCCACGGTTAACGCACCGAAGTCCATGCTCGTCGAAGCGTCACTGTTGGCATGGCTGGCTACCGAACGGCGCAGGTGCGCTCGGACTCGGGCCAGAACCTCAACAATGCTGAACGGCTTTGCCAGGTAGTCGTCAGCCCCGGACTCAAGGCCGGACAGGACGTCCATCTCATCGGTACGGGCAGTGAGGATGACGATCACCACTGAAGGGAGTGACGCCCGAATCTCGCGGCAGACGTCAATCCCGTCCATGTCCGGCAGGCCGAGGTCGAGAAGAACGAGGTCAATCTCTCCACACCCAGCCACCGCAAGGGCGGCCCGACCACTCCGCTCCAGCTGAACGCGAAAGCCATTGGCGCGTAGGCCAGCTTCGAGGACAGACCCGATTGTGTCGTCGTCCTCGACGACCAGTATGTGTGCCACCCCGCCACCCTAGAAGAGTGCGATGTCGTCCGACTTTCGACGGTGATCCTCGTTGAGCTGTGTCCGTTCGCGCTTCCGCGCGCGGTGATAGGTTCGAAAGACTCGATGTGGGCTAGTCGGTTGCCTTACGAACTGGTGAAATCGCCCATCTACTGGAAGTGAACTGCCCAGCCGCGAGTTGTTACGACCACTGCCCCCATCGAGGAGATTCAATGCCGGTGAACCCGAGCCCGATCCAGATGTACGGCACCGCCTGGTGCCCCGACTGTCATCGGGCCAAGCAATTCCTCAGTGAGCAGCGCATTGCCTACGCGTTTACCGATGTGGACGCCGATCCGGCCGGCCGCGAGGTGGTAGAGCGGGTCAACGACGGCAAGCTGATCATCCCGGTGCTGGTGTTCGAGGACGGCACCACCCTTGTTGAGCCCAGCAACGCCGACTTGGCGGCCAAGCTGGGTCTGCGCACTGAGGCCCAGCACCGCTTCTACCCGCTGATCATCGTCGGCAGCGGCGTCGCAGGTCTTACTACTGCCATCTATGCCGCTCGCGAGGGCATCTCCACGCTTGTCATCGAGTCGGGCGCTGTGGGTGGCACCATCGGAATCACCGACCAGGTCGACAACTTCCCTGGTTTCCCTGATGGCGTCGCCGGCAGCGAGTTTGCCGATCGTCTGCGACGTCAGGCAGAGCGCTTCGGTGTTGAAATCCTGTCGGCCACTGAGGTTGCCGCAATTGCCGTCGACGCGGACCAAAAGGTCGTCACGACAGGCTCCGGCGACGAGTACCGGTCGCATGCGCTGTTGGTCGCGACCGGTTCCACCTATCGACGTCTCGGCATCCCTGGGGAAGACGACTTCATCGGGTCGGGGGTGCACTTCTGCGCCACCTGCGACGGTGCCTTCTATCGCGGCGAAGACGTCGTGGTCGTTGGAGGAGGGAACTCCGCGACAGAAGAGAGCCTCTTCCTCACCACCTTGGACCAGCGCATCACGTTGGTGACGACAGCCGACCGGCTCACTGCCAGCGCAGCCGCCGTCGACAAGGTCGAGCGCAGCGATCAGATCAGCGTCCGTGTCAACACGACCCCGGTCGAGTTTGTCGGCGAGAAGGGCAAACTCACCGGTCTCGTGGTTGAGGGCCCAGACGGCAGTCGAGAGACGATCACGACGCCGGCTGCCTTCGTATTCATCGGGCTGACACCCAATGCATCGCTGGTCTGCGAGTTGGTGGATACCGACCCGCAGGGGTTTGTCACCGCCGACATGGGGATGCAGACTTCGGTAGGCGGGGTCTTCGTCGCAGGCGACGTACGCAGCGGAAGTACGAAGCAGGCGGCGGCCGCGGCTGGTGAAGGTGCTGCCGCAGCGATCGCGATCCGCCGCTACCTCGAGCCCTTCGGGATGGCGATGCGACCCAACGTCGTCGACACGGCTGAGGATCTCCACGCATCAGCGTGACTGTGCCGCGTCCTCACCGAGAATTACTGCAGCTGAATACTGGTTAGACCGGTTAGGGTCGAGGGGTGTCAGCATCGCGTGTGATTCCCGATCGGGTCGGTGGACGTCTTTGCCTGGACTTCGTCAACACCGTCGACCCGCGAGAGGGGGCAGCGGGTCGCGACTACCTCGCAAGTTACGGCGACGTCCTGGATTGGTTCGAGATGGTCGACGTTCCACTGCCTCGTTCGATCTCGTGGCTCAGGAAGCGAACGAAGTCTTCGACCGATGAGGCGTTCGCAGCTCACCGTCAGGCGGTAGGTATGCGCGAGGCTGCGTTCGCCCTGCTCAACGCATCTCGAGTCGGCGACCAGGTGCGGCCCAGCGACGTCGCAAAGCTCAACGACGCACTTGGCGAGAGCATTGGTCACCGGGTATTGGCAGGTGCACAGCGCGGGGGCGTCCGGGAGGAGTGGCGCACCGCCGATGCGCTCACCCAGGTGCTGTGGCCCGTTGCCATCGACACGTGGGATCTGTTGACCGAGCCAGAGTTGGGGTTGGTCCGGCAGTGCCCGCCGGACGCCGGAGGGTGCGGTTGGCTCTTCCTCGACACCAGCCGGGCCGGTAATCGCCGCTGGTGTGACATGCGTACCTGCGGGAACCGAGCCAAGGTTCGAGCCCACTACTCGCGCACTGCTCGCGGATGACCGCCTACGCTCACACTGATATGCCGGGCTACTCCGAAACGATGTGGGAGCTGACATGGAGCTGACTCTGATCGGGCTAGGTCGCATGGGCGGGAATATGGCCCGCCGACTGGGTCGGGGTGGCCACACGGTGACGGCCGTAGACCCGAGTCCGGAGGCGTGTGCCGCGTTGGCCGGTGAGCCGGGCATCGCCACGCTTTCATCACTGGCCGAAGCTGTGGCAGCACAGGACTCGCCAAGGGTGGTGTGGCTCATGCTTCCAGCTGGAGCCATTACCGAAACGGTGATGGGCGAGGCAGGTGAGCTCTTGACGCCTGGGGATTTGGTGGTCGATGGTGGCAATGCCGACTATCGCGACTCCCAACGCGTGGCGCAGAGCATGTCCGACCGCGGTCTGGGGTTTGTCGACGTCGGCGTCTCCGGTGGTGTGTGGGGCCTGGAAGAGGGATACGGCCTGATGGTTGGCGGATCAGTTGCCGACGTCGAACGGCTCACTCCGGCACTTCGAACCCTCGCTCCGACCGCTGATTCAGGCTGGGTGCACGCGGGGCCGGTGGGTTCTGGGCACTTCACCAAGATGGTGCACAACGGCATCGAGTACGGAGCAATGCAAGCCCTCGCCGAGGGGTTTGCCCTGCTCGAGGCACGGGGCGAACTCGTCACCGACGTTCCCGCTGTGGCAGAGGCCTGGCGGCATGGAACGGTGATCCGCTCGTGGCTGCTCGATCTCACCGCGTCGGTTGTCAAGGACGGCGAGTCGCTACGAGCTATCGCTCCCGTCGTTGCCGACTCCGGTGAGGGGCGTTGGACGGTGCGCGAATCGATTGACACCGGCGTGCCTACCCCTGTCATCACCGCCGCGCTGATGCAACGGTTCTCCAGCCAGGGCAACGGAGACTATGCCAACCAGTTGCTGGCCATGATGCGAAA
>JBBQAL010000004.1:0-52769 GCA_038316135.1 Candidatus Nanopelagicales bacterium | reverse complement strand
CGACTCAGCCACCGCACCCCGACCCTCATCGGTCAACACCAAAGTCTCAGCAGCCACCCGAGCCACCGACCCAGCCGTCTCAGCAATCTGAGCCGCCGTCGCCGCCAACTCCTCAATCGTCGCCGTCGTCTCCGTCACGGTTGCCGACTGCTCACCGGCCGAACCAGCTTGCTCCTGGGCAGTCGCCCGCATCTGGCCGGCAGCCTGCGCAAGCTGGACTCCGTGACCCTGCGCCTGCGCAACCAGCGTTCGGAGGCGTTCCAAGGTGTTCTCGAACGAATGGGCAAGAACCGCAAGTCGTTCGTCATCGAAGTCAACCGGCAGGCTGACCGCAAGGTTTCCGGCTGCCGCTTGATCCAGCGCATCCGAGAGGTCAGTCAGTCGAGCGTTCAGATGGTCACGCTCTGCGCCCGTCTCCAGAGCCTCGCGACGCTTCCTCCGGGTGAGCCGCACGTATGAGATGACGGCAAAGATGACCAGGGGAATCCCGAGCGCAAGCAGCGCGATCAGCATGGGCGAGACGGCAGCAGCCAAGCCAGTCACGACGACAGACTCCGACGCCGTGATGAACCAATCATTGTCGTTGACGATCTGCAGAGTCTTCGACGGCTCCATCCGCACATAGGCAACACGCTCGTCGCCAATCGTGGTCAGACCCGATGGCCCGAAGTTGCGGATCTCACCGGTGAAGGTGCGGTCGTCAGTCTGGCCAAAGTTGGTCGCAGACACCTGCGACGAGCGGCTATCGATCACTACCAGCCCAGTGCGCTCGGTGACGGCACGCATCGCTGCGTTTCCGTCACGAGCGAGGATCTGTCCTCGCAACGCATCTAGGCGAAACTCGAAGTAGATCATTCCGCGCTTATCACCGTCGTACATCACCGTCGTGCCGTTTGCCACCACCCACTCGTTCGTCTCCTTGGAGAAGTACGGGTTCGACTGATAGAGCCACCCGGTGGGCAAAGAGGCGACATCTGCAAAGAACGGGAGGTTCTGGTCGGCTCCGCCTTCAAGAGTGATCGGCGGTGACGGAAGACCATTGACGACCTCGGCGATCTCCTGGCCGCTCTTCGTGTCGACGTAGCCAGAACGCGCGATCGATCCTGGAAAGAGGGTCTGCTGGTAGGCGAGGAGGTCGACGATGCCCTGACGCGTCGTGGTGTCGGCCGCGACCTTGGCCTCGGTGCTACCCGGCTCCTTGAAGAAGTCCACGAACACGTCGTCCTGGGCGGTCAGTAGACCAATGGCCCCAGCCTGCTCGAACTGAGCGGTGAGGAGTACCTCGGCGTTGGCCGCAGCGGTCTGCAGTTCAGTGTTTTGAGCACTTGCGGCGTCGCTAGCGGTCCTGGTGGCCTGGTAGGCCAAGCCAACGGCGGAGGAGAGCATCACGACGCCCAGCATCAGCGCTGGTAGGCGCATGCTCCGCATTGTTACCCTCCGTGACCCCCATGAGATGTGTCTCGGGGGGAATCGGCAGGTGGGGGGTGATGGTTAAGCCAAACAGGTCAACGACAGGAGGACTCGGTGCTCTTCGCACGCACGGCGGCAACGCTGCCCACCCCCCAGCAGGCACTCCCCGGCCGGCCCCAGCGGGGATTCTTGGTTCCCGAGCGGCACGCGGTGTTGGGCACCCCCATCGCCGGCGAGGTCCCGACCGGCATGGCTGAGGCTTTCTTCGGGATGGGCTGCTTCTGGGGCGCCGAGCGACGCTTCTGGCAGTTACCCGGCGTCTACACCACCGCGGTCGGCTACCAGGGCGGGATCACCCCGAATCCCACCTATGACGAAACCTGCACCGGAAGGACCGGACACACCGAGGCCGTCCGCGTCGTCTACGACCCGGCCGTGGTCTCGTACTCCGAGCTACTCAAGATGTTCTGGGAGACCCACGACCCGACCCAAGGCTTCCGGCAGGGCAACGATCTAGGCTCTCAGTACCGCTCAGCGCTCTACTGGACGAGCGAGGACCAGCGAACCGCGGCAGAAGCGTCCCGCGACGTCTACCAAGGGGCCCTGACCAAGGTCGGCCTCGGTTCCATCACGACCGAGATGCTGCCGGCGCCCGAGTTTTTCTACGCCGAGGAGCCGCACCAGCAGTACCTTGCGAAGGTGCCGAACGGATACGACTGCCACGCCACCGCCGGGGTCGCCTACCCAGTCTGAACAGTCCGCCTAGCCCGCCGAGGGCGCAGTTGGTTGACGCCTCAGCCCGCCGAGCGGGCACTTGGCATCAGATCGAGTGCGAGAATATTGGACATGAGTGTTGGTAGGTCGCGGCCACCCGCCGTCGCCGTTTCTATCGGCATCTTCATCGTCCTGATCCTGTCCGCCTGCTCGAGCGAGCTCGATGACGCGATTGCTCAAGGCTGCGCAGGATTGGACCTCATGGCCGAGTCGTATCCCACAGGTGACAGAGCAGCCTTCGACCATGCCCGAGATATGGGCCTCGCGTTCAACGGTGCCGTCGAACTTTCCAGTACAGCCGAGTCCGAGGTGTCCCCGACCTCCGTGGTCGTTATCGGAAAGCAGGGGGTGTACGCGTATCTGAGCGCGGCCTACGAACCGGTCGAAAACAACCGCGGTGAGTTCGTATGGCAGGGCAAACCACTGACTTCGAAACAGCAGGCACGTATCACTCGGGCCATCGCGGCGTGCGATTCCCGCTAGCAACTCTCCTGAGTTCTTGTGGATAGCGACTGCTTCTGCCACCGGCAGTACTTGGCGAAGGTTCCGAACGGCTACGACTGCCACGCCACCGCCGGGGTCGCCTACCCCGCTTGACGCTGAAGGTGCGCGGAGCCCACCAGGACGCTTTAATCCGCCGGGTGTGGAGAGTTCATGGCTCCAGAGCCCACCAAGTCTCCACGCTCGATGCCAGCAGCACGTGGCGTAAGTACCCGTCCAGCGATCAGGTGCGTAGGGACCCATAGAACCGGCTGGGATACAACCCCAGTCAACGACCCCAACCTGAAAGGGATCGACTTCTAGGTGGCGAGGAAACCGAGCAGGTCCTGCCGTGTGAGTACCCCGATGGGCTTGCCGTCCTCGAGGACGACGACTGCGTCGGCCTTCTCTAGGGCCGCCACTGCGGCTGACGCCGGTTCGCCAGCCCCAACGCTGGGAAGGGACGGCGACATCTGGTCCTCGACGCGATCGGAGAGCTTGGCGCGTCCGGTGAACAGCGCATCGAGGAGGTCGCGCTCGATCACCGACCCGGCTACCTCCGCGGCCATCACGGGAGGCTCGGCCCTGACGACCGGCATCTGCGAGACGCCGAACTCACGCAAGATCTCGATCGCCTCGGCCAGCGTCTCGTTCGGATGGGTGTGCACGAAGGTCGGGAGTTCACCACCCTTGGTGCGCAAGACGTCGCCGACTGACTGGCTCTCACCCCTCTCGGGCAAGAACCCATACTGCGCCAGCCACTCGTCGTTGAACACCTTCGACAGGTACCCACGACCTGAATCCGGCAGCAGCACAACGACCATGTCCTCCGGGGTGAGCCGCTCGGCCACGCCGATGGCGGCAACGACGGCCATCCCGCAGGAGCCGCCGACCAGCAAGCCCTCTTCGCGGGCCAGGCGCCGCGTCATAGCAAACGAGTCGGCGTCGCTGACCGCGATCACTTCGTCGACCAGCGCCGGGTCATACGTCGTCGGCCAAAAGTCCTCACCGACACCTTCGACGAGGTAAGGGCGACCGGTGCCACCGGAGTAGACCGATCCCTCTGGGTCAGCCCCCACGATCTGCACCCGACCCTGCGAGACCTCCTTGAGGTAGCGCCCGATGCCGGTGATCGTGCCACCGGTTCCGACGCCTGCGACGAAGTGCGTGATGCGCCCGTCGGTCTGACGCCAGAGCTCTGGGCCGGTCTGCTCGTAGTGCGACATCGGGTTGTTCTGGTTGGCGTACTGGTCCGGCTTCCATGCGCCCGGGGTCTCGCGCGCCAACCGGTCACTGACGTTGTAGTACGAGTCGGGGTGGTCTGGAGGGACTGCCGTTGGGCAGACAACAACCTCAGCGCCGTAGGCTTTCAGCACATTGATCTTGTCCATGCTCACCTTGTCGGGAACGACGAAGATGCATGAGTAGCCGCGCTGCTGCGCGACGAGCGCGAGGCCGACTCCGGTGTTGCCGGACGTCGGTTCGACGATCGTGCCGCCGGGCTTCAACAAGCCTTCGCGCTCAGCGGCATCCACCATGCGCAGCGCGATTCGGTCTTTGACCGACCCGCCGGGGTTGAAGTACTCGACCTTGGCGTAGACCGGAGCACCGGCGCCGTTGGTGACCTTGTGGAGCCGCACGAGCGGGGTATTGCCGATGAGCTCAATGACTGATTCGTAGGTTTCCACGCCCGCAGCCTACGACTGGTGACTACTGGTACCAGTCCTGGCTCGACGTGGAGGGCGCTTCGCGCCTTCGCTCCTGGTCATCCCGGCGTGCCGCCATGAACAACCGGCCAGCCAGCTTGCGGGTCGCACGGACAAGGTGCCCTGCTGGTGACTCAGGAGTGGATGTCTCAGCATCTGCCGTCCGCCGACGCTACCCAGACTGCTCGGCCCTCGGACGTAAACCCGCGATACCGGACGGTCGACTACGGTAGAGGGTCCACGACGAGACGCCAGTTGCGCGAGCGAGAGGAGGCACAGCCGTGAGTCGAGCCAGTCGAGCACGAGCGATCGCCTCCGCCGCCGCCGTCGGAGGCGCCGGACTGGTCGGAGCAGGCGGAGCGATCTACGGAGTGCTCCTCGGCCAGTCGCGTCTCGCCAGACACCGGATCGGTGAGCCGCTGACGACGCCACCGATCGCCGATGGGGCCTACGGCACCGGCGGAGTGCCTGTCTCGCTCGCCGTTCTCGGCGACTCCGGCGCTGCTGGATTCGGGGTGGAGCGCCCCGAAGAGACCACAGCCGCCGTCATCGCCGCGGGGCTTGCGGCCGAGCTCGGTCGCGAAGTGCAGTTGCGATGCTTCGCAGTGGTTGGCGCGCAGAGCGGCGACCTTCAAAAACAAATCGACCAGATCGAGCCACACTGGCCCGACATCGCGGTGATCGCCGTCGGCGCCAACGACGTCACGCACCGGGTACCACCTGGAAGCTCAGTCGCTCTGCTCACGGCGGCGATCGAACGACTGCACGCCAACGGCGTCAAGGTGGTCGTAGCCACCTGCCCCGACCTCGGAACCATCCGCCCGATTCCCCACCCCCTGCGGTGGGTCGCTCGACGCTGGAGCAGATCGCTGGCAGCCGCCCAAACAGTGGCTGCGGTTTCGGCGGGAGCCCGCAGCGTTGCGCTGGCTGACCTTCTCGGGCCGGAGTTCGACGCCCACCCCGACACCATGTTTGGTCCCGACCAGTTCCACCCATCAGCAACGGGCTACCGACACTTCGCCGAGGCCATCGTGCCGAGCCTCGCCGACGCACTCGCGCCGTCGCTGGAGTCGGAGCTGGGCTCGACCCCCCTCGACCTCGCGCACGCTGCAGCCCAGGCCGCCGAGGTGGGCGGAGCCGAGGTCAGTGCCGTCCGTGGGTCTCGGGTCAGGGCACTTCTGCGGCTACAGCGCCAACAGGCGCCTGCCACGAGCGACCGCTAGCCGAGCTCAGACCGCTACCCGCAAGCGCTCGACCAAGCAACGCCACTCCTGCAAAGCCGCCTCCCGGCCGTCGGCCGAAGCCACCCAGCCGAGGAAGTCGCCACCCACCACACTCAGCTGGTCGGCGCTGGCCAGCGGGTGCAACTGCGGAACCGGCTGGCCGATCCCCTGAGCGGCAGCGGCCCACACCGCAGCCTCGTGAACAGCATCGGCCACCGAGCCGCCGGAGAGCCGTTCATCGGCCCGAACCAAACGCCCTTCCGGGGCCGAACGGAGTCGGTCACAGAGCCGGTCCAACCTCTTCTGGTCATCCTCCAGTCGGGGCACGCCGGCACGCTATCTGGGGGCCTTCGGGGTCTTGCGGCCCGGGGCGCGCTGAGGCACGGTAGAGCCACGTTCTCCTCCAGCATCGGGAGTTGCCATGTCATCTCTGCACCACTCCGAAGAGACCCACGCGAATCTGGTCGCCCGGCTGCCTCAGGCAACGGGAAAGCCGATCGACGAGTGGTTCCAGGTGGTGCAGGACGGCCCAGCGCTGACCCGCTTCGAAGAACGAGTCCATTGGTTGCAAGACGAACACGAGATACCGCACAGCTACGCCACCGCCGTCGTTCACGAGTACGACAAGGTTCGAGCCGCCCGGCGGGTGAAGTAGCGCCCGGCCACAGCCGAAGGGGCCGCCGACCGTGTGAACGGTCCGGCGGCCCCTTCGCTGAGGCTTGCAGTATCCAGCGAGCGATTAGCTGCGGTTGAGGATCGCCAGCAGGCGCAAGATCTCCAAGTAGAGCCACACAAGGGTCACGGTGAGACCGAACGCCGCACGCCACGACTCCTTCTCCGGAACGCCGAGCTTGATGCCTTGCTCGATCGCGTCGAAGTCGAGTACCAGCGAGAACGCAGCGAGCCCAACACCGGCGACGCAGAAGAGCAGCCCAAGAGGTCCAGCGCCGGCAAGCCCCCATCCGCCACCGACACCGAAGAGCGCAGCGACCACGTTGATGATCGCGATCCCGAAGTAGGCCAGGAACGCAACAGCCATCATCTTCTTGAAGCGGCCGGTGACCTTGATGATGCGAGTGCCGTAGAGGAAGAGCATCGCGACGAAGGCAGCCAACGTCCCGATGACGGCCTGCAGGACGATGTTGGGCGGATCGGGGTTGCCAGCAGCAAAGTTGCTTTGGTTGACGTACTCCTGCATCCAGAAGCTAAACCCACCGACAACAACGCCTTCGACCGTGGCGTAGGCGAGGAAGACGACCGGGCGTACCTTCGCCGACAAGGCTCCCCAGAACCCGAGCCCGAGCCCGACCAGCATGGCGATCAGAACAATCCCGGTGCCGACCTGCAGCGTCCAGGCGAAGTAGGCGGTGATCAGCAGCGGGACGAACAGGGTGGCCGTACGCACCACGACGTCGTTGACCGTCATGGGGGTGGCGGCTGGGGTCATCTCGACCGGCATCGCCGGTGGGACGTCGTAGCCAGCTGGTGCGGTCTTGGTGGCGGTCGCCGTTCCGATTCCGGCGTAGCCGCCGTTGGCTTTGGCTTCCTTCTCCATACGAGCGATAACGGGGTTGCGCGTTTCCATCCGGACTGATCGGCCCTTTCGTGAGGCGAGTCGTCGTCGAACAGGTTCCCCGGCGGGTGGCCGGTAGAACAACGGTAACTCATTTCGGGTGTGTGTCCAGCCACGAGACTCGATCTGGCCGTCAATGGGATGCAAACCGGCACTTACCCGCCGCTTCGGATTGTGGCGGGGTGTGGGGCTAATCGGGCTCATCGGACGACGATGGAGCCTAGGATCCACCAGTTAAGGTTGCTCGCCTAGATCAGCGCGCGACCCCGTTGGTTGCGGACGTTTCTGAACCTGAGTCCGATGCGCTGGGTGCGTTTGAGCAGGCATCGGAGTCTCGGTCGCAGTCATCGGTTCGCCAACGCCTTGCCCGAGCTTCCACCTGAAGGCCGCCCCCGGCTCCATAGTCGTCCAGTCACCATCAGACCCCGCCAGGATCCGAAATGCCCAGCTACCCGCGTCGCGAAGTGCCCGGAGTGGGACTCGAACCCACACGCCTTTCGGCAAACCATTTTAAGTGGTCAGCGGCTGCCAGTTACGCCATCCGGGCCAACCATCAGATTAGTGCGTCCGATGCCCAGCCCACGGACTCAGGCGGCGACGGGTCAGGCGGCCGGCGGGATGCGGCGAGCCGGTGGGGCGGCGGCAGCCTGGAACTCGGTGAACGGCTCGTGCATGGACCAGAGCGACACGATCTCGCGCTTGAAGAAGAGCGCCATCGTCCACTCGACGATCACTCGGATCTTGCGGTTGAGAGTCGGCACCCTGCTCATGTGGTAGGTCCGGTGCAAGAACCAGGCCGGCACGCCCTTGACCTTGATCCCGTAGACGTTGGCGACACCCTTGTAGAGACCAAGGCCGGCAACGGAGCCCACGTACTTGTGCTTGTACTCGTGCAAGGCGGATCCGCGAAGCGTCGCAATCACGTTGTCGGCCAACACCTTCGACTGGCGGACCGCATGCTGCGCGTTCGGGGCACACTCACGGTTGTCATCGGTGGTGAGGTCTGGAACGGCCGTTCCGTCGCCAGCACCCCAGGCATTAGTGGTGCCGACAACCTGAAGCTTCGCATCGGCGAGCAGTCGTCCACGCTCGTTGAGCGGGAGGTCGGTGTTCCGCAAGACCGGGCTCGGCATAACTCCAGCGGTCCAGACCACAGTCTCGGCATCAAAGGCCGTGCCGTCGGACAGCACGACGTGTCCACCGACACAGGATTCGAGCCGCGTCTCGAGCTTGACGTCGATCCCCCGCTTGCGCAGTTGCTCGAGCGTCCAGACTCCCATCTCGGGACCGACCTCGGGAAGGACTTGCCCGGTAGCCTCGACGAGGTGGAACTTCACATCATCCTCGTCGATGCCGGGGTAATACCTCGTGGCGTAACGAGCCATGTCCTCCAGCTCGGCTAGTGCCTCGACCCCGGCGTACCCACCGCCGACCACGACAAAGTTGAGGTTGCGTTCGCGGATCTCGGGCGAGTGCGTCGACTCGGCAATGTCGAGGCACTCCAGGACGCGGTTACGCAGCTGAATCGCTTCCTCGACAGTCTTGAAGCCGGTGGCCCATTCGGCCAGGCCAGGGATGGGCAGGGTGCGCGACACCGAGCCAACGGCCATCACCAAATGGTCATACTCGAGCGGGTACGCCTCGCCTTCTAGCGGCTGCACGGTCGCCGTCTGGTTGGCATGGTTGATCTCGGTGACCTTGGCCGCGATGATCTCTGCCCCGCGCAGCACCCGACGCAGCGGGACCACGACGTGTCGAGGTGAGACCGCCCCGGCGGCGGCCTCCGGCAAGAAGGGCTGGTACGTCATGTATGACCGCGGGTTGACGACCGTCACGACCGCTTCGTCCTTGCGCAGCTTCTTGAGCAGTCGCATGGCGGTGTAAAGCCCCACGTACCCTCCCCCGACGATCAAGATGCGGGGGCGGTGGGCCTTGGCGGCTGGTGCTGCGCTCATTGAACCAATGTAGGAACCAACGCAACTCCAAAGATGGACGAGGAGGCAAAATCTTGACGTCGAGTTATGCGCTGAGGCCAACCAGAGTGCTGGCTCGGGTGAACACGTCGTCGATCATTGGTTCGGTCAGCCGCCCGGTAAAGGTGTTCTGTTGACTCGGGTGGAACGAACCCAACAGGGTCCATCTTCCGATCTCGACCTCAGCTCCGTGACCAAACCGAGGACGCGGCCTCGGTTGCACGGCGCCGGCCCTGCCCAATGCCGCCAGAGCAGCTGTCCACGCAAACCCGCCCAGGGCCACCACGACTCGGGCGTCGGGCAGCAGCCGCAGTTCGGCGTCCAACCATGGCGCGCACGTGTCCCGCTCCTCCGGGGTCGGCTGGTTGGCGGGCGGGGCGCATCGCACGGCAGCGGTGATACGGACGCCGATGAGTCGCAGCCCATCGCCAACGGCAACCGATGTCGGCTGACTCGCGAGACCAGCTCGGTTCAGTGCGGCATAGAGCCAGTCCCCGCTGCGGTCACCGGTAAACATCCGTCCGGTCCGGTTCGCGCCGTGCGCCGCCGGCGCCAACCCGACCACCACGATCGTCGCATCTGGGTCGCCGAACCCTGGCACTGCACGCCCCCAGTAGTCGTCGGCGACGAAAGAGCGTCGCTTCTCGACGGCGACGCGTTCGCGCCATTCGACCAGTCGCGGGCAGGCCCGGCAATTACCGACGGAGTCGTCGAGCTCGACCAGACTCGTCGCAGCTGCTGCAGCGACGGCGACGCCTGGTGTGCCGCTCACTGCTTCAGCTCCTGGGCTCAAGCGGAGAGCCGGTCGTGCAAGAACTGGACGGTGCGGTCCCACGCCGAGGCAGACGCCGCTGCGTCGTAGACCTCGGGGCGCTCATCATTGAAGAAGGCATGCTGCGTGCCCGGGTAGTCGAAGAGCTCGATGTTGCCGCCAGCATTCTCGATCGCCGTCTTCGCCTCCTGGATTCCTGCGGCCGCCGACGTGCCGTCCTGCTCAGAGCAGTGGATCATCGCGGCCTTGCCTTCGTAGTTGGGCCACTCGGGGCTCATTCGGTCCCATGGCAGCGCCGGGTAGAAGCCGACCGCCGTCGTCAGTTGCGGCGCGAGCGTCGCCGACCACAAAGCCAAAGACCCGCCCATACAGAAGCCGACGGCGCCGATGCCGTTGCCACTCGTCGGGTCGCTCTCGAAGAGGAATCGCGCGGCACCTGCGATGTCTCGCGCTGCCGGATCCATGGCAAGCGCCATCATCATTCGCGTGGCTTCATTCGGCTCGTCAGTCTTGGCACCGTGGTAGAGATCAGGGGCGAGCGCGACAAAGCCCGCCTCAGCAAACCGGTCGACCAGGCTCTCTACATGGGGAACCAAACCCCACCACTCCTGGATGACGACGACACCAGGACCACGGCCGGACGCCGGCACGGCGAAGAGCCCGCTACACGACCCGCCGTTGCTTGCAAACGTCACTTGCTCAGCCATTGGACCTCCGCCTGTCATGTAACCCCGCGCACATCCTGTCTCACAAGTCAGGCTCGCGGCTACTCCGTGGTGAGCGACGCCGCAATGCCATCGAGGATGTCGTGCTCGCTGACCAGAATCTCCGCAAGGCCGGTGTAAGCCACGATCGCGGACAGCACCAGTGACCCTGCAGCGATGACATCGACCCGACCCGGATGCACCGCGGGGTTGGCCGACCGCTTCTCGTGATTGGAGTAGAGCAGCTCTTCGCAGACCCGATGGGTGTCTGCTGCCGAGATGACAGCGCCGTGGATGCGAGACACGTCGTACTCCCACATGCCCATCGCGAGCGCCGCAACCGTGGTCACCGACCCCGCCAGCCCGACCATGGAGCCGGCGCGACGCAGGGGCAGAGTCATGGCCACCTCGGCAATCGCAGCGTCGATGTCATCTCGCGCAGCACTGACCTCCGCCGGCCACGGGGGGTCGTTGACGAAGTGGCGCTCGGTCATGCGCACACACCCGATGTCGACCGAGGCCGATAACGCAGGGGCACGCCCAGGTTCTCCCATCACGAACTCGGTCGACCCACCCCCGATATCGACAACCAGACACGGAGTTGCCGCACCGGCGATCTCAAGGTTGCTCGTGGCCCCGGTGAACGAAAGTGCGGCCTCCTCATCACCGGAGATCACTTCTGGCTCGACTCCGAGCCTGCCGCGGATCCCGGAGACGAAGTCGTCACGGTTCTCAGCATCCCGCGTCGCCGACGTTGCGACGAAGCGGACAGCATCGACACCTGCTCGTTCGATGAGTCGTGCGTACTCGTCAACGGCGCCGAAAGCGCGCTCAAGAGCCGCAGCGTTCAGTCGACCAGTGGCATCCACACCTTCACCAAGCCGGACTATGCGCATCTCGCGGGCGACATCGATCAAGAGTCCAGAACTGGGGTCGACCTCGGCGATCAGCAATCGCACCGAGTTGGTACCGCAGTCAATGGCAGCGACCCGCCGCGAGGTCACAGGTCGGCACTCCGCTCGGCGCAAGAACGCCCCCGCGCCAAGCCGCGCTCGGCGATCTCAATCAGAGCCTCGTCACCGAAGGGATTGACGCCCGGCCCGGACGCCAACGCTTGGCCGACGAGCACATGCAGGCACTTGACGCGGTCTGGCATGCCCCCGGCCGAGATCCCCGAGATCTCCCGAACGTCGCCGAGTTCGGAGCGGTCAGCCAGGTAGCCCCGATGTGCATTCTGGTAGGTGGAGCGCAAGTCAGAATCGACGACGAGGCGCTGCTGCATCTGCCGCATTCGACCCTCGGCCTCGAGTGTGCTGACGGCGCCGGTCATGCGCGGGCAGGTGAGGTAGTACGTCGTCGGAAACGGCGTCCCATCTGGCAACCGCGGGGCCGTGGTGACGACATCGGGCTCGCCGCATGAGCATCGGTGCGCGACCGCGACCATGCCTCGCGCCTCGCGCCCAAGCTGGCGCTGCACGGCACCGAGGTCAGACTCAGCCACAGCCGGACGATCAGCAACGCTCACCGGTTGTCCGCCTCTTTCACCGAACCCCAAAGCGTGTCGAACCAGGCAACCTCAGGCTCGACGGGATTACGGATCTCAGGTTTTCGCGCCTGCTCCACATCTCCCGGCGAGAGCAGCACAAGCCCGGTCTCACCGGGCATCACATAGTGCAGCCGTTCGCGTGCCTGCTGCTCGACGAAGGCATCGTCGCGCCACCGACCTACTTGATCCCGAAGACTGTCGACGCGCGTTTCGAGCGTCGCGGCCTGCTCCTGCGCTGCTGAGATTGCGGCGCGCTGGGCCAGGTACTCACGGACCGGGAACGCCAAGGACATGACCAGGGCTGCGGCCACCAGGATCAAGACGACGGCCCGACCGGTGAGCCGGGCCCACAGCGGACGATCATCGACCACCTGGAGGTGGTCTCGCGACCGATTGCCGTTGTCGGTGGTCGCCATTGCTATGCCCTGAACCTCGGGAAAGCTGAGGCTCCTGCGTAGCGGGCAGCGTCATCGAGCTCTTCCTCGATACGGAGCAGCTGGTTGTACTTGGCCACCCGTTCCGATCGGGCCGGTGCGCCCGTCTTGATCTGGCCGCAGTTGGTGGCCACGGCAAGGTCGGCGATCGTGGTGTCCTCAGTCTCACCGGAACGGTGGCTCATCATGCAGCGGTAACGGTTGCGATGGGCAAGGTCGACCGCATCCATCGTCTCTGACAACGATCCGATCTGGTTGACCTTGACCAGGAGGGCGTTGGCCACGCCACCATCGATTCCTCGTTGGAGACGCTCGGGGTTGGTGACGAAGTTGTCATCGCCAACGACCTGCGTCTCGTCGCCGAGCGCGGACGTCATGTGCTGCCATCCGTCCCAGTCATCCTCTGCCATGGGATCTTCGATCGAGACCAACGGGTAGTCGCGCACGATTCCCGTGTAGTAGTCGGTCATCCAAGCCGCATCACGCGCCTGACCTTCGAAGAGATAGGCGCCATCGGTGAAGAACTCACTCGCTGCAACGTCCAGGGCAACGGCGACGTCACGGCCAGCCAGGTAGCCCGCTTGTTCGATGGCAACCAGGAGCAGGTCGAGGGCGTCTCTGTTGCTAGGCAGGTTGGGAGCGAAACCACCCTCGTCGCCGAGACCGGTACCGAGTCCGCGCTCCTTCAGCACCGCCTTCAGCGCGTGGTAGACCTCGGCGCCCCACCGTACGGACTCGCCAAAGGTTGCCGCTCCGATCGGCGCAATCATGAACTCCTGAATGTCGACGTCGGTGTCGGCGTGGGCGCCACCATTAAGCACATTCATCATCGGGACGGGAAGGAGGTGCGCGTTTGGACCTCCGACGTAGCGAAAGAGTGGCAGATCCGCCGACTCAGCGGCAGCCTTGGCCACCGCCAGCGAAACACCCAGAATCGCGTTAGCGCCGAGCCTGCCCTTGTTCGGGGTGCCGTCGAGGTCGAGCATCACCTGGTCAATGAGCCGCTGCTCACTCGCCTCAAAACCCAACAACTGTGGGGCGATCTCGTCGTCGACGGCGATGACGGCCTTCTCAACACCCTTGCCGAGGTAGCGGGCCGGATCGCCGTCACGCAGCTCAACGGCCTCGTGAACACCAGTGGATGCTCCGGATGGGACGGCAGCCCGAGACATCGTTCCGTCGTCGAGGGCGACCTCGACCTCAACGGTCGGGTTGCCCCGAGAGTCGAGGATCTCGCGCGCGATGATGGCGTCGATGGTCGCCACGAAAAAGCTCCTTCGAGGTGGTTGGACGTTCTGTCCAGACTACCCGTCGGCAGCAGCCAGGCCGGCACGGCGCGCCTGCTCTGCGAAGTCGTGGGCGAAGCGCCGCAATGCCGTTTCGGAGTCGAGCCCCCTTCGTCGGCCGGCGCTCACCACGCCGAACAACAACGCGCCCAGCAGAGCTTCGTCGAGATCCTCGGGCAACTCAGGCTCCTCGACCTCGAGATCGAGTCCGGCCTTGATGCTGCGGCTCAGCAGCTTCTCGCTGAGCGCCAGCGCTGGGAGCGCCAAGGGCACACCGTCGACGACCGAGGAGCCTGGGCGCTCTTGCGCCTTCAACTGCTCCCAGTTCTTCTCGACGTCGGATGCGGTTGCGGCTTCGCCGTCTGCGAACACATGAGGGTGGCGGCGAACCAGCTTGTCGACCAGCCCCGATGCCACGTCATCGATCGACCAGGCTCGCTCCTCCGACTCCTCGGCAATACGGGAGTGGAACGCCACCTGAAGCAGAACATCCCCGAGCTCTTCGCGCAACGCGTCGGGGTCCTGGCCGTCTATGGCGGCGAGCGCCTCAAAGGTCTCCTCGACAAGGTAGGTGGCGAGAGAGGCATGAGTCTGCTCGGCATCCCAGGGGCAACCGCCCGGTGAGCGGAGCTGGTCCATCACGGCGACGACGTCTAGCAGGCGGGCACCCGGCAAGTCGTAGGAACCATGGACAACCTCGAGCTCGACCTCGGCACCCCCCTCGGCCCGGGAGGCCAACGCAGGGGCCAACGCTTCGGTCAGGGCAGGATCACCGCCGTCCCCGACGAGCCACACCACCCAATTTCGATCGGCGGCGTCAAGCAGCATGCGGGCCAATGCGGCCGGCGGATCAGGGTTCTCGATCGTCACTGCCAAACCGGCATCGGCCAGTGTCGGAAGCAGGGGATGCTCAGGGCGGGAGAACCGCAACGATGCGTCGTCGAGTACCTGCCACGCCGACCGTGTGAGCAAACCTGGGGCAACCCGATGGGTCGTGACCAGCAGTGAGAGCCGGCCCGGCACGGCCTACCCCTGACCGGGGACGTCGAGCGCTGGCGGCTCTGTCACTCCACCGGCTGGACTCGAGAGGCGTTCTGGGTTGCGGGGCTCGACGGACACCGTCTTGGAGTTCCAGGTGCCGAATCGCGGACTGATCGAGACTCCGAGCTGGTCGGCGGTCTCTTGAAGCCGCGCCAGCAAGACCGCATCGGTCTCCGCTTTGGTGGCGCCAGGCTCAGCCAGCGAGTCGGAGATCGCTGAGCTGAGCACGAACACCTCGGCAGCCGCCTCCAGACGGGAAGGGGGGATCCCATTTCCCAGTGAGATGGCATCGCGCTGCTTTTGGTCGGCACCGAGAACCTGGTCGATCTGTGCCTGCGTCGCAGTGAGCCCCTCCTCTTTGGCGATCGTTCCGATCAACTGCTCGTTGACCCACCAAGAAAGAACACTGAGCGTGAGCTGGTCGTTGGGGAGTCGCTGCGCGTCTGGGTTCACGTTGTAGAGACTGTCGAGCTCGTCGTAGAGGGTGGTCAACTGGGCTTCGGTGAGGCGCTCGTCCCCGGCCACAGCAGCAGAGCCCGCTTTCTGTGTTGCACAACCAGAGAGAGCAAACACGCTGATGGCCAACACGGCCAACGCGTTTCGGAGCCGCCTACCACCAAGCATGGGCCTCACCGTTCTGTTCGTCGGAACACGCACACGGGTCACGCTGCCTTCGCACCTTCCAACACGACCCCGATCAGTTCGGTGGCCCACTGCAGCAGTGCGGCGTCCCGCATGGGCTCGCCACCCACCCGCGCTGTGGAAGGTCTTGGCACCAGGATGGTACGGACTGCGGGCTTGATGATGGTGCCCGGGTAAAGGCGGGAGAGGCGCAGGCTTGCCGACTCGGGCAGCTCAACCGGGAAGAATCTGATCTTCGCCCCCTGCGCTACGACCTCAGAAAGCCCGGCCCCGCGCACCAGCGCCCGCAGTTGGGCCACGTCGAAGAGGCGCTCTACCGGTGCCGGCAGGAGCCCGAAGCGATCGACCAGCTCGGCCCGCACTTCCACCAGCGCCGCCTGGTCGTGTGCGTCAGCGATCCGCTGGTAGGCCTGTAGGCGGACGCGCTCGGACGGAACCCACGCGTGCGGGATATGGGCATCGACGGGGAGCTCGACCCGAGTCTCCTGGGCCTCGGGCGCTTCGCCGTCGACGTCTCCTTTCAGCACGGCTACCGCCTCGCCGACGAGCCGCAGGTAAAGGTCGAACCCGACTCCTTCAATATGACCGCTCTGCTCACCGCCCAAGACGTTGCCGGCCCCGCGGATCTCCAGATCCTTCATGGCCACCGCCATTCCGGAACCGAGGTCGGTGTGTTGAGCGATGGTCGCCAGTCGATCGTGGGCCGACTCAGTGAGCGGCTTCTCCTGCGGGTAGAGGAAGTACGAGTAGCCCCGGTCTCGACCCCGGCCCACGCGCCCTCGGAGCTGATGAAGCTGCGCCAGTCCCAACATGTCACCGCGCTCAACGATGAGAGTGTTTGCATTGCTGATGTCGAGCCCTGACTCAACGATGGTGGTGCAGACCAGAACGTCGAAGCGTTTCTCCCAGAAGTCCACGATGATCTGCTCAAGAGCGTCCTCGCCCATCTGGCCATGGGCTACTTCGACTCTGGCCTCGGGCACCAGGTCTCGGATTCGTGCGGCAGCACGCTCGATCGACTCCACCCGATTGTGGATGTAGAACACCTGCCCTTCGCGGAGGAGTTCTCTCCGCACCGCCGCTCCGATCTGCTTCTCGTCATAGGCACCGACGAAGGTGAGAACTGGGTGCCGTTCCTCCGGCGGTGTCAAGATCGTCGACATCTCACGAATACCGCCCAGCGCCATCTCCAACGTGCGCGGGATCGGGGTGGCTGAGAGCGTGAGGACGTCGACGTGGGTGCGCAGTGCCTTCAGATGCTCTTTGTGCTCAACCCCGAAGCGCTGCTCCTCGTCGACGATCACCAGCCCGAGGTCCTTGAACCGAGCGGTAGCCTGCAGGAGCCGGTGCGTGCCGATGACGACGTCGACGCTTCCATCGGCGAGGCCGTCCAGGACGGCCTTCGCCTCTTTGTCGGACTGGAAGCGGGAAAGCGCGCGCACAGTCACCGGAAATGCGCCGAAGCGTTCGGCGAACGTATTCGTGTGCTGTTGCACCAAGAGGGTGGTTGGCACGAGCACAGCCACCTGCTTGCCGTCCTGTACGGCCTTGAAGGCTGCTCGTACCGCGATCTCGGTCTTGCCGTAGCCGACATCGCCGCAGACCAAACGATCCATCGGGACCGGCTGCTCCATGTCGTTCTTGACCTCATCGATACACGCCATCTGGTCGGGCGTTTCGACGTAGGGAAAGGCATCCTCGAGCTCGCGCTGCCAAGGCGTGTCCGGGCCAAACGCGTGTCCCGGCGCTGCCTGTCTGGCTGAATAGAGCCGGACAAGTTCTGCAGCGATCTCCTTCACCGCCTTGCGGGCGCGTCCCTTGGTCTTCGCCCACTCAGCACCACCAAGTCGATGCAGCGATGGAGCCTCGCCGCCCACATAACGGGTGACCAGGTCAAGCTGGTCAGTAGGTACGAAGAGCCGGTCAGCTGGTTGTCCCCTTCGGGCAGGCGCGTACTCGATCACGAGGTACTCGCGCGTTGCTCCCTGTACCTCGCGGCTGGTCATCTCCACATACCTGCCGACACCATGCTGCTCGTGCACGATGAAATCGCCCAGTGACAGCTGAAGGGGGTCGACCACCGCCCGCCGCCGCGAAGGCATCCGCCGCATGTCCTTGGTCGATGACCGCTGTCCGACCAGGTCTGTCTCGGTAAGTACGAGCAGCTTTAGCTGCTCACTGACCACCCCGTGATCCATCACGCCGGTCGTCAACTGCACGACTGACGGTGAACGCGTGACGTCTATCTCAGGAACGACATCAGCGGCGACATCCTCCTCGCGCAGTCGCTCGGCAAACCGCTCAGCTGGTCCGTGCCCAGCCGTGACCAAGATGACGCGCCATGCATCTTTCGCGGCAGCAGCGATAGCCCCGACGGCACGGGCGGTGTCACCGTGGTACTCCTCAGAAGGACGCAGCGATGATGGGACTGCGTCCTCATCCAGCGAGCCGAATGGGCCGACGCCCAACCAGCGCAGCGAACGTTGCTGCGCTGCGTCCTCAAGGTCGTTCAGCTCGCGGTAGGACGCCGCCCCCAGGTCGATGGGCGTGACGTTGCCGGCCGCTGCATTCGCCCATGACGCAGCCAGGAACTCCTCACTGGTGCGGTGCAGCTCGATACTGCGCGCCCTTACCCGCTCCGGATCGACGACGACAACGGCCGTCTGCGCTGGCACGACGTCGACTAGGAGCTGCATCCCATCGGTGAGCACCGGTGACAGTGACTCCATCCCTTCGACGGCAATGCCCTCAGCGAGCTGGGTCAACACATCGGCGAGCCCTGGATGCATGGGGAGCAAGGCGGCAGCCCTCGCACGCACCTCAGCGGTCAGCGGCAGCTCGCGAGTCGGAGGCGCCCAAACTCCGTGCGGGGCGATCTCCAGGCTCCTCTGGTCGGCTGCTTTGAACCAGCGGATCTCCTCGACCGTGTCTGCCCAGAGCTCAACTCGGAGCGGGTGCTCCTCGACCGCGGGGAAGATGTCGAGGATACCGCCCCGCACGGCGAACTCGCCGCGGCGTTCGACGATATCGGCGCGGACGTAGCCGCCTTCTACGAGTTGGGCGACCGTGGCAGCAACATCGATCTCGTCATCGACCTGCAACCGCACCGGCTCGATGTCGCCGAGCCCAACGGCGAAGGGCTGAAGCAAGGCACGAACCGGGGCGACAAGCACCGATAACGGGCCAGCTCCGGGGTCGTCACTGTCGGGGTGTGCGAGGCGGCGCAGCACCGCGATGCGACGGCCAACAGTGTCTGACCTCGGTGACAAGCGTTCGTGCGGCAGCGTCTCCCATGACGGAAAGTCCGCGACGGTGGCCGGGTCGAGCATCGAGCCAAGCGCTGCGACCATGTCGTCGGCCTCACGCGTGGTGGCCGTGACCGCCAATACCGGTCGGGGGCGGCCGACAACCCCCGACGCCAATGCCGCAATGGTGGGGGCGGTCGCGGCCGGGGGAACGACGAGTGTTCCAGCTCCGCCTTCCTGCAACGCCTCGGCAATGGAAGGGTCGGCGGCAACGAGGGACATGAGTCCAGCCAGCGACATTGACCCTGCACCCCCACGCGTCGAGAGCCCGGGGCCGAAAGCACCGGGGCTCCTAGACTAGTGGCGGCCTAGCTGGCCAGTTCGACCGAGCGTGGCATCGCCACCTCGACCTCGTCGAGGCTCCGGTCGACAACCTCCAGGACGCCGGGGTAGCACGCCTCATCAAACTTACGAGCGAAGTCGGCGCCACTGCCGAGCACCGTTGGCAAGTCGTCGCTGGTAAACGTCCGTGGATGATTGAAGGTGCTCTCGGAGAAGTCGAAGTAACGACGACAGTCGTTTTCCACGACCAGGCTGCTGGCCTTGGGGTCGTGATCGACCGCCCAGCCGAGGGCGGTCTGCAAGTAGACCTCGTCCGGTGCGATCGACCCCGAAAGGTAGTCCGCGACGTCGGGCCGGAAGTTGTCGAAGCGCAGCACCGCGTCAACGGCAGACCGAGAGAGGGTGCAGAAGAAGGAGCCGCCCCGCAGGACGAGGTCATCGCCCCAAGGCGCCCGCTCTCGTCGTCCCAGGGCGAGACCGACCGAGGTGGTGACTCGTACCCAAGGCTGTACCGCGTTCACGATCTGCACCGGACGCAGGGCACGCTGTTGCCAAGGACGGAGTCGGCCGAGTCGGCGGTGCCGATACTCATAGCGCGTGCGACCACGCGCCACTCCCCACTTGGTCTCGTCCGGATCCAGTACCGCGAACGTCTGGATGTACGCGTCGACGCCAGACCCGGCGAGGTCGGCGTGGATCTGCGCCACCGGACGCACCGGGTAGTCCTGCCCGGTGAGGTTGGTCAAATAGCTGTACTCGATCCCTTCGGCCCGAAGCCATCGTGCGGTGGTCAGCCAACGATCGACGTGTGTCATGTCGCCGTAGCCACCGTCGGAGAGCCGCAGCTCGGCCCCAAGGCGAGCAAGGGTTCCGGGATCGGGCGCATCGAAGGATCGGTCATGGTCGACGACCACAAGCGCGTCAGGCGCACCTCGGACGATGGCCCGAACCAGACTCTCGATCTGTCGAGGGTTCCGGTGTGTCTCGATGTGGTAGACGACGGTCATGACAGATCCCTACTGCGACTGCAGCACGATCGAGGCCATCGTCGCCGATGTCGACTTGCCGGAGGCGGTCGCAGTGAGCCCGGCTCGCACGCCGGCAAGGGTCGGCGCACCGTCGTCGGTCAGCAAACCGGAGACTCGTACCGTGGTCGGCGTCGCAGGATCGACGAACGACGTGCCGTCCACCCGCTCCACCTGACCTGCCGGCGGAGCCCAGGAAGTCGTGCTGCCCGAGAGGTCTGACCAATACGTGACAACCCAGTCACCATCACCAGGAACGGTGACATTGGGCGCAGTGTGCGCGAAGACGTTGGTTGTGGACCCTTCGATGCCTGACTCCACGGGCGACACCGCCGCGACACCTGAGTAGACAGCCATGCTGGCTATGGTTCGCACGGAGATGCTGGCACCGGTGCCGTCCACCCACTGCACCGATACGGTGCGGCCGGCGTCTTGCGCCGTTGCTGTCTTCGTGTAGATCACCGTCGGGTTGTCGATGTCGGAGACAGCGGCCACTTCACTCCAACCGGCAAGCGCTAGCTGGTCAGTGTCGAGGACCGAGCCTGGGTCGGCCGCCCGGTGTCCTGACACCGCCATCACGATCGTGTCACCCTCCTGGATCGACCCGGGAAGCTGCCACTCATGCACCCGCAGCTGCTTGCCCTCGTACTTGGCGGCGTCGCGGAACGCAACGGTGCTAGCGATCGGGGCCACCACAGCGTTGGCGATGACATCACCGGTGGCACCGTCGTTATCGGTCACAGTGAGGGTGACCGGGAAGCTGCCGCCGGCCGGGAATACGTGGTCTGGTTTGGCCCCGTTCTCGGTGGCCGAACCGTCACCAAAGTTCCATGAGTACGAGGCAACCGTGCCGTCTCCGTCTGTCGACGACGTTGCGTCGAACGAGCAGGAGAGCCCCACACAGGTCTGGGTAAAGGCAGCGGTCGGTGCCGCGTTGGGAGCCTGGATCGACGGCTGCGTCGACAGGAAGAGCCCTTTGGCGGCCCAGTTGATGGCGCTGTTCACCGACTGGGTGGTGCCGAATGCACCAACGGTGGAGAAGGGGACACTGCGCATCGCGCCCGCTGAGGTCACGTAGTACAGGATGTCGCCGACCAGGAACGTCCCACGCACATTCCCGGCGTCGATCGCCACGCGTGAAGCTGGCATGAGCCCGGCGAAACGTTCGGCACCAACGATCCCGGACTCAGGGGTGAAGTACCGATAGACCAGTCCACCATCTGAGTTGCTTTGCCCGTTTGGCTTGGTGGTGTTGGCACGGGTGTAGTAGAGGCGGCCGGTGCGCTTGTCGTAGAACATGCTGGTGACCCGCCCGCTGGTGGCGGTGAGGTCACTGCTGAGCTGGTTGCCGTACAGCGGCACGTTCGACTGCGGCCCGAAGACGTTGCCATCGAAGGACTGCTGCTTAAGCGTGCCATCGCTCCAGCCGGTGTACAGGGTGTTGTTCACCATGAACGCACCGCGAAGCTTGGACCAGTCAACGCCCCCGGTCGCCAGGGCAGCCGTTGCAGGGCTCGAGGTACCCGAGAGGTATCGCGACGTCGCATCGATGCCGCTGACGGTGTCGGCATCGAGCTGAACGACGTCGCCTGGAAGCGACCCCTGCTTGTCGTTCGGCAGTGGCAGCCCGCCATCCCATGGGAAGGCAGCGAGCCGGTCGCGCCGCTCCCCCGCCCAGATTGCTGTGTCGGACCCGGCCCACAGCTCAGTGGGAGTGACGTTGAAATCGAAGACGCCGACACCGCGGGTGCGCGTTGGATTCCACGAGAAGGGCAGCCCGTTGCGGGTGTCGAGCGCCGCCAACCCCGGACGATCGACGGCGCCGGGGCCGGCCGACTTGCCGTCCCTGGTCAGTAGGTTGTTCATCCAGCGGAAGTGGCCGCCCACGTAAGCAACCGGTCCGGTGATCTCAAGGGCCCAGAACGTGTCGCCGCCGGTGTAGTTGACCCACGTTGGCTGCTGAGCGCCGCCGCCGTACGTCTCCCATCGCGAGGCGCTGTCGCAGAGCTTCGTCGCGTCGCCACCCCAGCCTCCCGTCGTGACCACCACGAAGAATGAGCCGTCAGGAGATACGTCGACGTCGCGCATGTAGGTGTCGAAGTAGGCACTGCAGTTAGCACCGCCGAAGCGCGCCGTGTCCCAGCTATCGAGGGTGGCCGAAGCACCCGAAGTATTGAGCATGGCGATCTGCATGCGCGCAGTGCCGCCAACAGCGTTGAAGTTTCCAATGGCAACAAGACGGTCACCGGTTGGTGTGAGCTCGATCTTGCGCACCGTGGTGACACCCACTCCAGCCGCTGTCCCGGTAAACGGCAGCGAAACTGCTGTCGTCAAAACGCCCGTTGTGGCGTCAAGTGTCGCCAGTCCCTTACGTTCGGCAGATCCCGCCAACGTAAACGACCCGGCAACGTAAAGCCGGTCGCCCACCACTTTCAGGTCGTAGACCCGACTGTTGAAGACTGGATTCGCAAAGCTGGCCAGCCGCGTTCCGTCCGAGAGCTTCACAGCCTGAAGGCGGGCCGGACCACTGCCGTTGATGGTGCGGTAGTCGCCACCGACATAGACCGCCTGCGCACCGGGGGCGACCGCGAGAGCATCGACGCCAGGGATCGAACCCGCTTTGGCACCCAGCTGAGGGTTGAAGGCGTTGCTCACAGCACCGGTGTTCGCGTCGAAGGCGAAGAGCCCGGTACGGGGCAGGATGGGCGAGTTCGGTGCGGCCTCCTGGACCTGAGTGAATGTCCCGCCCACAACGACCGTGTCGCCGATGCGGGTGATGGCCTGCACCCGACCGTCGAGGACCCGCGGGGTGTCGTTCTCTGGGTTGGCGCTCGCCAACTGCTGGTCGGCCGGAGCCGCGCCAGCGGCGCTGACCGGGCCAAGGAGCCCCCCAACCAAAGTGACGAGAGCTACCGTCGCTGCCACGCAGCGTCCTCGACCGATCACCGTGCTACCCCCCACATTGGTCCTGCTCCACATTGCGGCGCACCCGACGCCAGCATCGGGTCCATTACAGAGGGTGTTCGCCGTCAACGGAAGGCTGGGAGGCAGAAAGGGAACCATCGGCCGATGTATCCGTGCTGACAGTCACTTTGTGACTACTGAGAGTCATCAGTCCGGCGACCACCTGGGTGAATCCACCGTCGGCCAGGCACGAGCGGCACCGTGGCACCCGTAACCTTCCGGTACCGACTCGGCAAGGGGAGAAACGTGGAACAGGACAGTGGTCAGCACGGGGGCGCCACCCTGGGTGAGTACGCGGGAGCCTTCCGACGCCGGTGGTGGGTCGTCGCTCTCGGTGCGTTGCTCGGGCTTGGCCTGGCTGCGGCGTTCTTGTTGGTCGCACCGAAGACCTACGTGTCGACGTCGTCGGTTCTCGTCAACCCCATCGGTGTCGAGTTCGACAGCGCCGTCGACAACGCCAGGACCAACTCGGGGGTCAACCTCGACACCGAAGCCCAGATCGTGACCTCCCAGGCCGTCTCTTCTCGTGCCAAGGTGAATCTGCAGACGCCGGAGATCGTCGGACAGCTCGTACAGAACGTGTCGGTGGATGTCCCCCCGAACACCAACGTCCTGCGGATCAGCTTCTCCGCCGGCTCCGCAGAAGCTGCTCAGATCGGAGCTGCTGCCTATGCCGACGGCTACCTCAGCAACCGGCGCGAGACCGCTGAAGATCTGCTTGCTGAGCAGTCCCGAGCGCTCAACCAGCAGATCTCCGAGCTGGCGTCTCAGCTTCCGAGCGCAACGGCCGACGAGCGGACTGGACTTGAGACCGCTCTTCAGACTCTCAACACCAGGAAGGCTTCCGTCGACGGCACCAGGGTCGACCCCGGAAAGGTGATCAGCGACTCGCTGCTGCCCAAGCGTCCCGCCAGCCCCAACGCCGGACTCGTCCTGACCAGCGGGCTCGCCTTCGGGCTCCTCGTTGGCCTGATGAGCCTCCTGCTACTGGAGCGACGCGACGGCCGGTGCTACGACTGGCGCACCGTTGAGCGCAGGCTTGGCCTTGCTGTCTTGGCCGATGTGCCGGGAACAGCCGAAAGCCCAGCCCCACTCTTCGAGCCGCACTCGCCCGGGGCCGAGGCCTTTGGTCGAGTACGCAATGCCATCCTCAGTGGCCTCGGTGACGAACCGGCAACCCTCGTGATTGCCTCACCGAGCGAGGGTTACGGCGCCGACGTCGTCGCTGCGAACCTGGCCGTCGCCCTTGCACGTGCCGGGTACAGCACCACGCTCCTGGTCGCCGACGAGTCGTCGCAGATCGCCGACCTCTTCGGCATGCCGGCCACAGACGGCCTCACCGAAGTCCTCCGCGGGCGACTGACGGTGGATCGCGCTGCCCACCGCGTTCCCGACCTCCAGGGCCTGTTCCTTCTTGCGGCCGGGCACGGACTCGACTCCGAGATCGAGGACCTCGAGGGCAGCGGCATCACCCCTGTGCTGGAGACGCTCGCCGGACAGACCCACTTCTTGCTGATTCGGTCACGGCCCAACGACGTTGCGGCTGACGCCCAGCTGTTCGGTCGCCATGCCCGAGCAGCGCTTCCAGTGATCGAGATCGGCCGAACGGTTCGCGACTCCGTCGAGAACGGTGTCCGACAGTGGAACCTGGTCGGAACCACCGTCCCAGGTGCTGTCACCGTTCCCGCGTTCGGGCCCCCTGACTCAGCGCCGCCCCGGGCTATCGCCTCACAGTCGACACAGAATCCAACCAAGGACCCAGCCAAGGACCCGGCCAAGGACTCAGGCAGCTCACCGGTGAGCACGGCACAGACGCGCTGACGATGTCATCGACTTCAGTTCCTCTGACGCCCCGGTGGACGACACAACCCGAGCCGTCGGTTGACGCCATCCCGGCGACAGCCATCGCCTGGTGGAATCCGGCCAGATGGCCCGCGGGGTGGCCGCTCATGGCCGCACTCGTCGGCTACCCGCTGTGGTGGGCGCTCGGGCTCGGGGCTTTGGTCTTTCCCCTTGCGGCCATTCCGATGGCGTGGGAGCTCAAGGGCCGCAGGCACATCGAGGTGCCACCTTGGTTCGGGCTCTGGCTGCTCTTCGTCGCCTGGTCGATGATCGGCGCCATCGTCCTTGGCGTGAACGCACCCGACACACTGCCGACAACGTTCGCCCAGGGGCTGGACGCCTACGTGCTGCGCACCTTGCAGTACCTCGGCGCGACGGTTGTGCTGCTCTATGTCGGCAACCTGTCCGAACGGGATGTTCCCAGGCTTCGCATCGTGCGGTGGCTCGGCATTCTTTTCATCATGACGCTGGTCGGTGGTTACGTCGGCCTGGCCCTGCCAACGCTGGCCTGGAAGTCACCGGTCGAGCTGGCTCTCGGGCTGGTCTTCAACGGAGTGCCGCGGGGCATCCTGACCATGGTTCACCCGCAGGTCGCGCAGATCCAGGACGTCATCGGCACCGGCGACCCACGCCCCAACGCCCCTTTCGAGTTCACGAATGCATGGGGAAACAACCTCTCGATCCTCATCATCTGGTTCATCATCGGCTGGATCATCTACGGAACCGCCAAGCGTCGACTCTGGGGCATCGCCGCCCTTGGCGTCGCAGTCGTTCCCATCGTCTACTCGCTCAACCGCGGGCTCTGGCTCGGCTTGGCCCTCGCCACTTGTTACGCGGTCCTGCGTCTTGCGCTCGCTGGTCGCCCATGGCTGATCGGTGCACTTCTGGCGGTCGCGGCGGTAGGCCTGCTGGTACTCGCTGTTACTCCGCTCGGCACAGTAGTGACGAGTCGAGCTGACGCCGGCAACAGCAACCAAGTACGCAGCTCACTCGCCCAAGCCTCGATCGCTGGAGCGCTCAGCTCACCGTTGATCGGGTACGGGAGCACGCGAGAGACCGTAGGCAGCGATGAGTCGATTGCGATCGGCGCGACACCTGAATGCCCCCGATGCGGTAACCGCACCATCGGAAGTACCGGTCACGCCTGGAACGTCCTCTACTCGCAGGGAGTGGTTGGGCTCGTGGCCTTCATGGGCTTCTTCGTGGGAATCCTTTGGCGATTCCGGCGTGATGTCACACCGATCGGACTTGCGGCACACACCATCGTGCTGGTCCAGCTCTTCTATATTTTCGTCTACGTCGGAATCAGTTCGACACTGTCGCTGCTGATGATCTCGGTTGCCTTGCTGTGGCGGAACGAACGAGATCGACACGAAGGCCACCCCGACCCGGTGGTGCCGCGGCTCAGCGACTCCGGCTTTCGACCCCTCACTCCGCAGTGGGGCTCATCTTGACCACCGTCGACGCCGGCGCACTCAGCCAGCTCTGGGATGCCGAGATTCTGAACGGCGGCCATGCCCCGACTTCATCACCGAGTCGGTTCGTGTTGCTGCCCTCCGTCGAGCACCCACGTCTGGTGGTGCCGACTCGCCCGCATCGGGCTGCTGGAGTCATCTTGAACGCGCTTCGCGACAAGTCGTCGTTCAGCGCACGGGCTCGGACACTCGCGGCCCGCGTCGCGCTGGCGTCAGGCGTACACGCCATCCATCTCCCGGATCCGGACATCTTGGCCGTCGCGATCGAACAGTTACCGGACGCTGAGTACGTCTACGGGGTCCACCTCGGCCCGCCTCGGGCCAACCGCAAACCCGTGCTGGTGCTCGCGACGACGGATGGCGATCTGGCGGCCTTCGTCAAGTGCGGTATCGACGCGCTGACCGATCGGCTGGTGCGTAGCGAGGCGGCTGCCTTGGATTCGGCCGCCGACCTCACATCGGTTCGCGCACCGCGGCTCCTCGCCTTTGGTGAGCACCAGTCGCACCCCTACGTTCTCCAGTCACCGGTTCCAACCCGGGGGCCTCGCGTAGGTGATTCAGCAGCTGTCGTTGCCGCACAGGTCGAGGTCGCCTCGATTGGCCGCGGAGCGATCGACGGTGAAGCAGCGCTTGGCGCCGTAGCCCAGCAGTGGCAACACAGAGTCGCTACTGACGTACAGGCGCAGAAGCATGTGGCGGCCTTCGCTGAACTGGCCAAGCGCTGGGTCGACCAGGCAAGTGACGGTTCACTCCAATGGGGTTCCTGGCACGGCGACTGGCGTCGCACCAACATGGCCGTCACCGCATCGGGCTGCTCCGTCTGGGACTGGGAACGGTTCGCTACCGGGATACCGATCGGCTATGACGCATTGCATCTCTATCTGATGTCGCATGCCCCCTCAGTTCGAGACCTGCATTCGCTTCCCTTTGACCTGTTCGACAACGCTCCGCGGTTGTTGCGCCCGTTCGGTGTGCGCGAGCGAGCGGTCGCAGAACTCACCACGGCTGGCTATCTGCTCGAACTCGCAGGGCGCTACCTCGACGACAACCAATCGCTAGCCGGGGCCAGGCTGGGGTCAGTGGAAGACTGGCTACTCCCCTCCCTCACAACACTCCTCGTACAGCGCCGCTCCCGTCAGGTCCGACGAGGAGTCGGTGACTGATGAGCAGCACCGTCAAAGGCGTTGGTCGCAAGGCCGCTCTCGTTGCCGCCGACCAGCTCGGACAGCGAACTGCATCGCGGCGCGTCCTCCCCGACATGCTCATTGTCGGCGGTCAAAGATGCGGCACCACCACCCTCTTCAAAGCGCTGGCTCAGCACCGGGCGTTCCTCGGCCCGACTATGCGCAAGGGCGTGCACTACTTCGACCTACAACCCGAGCAGTCGCTTGACTGGTACCGAGCCCACTTCCCGCTACGGAGCGCAGTCGAGAACGTGCAGCGCAGTGGCGACGGGCGGGCAGCGGTGGGAGAGTCAAGCCCTTACTACCTATGGCACCCACTCACCGCGCAACGAATCGCCAAGACGCTTCCGGGCGTCCGAGTCATCGCCCTCCTCCGCGATCCAGTCGAGCGTGCCTACTCAGCCCACGCGCACGAACTCGCGCGTGGCTTCGAGACTGAGACATTCGAGCACGCCCTGGCACTCGAGTCAGAGCGCCTCGCTGGCGAGGAGGAACGACTTCGGAACGGCGAGATCACTCGGAGCTTGGTCCACCAGCACTTGGCGTACGTTCAGCGCGGTGAGTACATCGACCAGTTGGAGCGCATGGAACGAGCCGTCGGACGTGAGCAGATGCTCGTTCTCGACAGCGCGGACTTCTGGTCAGCACCTGAGAAGGACTGGCCCAAGGTCACCACCTTCTTGGGGATTGCCGACCAAGACGTCGCCTTCGAACGTCACAATGCCCGCTCCCGCGCCCCCATGAGCGACGATCTTCGGGCAAGGCTGAATGCGCACTACGCCCCGCTCGACGAGCGGCTCGCGCAGTGGTGGGGTCGAACGCCTTCGTGGCGGCGATGAGCGAACAACCTGCCACGCACCTGCACCGCATTGGCCGTGGGGGTTCGCAGAATGTCGCAGCCGCGGCGATCGCAGCTGGCTTGGGGATCGCACTCTCGGTTGTGGTCGCACGATCATTTTCAGAAGAGGACACCGGTCTCTACTTCGCTGCAACATCGGTGGTGCTACTGGTCGCGACGATCGCTCGCCTTGGTACCTCGATCGGACTGGTCTACTGGGTCGCACGGCTACGCGAGTTGGGCCGTGCGCACGAGCTCCGATCGCTGCTCGTCATAGCTCTTCGTCCTGTTCTGGCACTGTCGCTGCTCGGAGCTGTGGTGCTGTTTGCCGGAGCGCCGATCGCTTCCGACCTGCTGTTGGACGGAAGTGACACGGGAACGCAACTCCTCCGCGTCCTGGCGTTGGCACTTCCCGCCATCGTCGGATTCGACGCCCTCCTGGGTGCCACCCGTGGCCTAGGGACCATGACTCCAACGGCAGCCCTTGACCGCATCGCGCGACCCGCGGCACAACTGGTGCTCACAGTTGGTGCCGTCGCCATGGGTGGCATCGTTGCCGTAACGGCGGCGTGGGCGCTGCCGTACTTCGGTCTCCTTGTTATCGCCGGGCTGTGGTTGGCGCGAACAACAGTCCGCGGCCACTCGCCGGTCGATCCTGGACTCCGCGCCGACTTCTGGCGGTTCACCTGGCCCCGAGCCATCACCAGTGTGGTGCAACAGGCTCGGCAGCGCTTCGACATCGTCTTGGTCTCGGCGTTACGTGGCCCTGCCGAAGCAGCGATCTACGCCATCGCCACCCGGTTCCTCGTCGTTGGGCAGCTCACCAACTCCGCGCTCGCGCTGGCTGCCCAACCGCAGATCGCCAGCCTCTCGGCCACTGACCGCAAGGCTTCCATCGCTTCCCTCTACCGGTCCACGACCACCTGGATCATTTTGCTGAACGGCCCCCTTTACATCGGCGTCGCCATCTTCAGCCCACTGCTCCTCAGTATCTTTGGAGAGGCTTATGTGTCGGCCTGGCCAGTAACCGTGACCCTCTGCATCGCCGCCTTCATCGGAAACGGGTCGGGCATGGTCGACGTCATGCTCAGCATGACGGGCCGCACCAGCGCCACGCTTGCCAACTCACTCGGGGCGCTCGCTACGCAAGTTGTGTTGATCTTGGCTCTCGTGCCGACGTGGGGCGCATTCGGAGCAGCGATCGCTTGGGGCGTCAGCATCGTGGTGATCAACGCGCTCTCGGTCATCCAGCTGGCCCGCTCTGACGGTCTCCACCCTTTCGAGCTGGGGACGGGGTACGCAGTGCTCGCCAACGTGGTGGCGGTGGCCATTCCAGCCGGCGCTGTTGCCGTGCTGTTGGGCCAGACCTGGATCGCTCTCGGGGTAGCCATCGTGCTCTGTGCAGCCACCTACATAGCGTTCACCCGAATCTTCCGGGGCCAACTGCATCTCGCCGAGCTCTCGACGGCGCTGCGGCGCCGTCGCTAACGCCAACGACGCATTCACCCGATTGGCGTCACCCATTTGTCCTGTCTTTGGACATGCCCGCATGCGGCCGTCGTAAGCACGGAACAATGGGCTGCACGAGACGGGGATCGATAACGAACGGGGGACGGCATGGAGTCTGTTGCCGACCTTTCCGGCCGCGCCCTCCTGGTCGGTTCCAGCGGAGGTCACCTGGCTCAGCTGTTGGCCTTGGCACCACTGTGGTCCAGGGAGCAACGACACTGGGTGACGTTTGATACCGCCGATGCCGTCTCTCAGCTCGTGGCTGAAGACGTCACTTGGGCGCACCACCCCACCACCCGCAACGTGCCGAACTTGATGCGGAACACGGTTCTCGCCAAGAAGGTGATCACCAAGCAACAGCCAGATGTGATCGTGTCGACGGGTGCCGCTGTCGCTTATCCCTTCTTTCTGCTCGGACGTGCGAAGGGAATCCCCACCATTTACGTCGAGGTCTATGACCGGATCGACAGTCGCACGATGACCGGGCGCCTCTGTCGACCGCTCAGCACGCACTTCTGCGTGCAGTGGGAGGAGCAGCAGCGCCTCTACCCTGGCTCAGTGCTCGTTGGACCCCTGCTGTGAGCCGTATCCTGGTCACGGTGGGGACCGACTTCCATCCCTTCCAGAGACTCGTGAGCTGGGCTGACGGCTTTGCCGCCCACCACCCCGAACACGAGGTATTCATCCAGTACGGTGCAGCTCGTCCTCCGGTCAACGGAGAGCGCGCCCGACTCCTTGACCACGCGCAGTTGCAAACCGAGATCGCACGTGCGGATGCGGTCGTCTGCCACGGAGGCCCTGCAACCATCACCGACGTCAGACGAAGCGGTCTGTTGCCCGTCTGCCTGGCCCGAGACCCCTCCCACCACGAGCACATCGACGGACACCAGCTGCGCTTCGTTCGGCGCATTGCCGATGCCGGAATCGTCGTTGCTGCACCCGATCTAGCCGCCCTTGACGCCCTCGTGCAGCAAGCACTTTCCCGACCCCGCGACAAATCAAGCCACCGCGACACTGCGCCATCGGGCGTCCGCCGAGTCGGCGAACTCATCGCTGCCCTCTCACCGACCACCGTCACCACCCCAAACACCGACCCACTCACGGTTGTGTACATCGGCGGCCAGGGTCGCAGCGGGACCACCTTGCTGGAACGAGCACTCGGCGAGCTTCCTGGCGTGCTCAACATCGGCGAGTCGGTGCACCTCTGGGACCGAGGCCTGCGCGACAACGAGCTTTGCGGCTGTGGCCAGCCGTTCTCGGCCTGCCCCTTCTGGCAGAGCGTCGGCGAGGTGGCCTTCGGTGGATGGGCAGCACTCGATGCCGACGAGGCTGTAGCCCTCCGTTACTCCGTCGATCGCAATCGATACCTGCCGCTACTTCTTCGTCCCGGGCTGTCGCCGAGGTACCGGCAACGTCATGCCAAGTACCTCGACCGGCTCGCCCAGCTGTACCGGGCTCTCGCTGAGGTCTCAGGGGCTCGCGTCATCATCGACTCAAGCAAGCACGCCTCGTACGCGCTCATGCTCTCGCAGGTCGAGGGCGTCGACCTGCGACTGCTCCATGTGGTCAGGGACAGCCGGGCCGTTGCCCATGCCTGGACCAAGAAGATCGCGCGCCCGGAGGCCGGAGGCGAACCGATGCCGGTCTACGGTCCAGCCAAAGCTGCTGTGC
The DNA here is from genome assembly GCA_038316135.1 of Candidatus Nanopelagicales bacterium. GTDB lineage: Bacteria > Actinomycetota > Actinomycetes > JAHEKZ01 > JAHEKZ01 > JAHEKZ01. Next base: position 21,110 of record JBBQAL010000004.1, on the reverse strand, counting down.
TGTGGGACGTTCAGAACGCAGTGATCGAACAGATGCAACGGCGACACCCATACCTCAGGGTGCGGTACGAGGACTTCGTCGAGGCACCGAAGGACGTCCTGCTCGCCGCAGCGCAGTTCGCGGGTATCGAGGATGGAGCTGAGATCCTTAAGTTCCTGAATGGGGACGTCCTTCACGTCAATGCATCGCACACCGTTGCCGGCAACCCCATGCGGTTCGCGTCTGGCGACATCAGCATCAAGTCTGACCAGTCGTGGCAAGCCGAAATGCCAACGAGTCGACGCCGGTTCGTCAGCGCACTCACCCTGCCACTCCAACGACACTATGGATACGGCTCGAGGATGCCGTGAGCGAGTTCCCCGATGTCGACGTCGTCGTTGCCACCCGCGACAGACCTGTCCTGTTGCGCGCAACGATTGCCGCCATCTTGACCTCGAACTACCCAGGGTCGATCAGAGTTTTCGTCGTCTACGACCAGTCGACTCCAGACGCATCCCTTGAGAATGACCCAACACTCGGCCTTATGGACGACCGCAAAGTCGTCGTGGTCACCAACACGCGAACACCAGGTCTTGCGGGAGCCCGTAACTCCGGACTCCTTGCCGCTGATGCCGAACTCGTCGCCTTCTGCGACGACGATGACACCTGGCTACCTGGCAAGTTGCAGGCCCAGGTAACTGCCCTGAACATTGACGCGACCGCCGAGCTGGTCTGCTGTGGAATTGAGGTCGAGTACGGCGACAGCCGCCATGCGCGTGTCCTCGACCAACGCACAGTCACCCTGACCGACCTGCTCAGGGACCGCCTGACCGAACTGCACCCATCAACGTTCGTCATGAGGCGCAAGGCCGTGATCGACGGATTTGGCCTTGTCGAGGAGGAAATCCCCGGAAGCTACGGAGAGGACTACGAGTTCCTGCTTCGAGCAGCCAGGAGCCACCCGGTGCTCAACGTTCCGGAGGTCGGTGTTCGAGTCCTCTGGTCGAAAAGCTCCTACTTCACCGCCAGGTGGACGACGATCCGCTCAGCTTTGCCATGGTTGCTGGAGCGATACCCGGAGTTCGGCGACATCCCTGCCGGGGAGGCGCGCGTCATGGGGCAGATCGCGTTCGCGACAGCCGCAGACCACGAACGGCGCGCCGGTGCGCGCTGGGCACTCCAGGCGATGAGGCGCCGGCCGACAGAGCCACGCGCATATCTCGCGCTCGGCGTCGCGGCTGGGTTGCTTTCACCTGACTGGGTGCTCCGCCAGCTGCACCGGACCGGCCGCGGGCTCTGACAGCAATAACCGCCACCGCTAGTCCTTGACGACCGACCGCCAAGCGAGCCGGGACGGCAGGTCGCGGAGCTGATAGTCCTCATCGGGGATCTTCGCGTCCCAGTAGTTGACGAATGCGGCGCTCCTGGCTGCCGCAAACCGCGCGACGTCGACCAGCCACCGAGCACGTCGGCTGCCCTCGTCACCGGGTACCAGGACACTGCCCACCTCGGCGATGGCGAAGCGGTTTCCCAGCCGCTTCGTCGCGGCTGCGGCAGGGCCGAAGATCTCGCGAGGTGACGCGTACCCCCGGGAGCCCGGCGGGTTGTACCCATCCCAGGCCATCACGTCGATGAAGTCACCCGGGTAATAGTCGCGCACCTGCCGCCCCGATGCTGACTTCGCCGTCCAAGCCATCAGCACGAGCGTTGGATGGAGATTGGCGCCACCGACCCGCTGTGCGATTGCATTGATGTGCCGCCAGGCGGCGCGGTAGCGCCGGGCCGAGACGTCACCCGCGGCCACGTTGTCCTCCGGCTCGTGCCAGTAGGTCCACCAGATCGGGTCGCCGGCCGGAGCGTGGCGGAACCAGGCACGCAGAGTCGCGTCATGCTCACCCGAGAGCACCTGCGAAGCCGGTGCAACAAAGGAGACGGACATGGGACGGTTGACGTCACCAAGTCGGCCACTCCACCCATCACGGATGACAGGTTCAAAGACCCGCACAACCTCCATCCGTGTGTAGCGCTGATCAGACTTGTGCAGGGCCCGCAGCCAATCGAGGCGCCCTTCATCCACGCTTGCGCCGAACCGAGTTCCGGAAAGAACACGGTCAGCTGCCGCAGGCTGTGGCCCGCGAACGAGGCGGATGTCGTCGACGAGAACCGCTCCACCTCGAGGAACATCTACCGCCCGGACTGTCAGGTCGATCCTCCTGCCGTCTTTGCGGGAGGTAAAAGGCACGCTCACCTTGTGCCAGTGCCGGTCGCTCAGACGTCGCCCCTGCCAAGCGGTCGGGCCGCGACCTGACTTGGTCCGCTCGCCAAGGGAGAGCCGGACGGTCACGGCACCTGGCCGAACAGCGCGCGATGTTGCTCGCACCCACGCCGTTGCGGTGTACCTGGCCCTGGCTTGGGTCGACCGCTCAGCAGCTGGTGCGTTGGCTATACCGACGGTGGCTGCCCGATCCGCCGGTGGCCGCAGGCGAGCGGCCGAACTGCCAGTGCCACGCCCTCGCTTGACGCGGTCGAGCCGAGTCGCACCTGTCGCCGCCACCCAACCACTCAGCGAGCGCTCGAATGAAGACCCATCAATCACCCGGCCGGTCCCTGCCGCCGAGGGCACCGTCAGCACAAGTGGCAGCAGCCCGGCAGCAAGAACTGACGCGACGACGGCCGCCACGTGGCGGCGCGGTGTCGTTGACATCTCGGAGCCTTTCGTTGGATCGGTCAGTGCTTGTGTGCGTCAGTCATTGAACTGCGACTGCGCGATGTCGAGCCCGTGTTCCATGAGCGCCGTGACTGCGTCAGCTACCCGGGTCACCAATTCCGGAACTGCAACGCGCTCGGCTGCCGCGAAGTCGCGGAGCACGAAAGCAGCCGCGTCCATCCGTCCCGGTGGGCGGCCGATCCCCACCCTGGCTCGAAAAAAGTCGCCAGTCCCGAGCGATTGCCGCATCGACTTCAACCCGTTGTGGCCGTTGTCCCCGCCACCGAGCTTGAGCCGCAGGGAGCCGAACGGCAGGTCGAGCTCGTCGTGAACGGCTATGACACGGTCAGGTGTCACTTTGTAGAAAGAGCAGAGCGGGGCAACAGCCTGGCCACTGTCATTCATGTACGTGGTGGGCTTGATGAGCACGACGCGGTGGTTGTCGACCCGGCCCTCCCAGACAAGAGCCTTCGCGCGTCGGTGGGCCTTGAATCTGCCTGGACCGGCTAACGCGTCGACAACCTGGAACCCGACGTTGTGGCGGTTTCCCTCGTACTCCGTCCCTGGGTTGCCAAGGCCGACGACGATCCAGGGGCGATCGTCGTCGCGCCCCGCCTCCCCAGCGGGCCTGCGGCCGATCAGATTGCGTCCTCCGCCGGCGCCGCAGCTGCGGCCGATGCCTCAGAGGCTGCTGCCGCTGCCGCCAGGTCCGCTGCCTCATCGGCTTCTGCGGCCGCTGACTGGGCACCGAGGATGTGAAGCAAGACCAGATCAGCATCGGCGACGAGCACGACACCCTCGGGGAGCGCGACGTCGGACGCGCGCACGCTGCTACCAACCTCGAGGCCTTCAACCACAACAGAGAGCTCGGACGGGATCTTGGTGGCGTCTGCCTCGATGGCAATCGTGTCGTGGACGTGCTCCAAGAGTCCCCCTGGAGCGATCTTGCCGTCGATGCGCACGACAACCTCGACCGTCACCTTCTCGCCGCTGCGAACAGCGACCAAGTCGACATGCTCGATGCCATGACGCACGGGATCGCGCTGCACCGACTTCGGAAGCACCAACTGTGATCCGCCGTCGAGCTGCAGGGAAAGCAGCGCGTTGGACTGCTTGAGGGCGAGCATCAACTCATGCGCTGGAAGCGCCAAGTGCTGAGTGGCCTCCCCGTGGCCATAGACGACGACGGGGATCTTCTTGTCGCGGCGAAGGCGGCGGGCTGCGCCTTTGCCGAACTCGGTACGACGCTCAGCGGTGATGGCGATCTCTGGCACGGCTTGGCTCCTGACGGGCAACTGTTTGCGGGCGGTGTCTTGGCGGGGGCGATGTGCAGACCGTGCTGCACTCGCGCTCACAGTGCCAGCACCGCGCCGATCACGGGTGCCCGCCTTCTACGGCTTCGATGAGAGAACCCGTAGCTGGCTCAGCACACCCTCGCCGAGACTCCCGGAAGTCTAGCCGGGCGCTCCCAGGTCATCAAAACCAGGACCCGGGCAGGCAGCGACCGCTTTAGATCGGGTTGTGCGCCCCGACTCCGGTCACGACATCGTGCCAAGCCTGCTGCGACGCCTGGTCAAGCAATCGGAACTCGCCACCGACGACCGAGTCGAAGTAACAGGCGAATGCGGCATCGTGGTCCTGCAGCCAATGCCCGACCGAGGTCAGCCACTCGGCGCGCTTGGCTCCGTCAGTGTCACCAGGAACCAGGAGCGAGCCCGTCTCAGCGATACCGAAGGGCAGACCGAGGCTGCGAGTCGTGGCCAGTGCGCGACCGTAGATGTCCTCCGGCTTTGCGTAAGGGCTGGTCGAGCTCGCGAAGCTGTAGCAGTCCCAGGCCAAAGCCTCCACGACATCGCTACCGGGGAAGTAGTCTTCAAAGGTGCGTCCCGAACGCGGGTTGACCGTCCAGCACATCAAGATCACGGTGTTGTAGAGCCGCGGATTGTTAACGGCGTTGGCGAGTCCCGCGATGTGTCGGTAGGCATCGCGCCACTGCTGTGCGGTGAAGGAACCGTCCTCGACGTCGTCCTCCGGCTCGTGCCAGTACGTCCACCAGATGTCGCGACCCTTGGGCGCTGTCGCGAACCAGTTGGATAGGTAGGCATCGTGCGTTCCGGAGACGATGTCGGCCGGGTTGGCCTTGAACGACACGACGATGGGGCCACCCACCTGACCGGCTCGACCCGGCCAGGCGCTCGGCAGACCCGGGTAAAAGACCCGAACAACCTCCATCCCCCCGTAGGTCGCGTTCGAGTCGGCAACTGCCTGAGGCCAGCTGCGCCCGTTCTCGTAGACGCTGGCTCCGAAGAGCGTGTCACCAGTCGGACTGGGCGGCGGCGCGGTTGCCGTGGAGGTCGGCGTCGCTGTCGGCGTCGCTGTGGGAGTCGCTGTCACGGTGGGGCTCGAAGTCGGGGACGGAGTGGGCGATGGCACCGATCCGATCACCTTCTGCAGGCGGATGCGGTCCACCTTCAGACCGTGGCCGTCGCCGATGTGGTGTGCGGTTAGCGACAGCTGAAGAGCGCTGTTGTCCTGCTGGGCTCGCGCGACGAAAGTGACCCGACGCCACGTGTCGCGTCGGGCTGTGAAGGATTCACGGTGTTCCGCGACGACCGCGTTCTGCTTCCACTCGTAGAGCTCGAAGACACCCTTGACCGGCCGTCCGGTTGCCCGTACCCAGGCCGACGCCTGGTACTCAACGCCTTGGACCGAGTGTGGAGCGGTCAACCGTTCGTCCCGCAGGTGCGTGGTGCGGTATTGCTTGGTCCGCATCGCAGCCGACTGCCGGCTGCCCCATACGCCGCCGGATGAGATCTCCAGAGCTCCACCGTTGCCCTTGGACCGCGCCCAGCTCGAGAAACCGTCGGCGAATCCGGAGTTCTTGATCAGGTTGATGCCCAGCGTCGTGCGGTTCACGGCGTCTGACGCCCCGACCGGCGCAGCAGATGACGGCACGACCATCGCCGCGACCCCTAGGCCAGCGGTGAGGGCGAGCGCGAGAGTGACCCCGGCAACTCGGGTGTAGGGACGAGGGGTGGTGCGAGTCATTCGGCTGCTCCCTGCTGTGCGTCTAACGGCACATCGGGGAGGAACGCGTAGGCCTTGACGCCATCGGCTCGGAGTTGAGCCGACTGGGTGGGTCAAATCGGACTACGCCGTACGGGCACTAGCCCGAGTGGGGGAAAAGGTGGGCCGAGCAGCGACCCGCGCCGAAAGGGCTAGGCGTTGCCGTCGAAAAGGCTGGTGACCGATCCATCGTCGAAGACCTCGCGGATGGCGCGCGCCAACATGGGGGCGATCGGAAGGACGGTCAACTTGTCGAAGCGCATTTCCTCGGCGATGGGAAGTGTGTCGGTGACCACAACTTCAGAGACCCGGCTGTTCTTCAGCCGGTCGATCGCCGGCCCGCTGAAGATCCCGTGCGTAGCGGTGACGATGACCTCGGATGCGCCTTGGTCGAAGAGGGTCTCTGCCGCCTTCACGATCGTGCCTCCGGTATCGATCATGTCGTCGACCAAAACGCAGATCCGCCCCTTGACGTCACCGACGACCTCGAAGACCTTCACCTCGTTCGGGACGTCTGGGTCGCGCCGCTTGTGGATGATCGCCAGAGGGCTGCCCAGCCGGTCGGTCCAGCGCTCGGCGACTCGGACGCGTCCTGCGTCCGGTGAGACCACGGTGATCCTGGAACGGTCGGCGACCCGGCTGGCAACATAGTGCGCCAACGTTTCGAGTGCGAAGAGGTGGTCGACCGGCCCGTCGAAGAACCCCTGGATCTGCGAGGTGTGCAGATCGACGGCCATAAGCCGGTCGGCACCGGCCGTCTTGAAGAGGTCGGCCATCAGCCGCGCCGAGATCGGCTCGCGACCACGGTGCTTCTTGTCCTGGCGGCCGTAACCGTAGAACGGAGCCACGACCGTGATGCGCTTGGCCGACGCCCGCTTGAGCGCATCGACCATGATCAGCTGCTCCATGATCCAGGTGTTCACCGGTGTTGTGTGCGACTGGATGACAAAGGCGTCCGACCCACGGACCGACTCTTCGTAGCGCACGAAGATCTCACCGTTGGCAAAGTCGAAGAGGGACGTTGGCGTCAGTTCGGTGTCGAGCTCGCGAGCAACGTGATCAGCGAGCTCGGGATGCCCGCGACCGGAGAACAGCATGAGCTTCTTTGAGTTCGTGGACTCGATCATGAGCCAGTGCCTTCCGGTTCGTCGCCACCGTCGCCTGTTCCAGCTACCGCATTCTCTCCTGTCGGCGGTGCTGTGTCATCGGTGGGCTGGCCTCCAGCGGCCCGCTGAGCCCGCTCGGCGGCTTGCGCCGACGCCGAACCACTGCGCTTGCGCAGCACCCAGTCTCGAATCGTTCGCTGCCTGGCTCGCCCGACACCCATGGCACCGGCGGGAACATCGTCGGTGATTACTGACCCTGCAGCGGTATAGGCACCATCGCCGATGGTGACCGGAGCCACCAGCATCGTGTCGCTCCCGATCCGCACATGATCGCCGATGACCGTTCGATGCTTGGCGACACCGTCGTAGTTGACGACCACAGTGGCCGCACCGATGTTCGAGCCGACGCCAATCTCTGCGTCGCCGACGTACGACAGGTGCGGGATCTTCGATCCTTCACCGACTTGGGCGTTCTTGGCCTCGACGAAGGCACCAGCCCTGGCACCGGCACCGAGCTCGGTGCCGGGCCGTAGGTACGTGTAGGGACCAACGCTGGCACCGGGACCGATGATGACGCGGTCGGCCGTCGTGAACCGCACGGTCGCGTCGGGCCCGATCGTTGAGTCGATGATCTGTGACCCTGGCCCCACCTGGGCACCGGCCGCCACCGAGGTGGTTCCTTCCAGCAGCGTCCACGGATGGATGATCGCGTCGGCCTCCAGGATGACGCCAACCCCGATCATGGTGCTTTCGGGATCGATGATGCTGACGCCGGCCCGCATCCACCCCTCGTTGATGCGGTGACGCATCACCGAACGCGCTTCGGCCAGCTGCACCCGATCGTTGACACCCATGACTTCGCGCGCGTCATCGACGACTACGGCGTCAACCCGTGCGCCACCCGCCACCAGGACTCCAATGACATCGGTCAGGTACTCCTCGCCCTGGCTGTTGTCGGTCGACACCTGACTCAGGGCCGAACGCAGCACGGCCGCCTCGAACGCGTAGATCCCAGAGTTGATCTCGTCGATCTGGAGTGTCTGCGGGTCGGCGTCCCGGTGCTCGACGATGGCCAGGACGCTGCCGTCGGAGCCGCGAACGATTCGTCCGTAGCCGGTGGGGTTGGCCAATCGCGCGGTCAAGACCGTAGCCGAAGACCCCTGTTCATCGTGCTGAGCCGCGAGCCTGCCGAGGGTGTCGGAGGTGAGGAGGGGTGTATCCCCGCACACCACGATGACTGTTCCTGACAGGTCGGGCAGCTCGTCAAGAGCGATGCGGACCGCGTGACCAGTTCCGTTCTGCTCGGCCTGCACGACGACGCCAGCCGTCGGTTCAATCTCGGAGAGGTGGGCGGTGACGGCTTCCCGGTCGTGCCCAACGATGACAACCGTGTGATCTGCTTGCAGCGGCTCAGTAGCGGTGAGCACATGCCCGAGCAGGCTCCGTCCGAGGAACATATGCAGCACCTTCGCGGTGCTCGACTTCATCCGGGTGCCCTCACCTGCGGCGAGAACGATCACGGCGGCCGGGCGGCTCAGGGTCACAGCGGCTGGCTCCTGGCGAGGGACGGCGGCTCGGGCAGTAGAGCCGAGCGCAGGATACCCAGGAGTCAGAGGCGAAAAGAGCCCGCCGTGCATGAGTGGGCTCCCGGGGGAGGATTCGAACCCCCATTCACGGGACCAAAACCCGTTGTCCTGCCCTTAGACGACCCGGGAACGGAGTCGGGCGCAAGCCTAACCAGCCAACACCACCCGTGGCACAGCGCCACGGTGGACAAGTTACGGAACCGTAGGTTACGGTGGCGTAACTTGAAAAGGAGACCTTGTGACAGCTGAGCTTGCCGACCTTCACAACCCACCGCCCGACCCTTCAGCGATCGATGCACCGGAGAGCCAGAACGCGGTTCACCGGTTCTGGCTCTACTACTTCATCATCGTTCCGCTTCTGGCCGTCGTGCTGGCCATCCCCCTGGCATGGGGCGGGTTCGTCGGGCCGGTCGACATCGCTCTCCTCGTCATCTTCTACTCGATCAGCGCGGCCGGTATCACTGTTGGCTTCCACCGTTACTTCACCCATGGCGCCTTCAAAGCCAAACCGTGGGTGCGCGTCATGATGGCCGTGGCCGGCAGCCTGGCCATCGAGGGCCCCCTCGACCGTTGGGTCGCCGACCACCGCAAGCACCACGCCTTCAGCGACAAGGACGGGGACCCTCACTCACCGTGGCGGTTCGGCGAGTCACTTCCCGCATTGCTCAAGGGACTCTTCTTCGCACACATGGGTTGGTTCTTCGACGTCGAACAGACCTCACGACGCAAATACGCACCCGACCTCATGGATGACCCAGCCATGCGCCGGGTGTCGAACAACTTCGGATGGATCGTCGTCGCGTCAGTCTTCCTGCCTGCGGTGCTCGGCGCGCTCCTGACCTGGTCGTGGTGGGGATTCCTCACCGGTCTCTTCTGGGGTGGCTTCGTGCGCATCGCCTTGGTGCACCACATCACCTGGTCGATCAACTCGATCTGCCACGTGATGGGCAACCAACCGTTCAAGTCACGTGACCGCTCCGGCAACGTGTGGTGGTTAGCGATCCCCTCGTTCGGGGAGAGCTGGCACAACCTGCACCACGCCGACCCGACGTGCGCCAGGCATGGCGTCGAGAAAGGCCAGATCGACATCAGCGCCCGGCTCATCGCCTGGATGGAAAAGGCCGGCTGGGCGTGGGATGTGCGCTGGCCCAAGGCTGACCGGATCGACGCCCGCCGGGCGTCGTGAGCGAACAACCCCAGGAGCGGCGACGCTCCCGGATGACCAGTGCTGCCCGCCGCGAGCAACTGCTCGAAGTCGGTCGCTCGCTGTTCGCCGAACGCGGGTTCGAGGCCACATCGGTGGAGGAGATCGCCGCGAAGGCCGGAGTCTCCAAACCGGTCGTCTACGAACACTTCGGGGGCAAGGAAGGCCTCTACGCCGTCATCGTCGACCGGGAGATGCAAAAACTCCTGGGCATGGTGGATGGAGCGCTGACCGAAGACCATCCTCGGCGGCTGCTGGAGCAAGCAGCGCTCGCTCTGCTGACCTACATCGAGCAGGACACCGACGGTTTTCGCATCCTGGTGCGTGACTCACCGGTCGCACAGTCGACGGGAACGTTCGCCAGCCTGATCGTCGACATCGCCGGTCAGGTCGAACACCTGGTCGCTGCTGAGTTCAAGGCGAGGGGCCTCGACGCGAAGTTCGCCCCGATGTACTCCCAGATGTTGGTGGGAATGGTGGCCCTGACCGGGCAGTGGTGGGTCGACGTGCGCAAGCCGAAGAAGGCAGACGTCGCCGCACACCTGGTCAATCTCAGTTGGAACGGACTGAGGGGGCTTGAGGCAAAGCCGAAGCTGTCCACCGATGAGTAGGTCCGGCTCTGCGACGCCGGATGTCGCTGCTTTCCCAGCCCAGTTGCACGCACTAGCGTGCTCCACATGAGCGATCAGACTCCCCAAGACCCGTACGCCGTTCCTCCTGCTGGAGGATTTCCACCACCACCACCTGCCGGTGTCCCTCCAGTCCCTCCGCCATCGGTCCCCCCACCCCCCGGCGGGTACCCACCGCCTCCACCAGCTGGCTACCCGGCCCCGACCTATCCGGCCGCCGGCTACCCAGGGGGCCAAGCTCCCAAACAAGGAGCCGGGGCACTGTCCATCATTGCCTTCATCGTCTCGATCGTCGCACTTGTGTTGTTCTGGTTCCCGTTCGTCGATGTTGGCGTGGCCGTCATTGCCCTGATCCTCGGGATCATTGCCTGGGTTGCGGCGAAGAAGGCTGGCCGCCCGGCAGGGCTTGCAATCGCTGGCACGATCATCAGCATTCTTGCTTTGATCGTGGGGATCATTGTGAGCATCGGCTTCCTCTTGCTGATTTCGAAAAGTGACGATGCCGACAAGGTCTGTCAGCTCAACTCGACTACCCAGGCCCAGTACGACCAGTGCATGAAGAACGAGGTTGGCAGCTGGTTTGGGATCGATCCGAACTCGTGACCCAAGGTGAGACCGCCCCAACTGGGGGCGATGAGGTCGACGACCTTGTTGCCGCATGGCGTCGCGAACGCCCCGATCTGGATGTCGCACCGCTCGAGGTGCTGAGCCGGGTTACGCGCCTAGCCCGTCACCTAGACAGGGCCAGGGGCCAGGCCTTCAGCCGCCACGGCCTGGAGGGCTGGGAGTTTGATGTTCTCGCGGCCCTTCGCCGATCAGGTGAGCCGTACCGCCTCGCCCCTGGCCGGCTGCTTCAGCAGACGCTCGTCACATCCGGCACCATGACCAATCGGATCGACCGGCTCGCGGCGCGCGGACTGGTGGAGCGCCATCCATCGCTGGACGACCGACGCAGCGTGATGGTGCAGCTCACCGACGCAGGCGCCGCCAAGGTCGACGCCGCCCTGATCGACCTCCTGGCCCATGAGCGGAACATCCTGGCTGAGCTCGGGGGTGAAGACGCCGATTTGCTCGCCTCCCTGCTGCGTCGCGTTCTGATGCCGTTCGACCACCCCGGCCCACACTGACCCGTCAGCTACGACGCGCCGGTCAGTCGGCCGCCACGTAGCGTCCGTTGCGCAACAACGGAACAACGTCGTCGGAGTCGACCTCCTCGGCCAGCCGTACGTCCTCGGCAAACCCGCGCTCGACGAGCTCGCGTCCCGAAGGAACCTCGACCAGGGAGGCTCGCGCTCGGAACGCCGCGGCGGCTGCCAGCACCTCCGGAGTCATGCGGGTCTCGCCACCCAGGTCGGCCATCCCAGCTGCGATCGCACCAGCTCCGATGAGGTCCTCATAGCAGACCCGCATGGCACCGTCTGGCCACTCTTCCCCAGCTGGTACGAGGCCGATAGTGGCGAACCGTCCGGAGAGCCAACGCGCAACAGCCGACGCATTGCGCAGCGACCCGGCGACAACCGTCAGTCCCGACATGAGGGCAGCGTGCGAGATGACCGATCCGTTGTCAGACGGCATGATCAGTCGCTCACCGTCCTGGACACCGAGCAGGCTGGCCGGCGACATCGTCCGTCCTTCACGCATGTTCCTGCCGCGGACCAACGTCGCCCCGATCGCCCTGGCCAGTTCTTCGGCGCGCTCATGACCCGTGTGCGGCCAGACCGCTGCGCCACGCGAGACGGCAACGGCGACCGACGTCGAGAACGAGAACACATCGACGAGTACGACGCACTCGCAGGTCTCGGACAACATGCGGAGGCCCTGAGGGCCCCACTCCAGGGAAACGACCGCGGACGAGCTCACGCGTCCACGACCCGAGCCCCGCCGACCGGACCCACTGCGGAGGTAACCGTCCGGCACGTCCCTGAGGCAGTGAGCGCGACAGCCAAGTCGAGAGCGTGTTCTTCATCGCGGGCGAGGAAAGCGCAGGTGGGACCAGAGCCGGACACCAAGGCTCCGAGCGCCCCGTACTCGTCACCGACATCGAGGGTCATGGCCAGACCCGGCCGCAGCGAGACTGCGGCACGTTGCAGGTCGTTGCCGAGCGCCGCTCCTAGCGCAGCGGCGTTTCCGGCCCGCAGAGCACTCATCAGCGCATCCGATACCCGGGGTTCAGGGAGCACTGATGTTGCCCGCAACCGGTCGAGTTCGGTGTAGACCTCCGGTGTCGGCAGTCCAGTCTCCGGGAAGGCAAAAACCCAGTGGAAGTGCCCGCGAGCCAGCACCGGCGTCAGCTTCTCACCGCGTCCCAGGCCCATGGCGGTGTGCCCGACCAGGGCGAACGGCACATCGCTTCCGACTCCGGCAGCCAGCTCGACGAGCTCGCCCCGATCGAGCCCGGCATCCCAGAGTCGGTCCAGAGCCAGCAGTGCACCGGCAGCGTCCGCACTGCCACCAGCCATGCCGGCAGCCACCGGGATCGACTTATGGACGTGCAAGTGGGCGTGCGGCTCGATCCCCAGGTGGTCGGCGAGCGCACGCGCCGCGACTACCGCCAGGTTGGAGTCGTCGGTAGGCACCGTTTCAGCACCTTCGCCCTCGACGCTGACGGTGAGGTGGTCACCGGGCAACGCTGTGACGTCGTCAAAGAGCGAAACCGCGTGGTAGACCGTTGCCACATCGTGAAACCCGTCAGCACGCTCGGATCCGACAACAAGTTGCAGGTTCACCTTCGCGGGCACCCGCACCGTTACCGGACTCACCCGTCACATCCTCTCGTCGCCAGGCCGTCGCACCGATCGAACCGGGCCAGTCTGTCAGCATCCATCACCCACCCGCATCGCGACGATGCTCAGCGATAGCCGCAAAGGCCACGATGTCGAGGCGTTCGCCTCGCAGCGAGGGATCGATACCGGCCGTACGCAGGGTTGCATCGGCGGCTTCAACACCACCGGCCCAACGTGCCAGGGCCGACCGCAGGCTCTTGCGCCGCTGCGCGAAGGCGGCATCGATACAGGCAAAAACCTCTTCGCGGGATGCGCTGGTCTCGGGAGGCGGATGCCTTCGGAAGCCAACCAGCCCCGAATCGACGTTAGGGACTGGCCAGAAAACCGTGCGGGGGACGCGGCCCTGCCGGGTCACGTCGGCGTACCAGGCGGCCTTGACGCTCGGGACCCCATACGTTCGGCTTCCCGGTGGTGCGGCCAATCGCTCAGCGACCTCCCACTGCACCATGACCAAACCGTGGTCGAGCGAGGGGAACTGGGCCAACAGATGCAAGATGACCGGCACCGCCACGTTGTACGGGAGGTTGGCGACAAACGCGTCGGGTGCGGCTGGAAGCTCGGTGAGCTGCAGTGCATCGGCGCCAATCACGGTGAGCCGGTCCGCTGCCGCCGGCAGATAGGTGCCGACGGTGGCCGGCAGGGCCTCGGCCAGCGTCGTGTCGATCTCAACCGCCAGCACCCGCGCTCCGGTCTCGAGCAGCCCCAGGGTCAGCGAGCCGAGACCGGGGCCGACCTCGACCACCACCTCATCGGGGCCGATCCCGGCCAGGCGCACGATGCGTCGAACCGTGTTCGCGTCGACCACGAAGTTCTGACCCCAGCGTTTGGCCGGACGCAAGTTGAGCGCTTCGGCCAGCTGGCGAATCGCCGCGGCGCCAAGGAGCTGCGCATTGGCGCCGGAGTTCGTCACGGCCCTCAGTGTGCCCTCAGCTGAAGAGCAGCGGGCCGCAGACGGGCCACTGGCCGGCGCCGGAGCGCTCATAGAGGATCTGAGCCCGGTAGGTCTGCTCGTCCGGGGTGGCATCAATTGGGTTACCCGTCCCGCCGACGGTGGCCCACGTCGAGAGCGAGAACTGGTAAAGCCCGTAATACCCAGCAGGGTTGACGGCCCGCGGGTTGCCCCCAGACTCGCACCCAGCCAGCGCACCCCAGTTGAGACCCTCTGCTCCGGTTGCCGGAGCAGAAAAGGGCCGAACCTTGGTGCCGTAGATCACGATCTGGCGCACGGGTTGGCGGGTGACCTTGCGGTCGAGCTGACGCTGCCGAACGGTGACACCATCGTGCCGAACAACGCGGGTGATGATCACTCCGCGGCCGTCACGGCCCCGCTGCAGAGTCTTCTCGACGCCCTCATAACGGGACGGATCGGCTCGACGCACAACAGCGTGGTCGATGGTGAAGGCTCGGCGCACTGTGCTGGCGTCGACCCGCGTGACCACGATTTGCATTCCGGTCTCGACCTCTCGACCCAGACCAACGTTGATCAGGTCGTCTCGGCCTAGTCGGACGCTGGCTTCGCGGAGGAGGGCAGCGACCGACTGAGCGGTGGTGACCACCGTCGTGCGCCGTTGGTCGTGCACCACGGTGACCTGGTCGGGTAGTTGGACGCCGACCCGACCGCCGGTGAGGGGGAGCCGCTCACTTCGTGATGCTGAGAACTCGGCGTCGGCCATCCGCACGCCGTACTGGTCGAGAGCGGCGTCAACGGTGAGCTCGGTCGTCCAAATCTGGGTCGGCTGGCCATCGATGACGATCTGCAGTTGCCGAGCGTGCCGGACCGTGACGACCGGAACCGCGTCCAGCGAGGCGACCGAATCGGGCTCGACGAGGTCGCGGTCGGTGACCACCACACCCTGCTCGTCGAGCAGCTCGGCGACAGTGTCGGCGTGCGTCTCGACGCTCACCGTCTGACCATCGACACTGAGGTCGACCCGGTTGTCGCTGTGGGCGAATCCGGAGACGCCAAGCAGGAGGGCCACCACCAGGGCACCCTCAAGAACGACCTTCAGTCGACGAGACACCCGATCGACGCTAGCGGTGCGCACCCCCAAGAGCGAACCGTCGTCCCCAGGCCCTTCGTCCAACCGGGTTAATCTCGCGCCAAAAGAGTGAATCTCACGTCGAGACTTGAGCCTCAAGCCAGCCTCGACCCCTGCCTTGTTCTGCCTTGCTCTGCCTTGCTCTGCCTTACCAGGCCCCGAAGGCCCGTTCGGTGTTGGCGGCGACGGTCCGAGCCAACTCATCGATACTGACGCCCTTCACCTGCGCCATCGCCCGCAGGGTCACTGGGATCAGGTACGACGCATTGGGGCGACCTCGGTGCGGCAACGGCGCCAAGAAGGGCGCGTCGGTCTCTACCAGCAAGAGGTCGGCCGGAGCGACGGCGAGAGCCTCGCGAAGGTGGTCATTCGCCTTGAACGTGACCGGCCCGGCGAACGACATGAACCAGCCATGCTCGGAGCATTGGGCTGCCAGCTCTGTCCCACCCGAGAAGCAATGGAAGACGACGCGGTCCGGGGCACCCTCCTCATGGAGGACACGAACGACGTCGTCGTGGGCTTCCCGATCGTGGATGACCAGCGTCTTACCTAGTGCCTTGGCCAGCGCGATGTGGCGCCGGAACGACTCCTCCTGTGCATGCCGACCGTCCGGGCCGGTGCGGAAATGGTCAAGGCCGGTCTCACCGATCGCGACCACTCGTTCGTCGGCCGCTAGCGCCAGGATTTCGACGAACGCTTCGTCGAAAGTCCCGGAAGCGGCGAGCCGCGGAGCTTCGTTCGGGTGCAGGGCGACAGCGGCGACCACCTGCCGGTGCCTGGCCGCCACTTCCACGCCGAATCGCGAGCTCGCGACGTCGTAGCCGACCTGGACGATTCTGGTCACCCCGACAGCCGCCGCCAGCCGTAGCGCCTCATCGACCGAGAGCCCAGCGCCGTGCTTGCCGACGTCGAAAGAGATGTCCAGGTGACAGTGACTGTCGGGGACCGAGCTTGGGAGCGGCTCGGGCAGCTCCGGCCAACTGCCGACGCCGGGCTCAGGCGACGCTGGGGACGGATCGGACATAACCCCATCGTGGCAGATCACGAAAGGGCGAACGGTCTGGACAGCTCGAGCCACGCTCAGAGCACGGTGCGGACCAGACGTTCGGCGTCGTCAAACAGTGATCGCTGCGCGAGCCTCGCCGAGATGACAGCAGCCATGAACGCCGCACCGAGCAGCATGTACATGACGACGATCTGGTAGCGAATCGCATCCCAGGGGTCGACACCGGCCAAAATGAGCCCGGTCATCGCGCCGGGGAGTGAGATCAGCCCGACCACTTTGGTGGTGTCGACGGAGGGGACGAGCGCCGTCCGCATCGCGGTGCGGTAGGGCTCCAGAAATGCCTCGCGCGGCGACAGACCGAGGGCAAGCCTCGCTTCGATCCGGGCGCGCTGGTCATCGACAACGTCGGCGGTGCGCTGCAGGCCAAGTCCGGCCGTCACCATCGCAGTGCTGACCACCATTCCTCCGACAGGGATGACAACGCGAGGCACCGCGTCGATCGTGCCGAGCGCAAGCAGGAGGCCCATCGTCATCGTCACAGCGACACCGATGCCCCACCAGGCATGTGATCGAGCCTGCGGGATGCTCCGGGCTCGCCCACCGGCGACGAAGCCGGCGATGACCACCATGATGACGAGCCAGCCGAACGCTGCCAGCCGCCCGCCGCGATCGAAGACGATCAGCAGCAAGGCACCAACAAGGGCGAGCTGAACGAGCGCCCGCACCGCTGCCACCGCGACCTCGCGCTCGAGCCCGAGGCGCTCTCGCCACGAGATGAGAATGGCGATAAGCACAAGCGACGCGGAGGCGGCAACACCCAGCCAGGTGGGGATGTTCGCTGTCGTTGACCCCATCGTCAGCCTCCTTCGAGATAGGTGACCCGGGCGGGATCACCACGGTCGACCAAGCGCCCGTTGTCGAGAACCAGCGCATCATGGGTCAGGGCCGCGGCGCGCTCGAGGTCGTGGCTGACCAGCACGACGGACAGACCGAGGCCGACCAGACTGGCGATCACGGCGTCCACCGACTCAGCTGCCTTACGGTCCAGTGCGCTCGTCGGCTCGTCGAGCAGCAATACCTCGGGGCCAACCGCGAGGGCCCGCGCGAGCGCGAGCCGCTGCTGCTCACCCCCCGAGAGGTCTGCGGGGCGTCGTTCTCGCTCAATGTGGACCAGTGCCACCCGGGCGAGCAGGCTGTCCACCTCGCCATCGGTGAGATCGGGCTTGCCGACTCTGACCTCGTCGTCGATCCGGCTGGTGAGCATGGCCGGGTGCTGCGCCACCATTCCCACCCGACGACGCAGATCGCGGACGTCAAGCTCCGGAAGTGGAACCCCGCGAAAGTGAATGCTTCCCGATGTCGGCTCCTCCAACCGGTTGAGCATCCGCAACAACGTCGACTTCCCGGAGCCGCTCGGACCGACGATCGCGGTGACATGTCCTTCATGGATGTGGTCGCTGACGTGGTCGAGAATCGGGCGTTCACGAGCGACGAATGTGACCTCGCTGAGAGTGAAGAGCTCCGGCGCTGGGCCGTCGGTGTGCGGCATCAGGGAGCGACAGGTTCGAAGGACGCGGTGAAGTGGCGCAACATCTGTGGCTGGTCGACGATGCGGTAGCCGGGGAGCTCTGACGCGCGCCGCGCTACTTCTTCGCACACCTCGATCACGTAGTCGATGTGGCTTTGCGTGTAGGTGCGTCGAGGGATGGCGAGCCGTACGAGATCCATCGACGCTGGTTGCTCCGACCCGTCCGGCCGACGGCCGAACATCACCGTTCCAATCTCACAACCGCGGACGCCACCGACCTCGTAGAGCGCGACGGCTAGCGACTGACCCGGGTACTGCATCGGATCAAGATGCGCGAGCAGAGTGCGTGCATCGAGGTAGACGGCGTGGCCGCCGATCGGCATCACGACCGGGATCCCGGCCCGGTCGAGCGCTTCCCCCAAGTAGGCGGTCGACGTGATCCGATAACGGAGGTAATCGTGATCGATCGCTTCGCTCAGCCCTTGGGCGAGGGCCTCGAGATCGCGGCCGGCCAGCCCTCCGTAGGTGGGGAAGCCCTCGGTGAGGATGAGCAGGTTGCGGCACTGCTCGGCGAGCGCGTCGTCGTCCATGGCCAGCCATCCCCCGATGTTGCCCATGGGGTCCTTCTTCGCGCTCATCGTCATTCCGTCGGCAACGGCCGCGATCTCACGGACGATATCGCGCACGTCACGATCACCCATGCCAGCTTCTCGTTCGCGGATGAACCAGGCGTTCTCGGCGAACCGGCAGGCATCGAGGAACAGTGGCACCTCGTAGCGGTCGCAAACCTCACGGACGGCGAGCAGGTTCGCAAGCGACACCGGTTGCCCTCCCCCGGAGTTGTTGGTGATCGTCATCATCACGACGGGTACGTCAGCCGAGCGTTCGGCAAGAAGCGTTTCGAGCGCCGCAACATCCATGTTGCCCTTGAACGGATGGTCGGACTCCGGGTCCGTGCCTTCTGCGATGACGAGGTCAACAGCGGTAGCTCCGCTCGCCTCAACGTTGGCCCTGGTCGTGTCGAAGTGGGTGTTGTTGGGCACCACCTTGCCTTCACCACCGAGTACCTCGAAGAGGATCCGCTCAGCGGCGCGTCCCTGATGAGTCGGGATCACGTGTTCGAACGGAAAAAGGTCCTGGACCGCATCGCGGAAGACGAACCAGGAGGGTGAACCGGCATACGACTCATCCCCGCGCTGGATGGCGGCCCACTGATCGCGCGACATCGCGCCGGTACCGGAGTCGGTGAGCAGGTCGATCAGGACGTCCTGCGCCCTGAGGTTGAAGAGGTTGTAGCCAGCCCCCACGATCGCGGCATGCCGCTGGTCCTCGGTCGTGAGGTGCAGCGGCTCGACGGAGTGGATCCGAAACGGCTCAATGATCGTCCGCGGGTGCCAACGGCTGGGTTCCTGCGTCATGGCGGCAGGCTATGCCTCGCCTGCCAGCCGGGCTAGTTCCTCATCGGCGATCGCCGGATCGAGCTTGGTGAAGACCGGTGTGGGTGGCGCCAACGGCGTACCGGAGGCAAGCGGCTGCGATTCCCAGCGTGTCCCGGACTCGTAGGCCGAAGCGTAGTCCCCCATGAGGACGTTGTAATCGTCATTCCCTGGCTCTGAAACGGACCGGATCTCGGGCATCGCCGACCACACACCCGATCCTCCGAGGGTCTCGTGCACCTTCTGCGCAGCGTGCGGCACGAACGGCGTCAGGATCGTGTTGAGGTCACGGACGGCCTGGAGCGCGGTGTGCAAGACCGTGCCCTGTCGCACCGGATCCTCTTTGAGCTTCCACGGCGCTTGGTCTGAGATGTACTTGTTGGCCTCGGCAACAGTTCGCATCGCCTCAACGATCGCCGCCTTCTGTCGCGACTTGCCCAGCAGATCGCCAACGGTCCCGAAGCTGGCGCGCACGGTCTGCAGCAGGGCGCGGTCGGCGTCTGTCGGGTCGACGGACTGCGGGATGTGGCCGAAGTTCTTGGCCGCCATCGACACCGAGCGATTGACCAAGTTGCCCCAGCCCGCAACCAGTTCATCGTTGTTGCGCCGAACGAACTCAGACCAAGTGAAGTCGGCATCCTGGTTCTCGGGCCCAGCTGCGGCCACGAAGTAGCGAAGCGCGTCGGCGTCGTAGCGCTCAAGGAAGTCGCGTACATAGATGACCACCTGACGGGACGACGAGAATTTGCGGCCTTCCATGGTGAGGTACTCGCTGGACACAACCTCGGTGGGAAGTCCCATCTCACCAAGCCGCCCAGGGGTTCCCCCCTTGTCACCCTGCCCGTTGTACCCGAGCAGGATCGACGGCCAGATGACCGAGTGGAAGACGATGTTGTCTTTGCCCATGAAGTAGTACGAACGAGCCGCCGGATCTTGCCACCAGCGGCGCCAGGCGTCGTCGTCGCCCGTGCGGTGCGCCCACTCGATGGAGGCTGACAGGTATCCAATCACTGCGTCAAACCAGACGTAGAGCCTTTTGTCGTTGCGATCCTCCCAGCCCTCGAGCGGAATCCGAACACCCCAGTCAAGATCGCGACTGATCGCACGCGGCTGCAACTCTCCGATCAGGTTTCCACTGAACTTCAGGACGTTGGGACGCCAGTCGGTGCGGGTTCCCAGCCAAGACTGCAGCGAGTCGGTAAACGCTGGTAGGTCGAGAAAGAAGTGCTCCGTCTCGACAAACTTCGGCGTCTCGCCATTGATCCGCGACCGCGGGTTCTTGAGGTCGATGGGATCGAGCTGGTTGCCGCAGTTGTCACACTGGTCGCCGCGCGCACCGTCGTACTGGCAGATGGGGCACGTTCCTTCGATGTAGCGGTCCGGCAGCGTCCGGCCCGTCGACGGCGATATGGCGCCCATCGCCTGCTTGCTGAAGACGTAGTCGTTCTTCACCAGCTGCTTGAAGATCTCCTGGACGACCTCGGCGTGGTTGCGTGTTGTGGTGCGGGTGAAGAGGTCGTAGCTGAGGCCAAGGCCCTGCAGGTCCTCGACAATGACCTGGTTGTAGCGATCGACCAGCTCTTTCGCGCCGACGCCTTCCTTATCTGCCTGGACTTGAATCGGTGTTCCGTGCTCGTCCGTCCCGCTCACCATCAGAACGTCGTGACCGGACATGCGCATGTAGCGGCTGAATACGTCCGAGGGCACGCCGAATCCCGAGACGTGACCGATATGCCTCGGACCGTTGGCATATGGCCACGCAACGGCAGTCAGAATGCGTTTGGACATGGGCGCATCCTAGGTGGCGCGCCCGGTACGTCTCGCCCCGCGGTTGATCACTAGAACCCAACTAACCGTCGAGTTCGGGGGGTGGATCGGGATCTGTGTAGTGCCAGGGTTCGGTTTGGTGGGTGCGTCCGGTGGGGGTGGTCCAGGTCATGACTCCGGTGGGGTCGAGGGTGACGGTCCATCCTGCGGTGTGTTTGAGGCGGTGGTGGCGTCGGCAGAGGACGGCGAGGTTGGCCGCTTCGGTGGGGCCGAC